>DCUA01000147.1 GCA_002329675.1 Firmicutes bacterium UBA1426 | reverse complement strand
AGTTCCGTTTGATTATGGTAGTCAATCTCCTTTGCGAAGCTCTCTAACGCATAGGCTTTAATGTCGCTATCTGAACGCAAGCCGTTTGATAAAATGTCCTGCAGTTGTAAATGTCGCTTGTTCATATGAATTCCCCCGACAATAGGTAATCGATACCGACGTTCTTAATGGCGCGTAAATGCCGAATAATTGCTTTTGCATCCTCTTTGGTAGAGATAACGCCGCCATGCTGAGGAGCTATTCTATCGATATCTAATTTTTCAATAGTATTTAGGGTGTTTGCCAGTGCACGGTTTGATGTCATCACTTTTTGATGGAACATCACGATTCCGTTGACAGGGCATTTCGTTAAATCCAAGGAACACTCTTTCGGATCCTGGCATTCCCTGCAAGCCTCATCCAGTTCAAGCATTAATGTCCATTGGGTATCAAAGCTGCCGAACAAATCACTCGAGAACAGTGTTTTTGTTTTCGTATCATATGTAACAAAGCTACCTGGCTGATGGCAATAGGGAGTTGCATAAAACTCCAACCGTCTGCCGGTAGCGAAGTCAAAATGGTTGTCCAATTCACGAAAATCGAGTTTCTCAGTTTTATCGGAATAGTAACGAATGAAGCCATTGTTCTCTGTATGAGATATGATTCTGAGCGCATCATTATTTATGATCGCTTCTAACTGGGGCAGGCTTCCGCAGAGGTCCGGGTCATAGTGTTGGTAAATCAGCCTGATAATTCGTGAAGGCTCCAGTCCCGTTCTAAGGATTTTGAGCATGACAGTGCTGAAATCATCACGGTTTCCACCGTCAATTAAAACAGCTTCATCGCCCTCAATAATCAGATATGGGTTACAGTGAAGGCCCCTGTTTTCATCAGAGTAACCTACCCAGTAAATACCCTCGGCAATATTGACTGGTTCCTTTTCAACGGATTCTTTGTTGGTCTTCACGTTACACTCCTCCTTGTTGGCTATACGCAAACCTTCGTTGTTTTCCACCTATCTCAAAAGACAACGACTTGATTACGACCGTTATTCTTCCCGTGCAATAATGCCATCTCTGCTTTTATCAAGTTTCCTGTATATCTTTTCTGAATGTCAACGAAAAAGTTTATCATGAGGGAGTTAAGATCGTTCAGTGTACACAGTAGACCATCAATACGGCATCAATCACTACAGGATCAATTGATGATATCTACGGAAGTAAAGCGCAAGCTACGTTATCCCGGTCATGATAACGAGGCTCCGGTTCCAGGTCCTATCGTCCGACACTAAACTGCAAGCGGTGGTGTAGCGACCGGTGTGTTGGGCCGAAAGTTGACAAACAGTGGGTAACCTGATACACTATTTCCCAGTTAACAGATAGGAATTATGATTTATGACTGTTATCCAAGTGACAATCCCGCCAAAGCTCCTGCGGTCAGGCGCCGAAGCCATGCCAATTTGTTGTTTAACGACTTTCTGAATCAATCGGTATATCAGGAAACCCGTAATGATCTCACTATTCTTTGTGAGGTCGGTATGGGCTTGGTTAAATTCATCTGGGAAGGAGTCAATGATATGACAGGACTGCCGATTTACATAGAACGCAAAATTCTAAACTACAATCGAGAAATTATTGAGGATAGAACGGCAAATGTAGTTACTGAAAAAGCATTGACTGTTTTTCTTAATCACAACGAATTGTCCACTATAATCTGCTCACCGATAGGATTAAAAGAGCTAATCGTTGGTTTCCTCCTCAGTGAAGGACTCATAGGGCAGCGTTCAGATATTAAAGATATTCGCTGCGATGAAGACGAAGGCTTACTGTGGATTGAAACTACTCACCCGGAGATACGTACGGATAGTTTTCTGCGCCGGCATATTGCCAGTTGCTGTGGCAAGGGCAGAGCCGGACTTTATTTTATTAATGATGCCCGGCAGTTGCAGCCGGTGTTGTCTGATTGGCAATTAGGGGTCAAGAAGATAGTAAGTTTGATGAGCGAGTTGGAGGACCGATCCGATTTATTCCGCTTGACCGGAGGTGTACACAGTGCGTCTCTGGCCGATGAATCTGGCATACTTGTTCGCTACGAAGATATTGGAAGGCACAACGCGGTTGATAAGGTGTTGGGCTATTCACTTTTGAATGAGATACCGTCATCAAACAAGTGCCTTCTTTTAAGTGGGCGCATTGCTTCAGAAATCCTTATCAAAGCCGTGCGGGGCAACATACCAATAATTCTGTCGCGGGCTGCTCCGACAGATCTTACTTTGGAGTTAGCAGAGGAATTTAATGTCTGTGTTGTCGGCTTTATCCGTGGGGAGAAACTTAATATTTATACCCACCCAGAAAAAATAATATTCGATTAAGCGGATTTTGTACGGAACCGGTTGTCTTTCAAAGGTGACGATTGATGGCGTGCCTAGGAAGGCTTGAGAGAAGGCTGTTTTGGACCTGGATAAGATGAACTCCCTGGTCTCATAGGACAAGACAAAGGCTCTAAGAAATTGCGGGTAAATAGAAATATGAGGTGAAATAGCATGAGAGACATATATATGGATCACAGTGCTACTACTCCAGTAGATGAAGCTGTATTCGAAGCCATGGTGCCTTACTATACCAATCGATATGGTAACCCATCCAGTGTATATTCCAAAGGCAGAGAAGCAAAAAGGNNAGGCTCGACGCCAGGTCGCAGCCTTGATTAATGCCGAGTCCCAGGAAATATTTTTCACTAGTGGTGGTACTGAAGCTGATAATCAAGCCATCATTTCATATATGATCAGTAATGCTCACCGAGGCAGACATCTAATTACCTCGGCTATAGAACATCATGCGGTTCTTGATACCTGCGAGTATTTGCACAAGAACGGTTTCGAATTAACCGTGTTGCCCGTTAATAAATGTGGGTTGGTGGAGCCGGATGTTCTTAGAAAGGCGTTGAAAGCAGAGACCACACTGGTAACAATTATGCACGCCAATAATGAAGTGGGTACCATTCAGCCAATAAAAGACCTGGCGGCTATTGCCCATGAAGCGGGAGCTGCGTTTCATACCGATGCTGTGCAAACTGTTGGTAGGATACCGATTGATATAAATGAGTTGGGAGTTGATATGCTTTCCGCTTCCGGCCATAAACTGTATGGGCCGAAAGGAGTGGGTTGTCTCTTTATTAAAATGGGGACAAAAATAGAAAAACTCCTACATGGAGGCACTCAAGAGGCTAAGATGAGGGGCGGTACAGAGAATGTCCCTGCAATTGTGGGGTTCGGCAAGGCCGCTGAACTTGCGCGAAACCGAATGAGTGAATGCGTTGCTTATTTAACCAGATTGGGGAAAAAGCTGCAGAATGGAATTGTAGAAAGAATCCCTAATGCCATTATTACCGGTGACTTGGAGAACAGGGTTCCCGGGCATGTCAGTATATGTTTTGAATTTGTAGAAGGGGAGTCGATCCTCCTGATGCTGGATAGCTATGGTATTATGGCTTCCAGCGGATCAGCGTGTACCTCGAATTCTTTGGCACCTTCTCACGTGCTTACGGCGATGGGTATCCCACACGAAACTGCGCATGGTTCTCTGCGTTTGACACTAGGCAAAGATAACCGGGAAGAGGATGTAGATTACGTACTGGAGCTGCTGCCAGGAGTAGTCAGCCGGCTGCGTTCAATGTCACCATTAAGTGCCTAATTTCTGACCAGCAAGTGGGGGTGCGGACGTTTTCTTGGACTTAATCATGCCACTAAACCAATACTTCGTCTATATGCTACGGGACTCATCGCTCCGAGAGACATCTTAATTCGCTTCTCGTTGTACCATCTAAGATAGTTATCGAGCTCATTAATGAACTCATCAATTGAAACACCTTGCCATGACCGGTAATAAAACATCTCATTCTTGAGCCTTCCAAAAAAGCCCTCACAGGCAGAATTGTCCGGTGAACAGCCTTTTTGGGACATGGACCTCGTTAAGGCGGCATTCTTCATCCTTGAGATCCAACCAGGCCAGCGATAATGACATCCTCTATCTGAATGTACAATTGGGTGCTCTCCATGTTTAAGATTACATATAGCGTCATCTAACATTGTGTTGACCAATTCCGCATCCGGGCTAGTACCAATTGTCCAACTGACTACCAGCCCATCAAAGCAGTCAATTATTGGCGAAAGATAGACCTTTCCAGCAGGTATATGGAACTCAGTGAGGTCGGTCAACCATTTGATATTTGGCACGTCAGCATGGAAGTCACGAGCGACTATGTTCTCCACAGCAGGGCTGATCTCGCCTTTATAGGAACTGTATTTGCGCTTTTTCTTGCATGGAACGACCAGCTGTTCCTCTTCCATGATCCTCCGTACAACCTTTTCAGAAACAATCGTCCCCTTGCTCTTGATTACGGCATGCACTCGCCTGTATCCATAGCGGCTTTGATTCTCAGCAAAAACCTCTTGTACCTTTGTTCGCAGAGCAGCATATTTATCAGGTCGGATCTGGGCATTTTTCTGATAAAAATAGCTGCTTTTCGATATACTCGTCATCCTTAGCAGGTCATTTAACGGATATGCCGTCCTTAGGGCATCAATCAGGCGGGTTTTTTCCTTGTTCGTCAGCTTCCGTAGATTGATGCCCTGGTCTTTTTTTATGATTTCTGCTGCCTTGGTAAGTACGTCCAGTTCCATTTGTTTACGATATAACTCTTTTTTCAGTGATTCAACCTCTGCTAAAAGCACATCCTTATCCTCGGGAAAAGGCGGTTTGCCAGATCTGTTCATGGTTTTTGCATCATCCTCACCGAGCAGCTCTTTTTTCCATTTATATAGGCTGATCCTGCTGACACCGAGCTTATCGGCGACGGCTGCCGCAGATCCTTCCCTGGCACACAGTTCAATAACCGCATCCTTCTTCTGCTCTTGGGAAAATTGTACCACAGCGCCCCGTCTGATGCGGACTTTCCGTTCACCGGGAGCTAGTTCGTCGATCCATTGCGCAAGCGTCTCCCGCGTAGGGTATCCAACCGCTCTTACCGTCCGGCTAATATTGCGCCCGTGTTCCAGATAGTAATTGACAGCTGCCTTCTTTTGAGCTGAGGTATATACTGGATGCTTATCGTATCCCTCATGCAACCCGCCTGTTTCAAGATACTCTTTATACCAACGAACTAACATCTTGCGACTTGGATATCCCAATTCCCGCACTGTGTCGGCTGCGCTTAGATCATACTTGATGTAAAGCCTTACTGCTTTTATTCGGTCTTCGTACGAATACATGGACTACCTCCCAACTTATTACAAGTCCAAGTTTTCGTCCGCACCTCT
>DCUA01000104.1 GCA_002329675.1 Firmicutes bacterium UBA1426 | reverse complement strand
CGTGGAAGTCTTATCGACATGCCCGACCAATTGGGGATATGATGCCGTAAAATCACTTGAATGGCTCAGGGAGAACATGATTCCCTACTATCCCCTTGGGAATATGAAAACTCCCGGGGAGGTGAAATAAGTGGCTACACATAAATTGATCATTGCCGGGTTTGGTGGTCAGGGCGTCATGCTCATCGGTCAGATGATCGCATATGCCGGGATGCTGGAGGGCAAGGAAGTGACATGGATGCCATCTTATGGACCGGAGATGAGAGGAGGAACAGCCAATTGTACCGTGATCGTATCCGATAAAAAGATCAACTCTCCCATCATATCCGAAGCGACTTCTGTGGTCGCCATGAACCTGCCTTCTATGGTCAGGTTCGAAGATACGGTCGTGCCCGGAGGAAAGTTGTTTGTAAACCGGTCGTTAATAAAAGAAAAGCCCGGGAGAGATGATATAGATGTATATTACATTGATGCCAACGAGATTGCAGCCAGCCTGCAAAACGATAAAGCAGCCAATATGGTGATCCTGGGGGCAATTGCCAGAGTTACGGGTATCGTGGAATTAGAAAGTATCGAAAAGGTGATGGAAAAGTTATTTATAGGTAATAAGTCCAAACTTATACCTTTAAATAAACAAGCTTTGACAGCTTGGAAAGGGTGACGTTTCTATAATTCCAACACTAAAGAGAGGAGAGGGTAATTTATTAATGTTGGAATTCGAACCGTATGGTGAAGTCTGAGTGATTATTAAGAGAGAAGAGTATGATGACAAACATCATAGGAGGGAGAAAATGAAAAAATTTTTACCTGTACTATTAGTATTAGTACTGCTGGCCACGACGATTACCGGCTGCGGAGGCGGCGGTAACGGAGGAGAAGGCGGAACAGACAGCGAACCGTTCAAAGTAGGTGCTATCTATCCGTTAAGCGGTGCCAATGCGCTCTTAGGTAACCAGTGTC
Source organism: Firmicutes bacterium UBA1426 (assembly GCA_002329675.1). GTDB lineage: Bacteria > Bacillota > Clostridia > Peptostreptococcales > Anaerovoracaceae > UBA1426. The sequence goes on along the minus strand of DCUA01000104.1, from coordinate 6,334 downwards.
TGACCGCAGTTAAAATTGCAGTTGACATGGTTAACGAAGCCGGCGGCGTTCACGGCAGACAAGTTCAGTTGATCGAAGCCGACGCTCCGGATCCAACTGCAGCTACTACGGAGGCCGGAAGATTGGTCGATCAGCAGGGTGTCGAAATCATCTTTGGATCGCTGGCTAGCGGAAATGCCATTGCCATAGCCGGTGTTACCGAGAGGACCGGAGTATCCCTTGTTGAATCAGGCGGCGTTGCTGATGCCCTTACAGATTCAGGTTTCAAAAACGTATTCAGAATTCTTGATAAAGGATCCCTTCGTGGTGCAACCGGTGCCAATTATGTAGGGACTGCAATCGCAGACATGCTGGGTATAGCTCCCAGTGATCTGAGAGTTGCCATCATTCACGAAGAATCCAGTTACGGTACATCTGTTGCAGATGGCGCAGAAGCAAAAGCAATTGAGCTTGGAATGAATGTAGTTGCACGCGAGCACTACGCAACGACGATTACTGACATGTCTGCTCTGGTATTAAAGATAAATGAAGCAAAACCAGATGTATTGCTGTCTGTAAACTACATCAACGATGCAATTTTGCTCGTTGACACATTAAAACAGTATAATGCAGTTCCGAAGGTGTTCATGGGACTCGGAGCAGGAACTACGGATCCTAACTTTGCAGCAACCATCGGAGCTGATTCTGATGGGTTCTTCTGCACGGACATGCCGACGAACCTTCCTTTAGATGTATTTAAAGACGAAGAAATGAGAGCTACTGTAAGCGCATTCAGAGAAGCCTTCTTAGAGCAATACCCCGACTTACTTAATGTATCAATCGCTGCCGAAGCTGCCTTTGCAGGCGCATATACATTTATGACTGAAATTCTTCCCAATGCGGAGACACTGGATCCGGAATCGATCCGTGAAGCTGCTTTAACTACTAAGCTGGATATGACGACTCTCGGATTTGGATGGGATCTAGGCGATGATGGACAGAACTATGCCGCTTCTGCAAATATCAACCAGTGGCAGGGTGGTGAAGTTGTTACGATCTATCCGGAAAAGCTTAAGAACGGGGATGTTATCAATGTACCTCTCCCGATTGCGTCAGAGTAACGTTTTGTAACATATAAAAGAATCCCCACAATCATTTCGATGATTGTGGGGGCTCTTTGTTACATAATAAAGGAGCAAAACATGGAACAAATTTTACAGGTTTTCATTTCAGGTATTTTCTCCGGAGGGGTTTATGCATTGGTCAGTGTCGGGCTGGCTTTGATCTTTGGTATCATAGGGCTCGTAAACTTTGCTCACGGCGAATATTTGATGCTTGCAATGTATTTTGCTTATTGGATGTATAACATCATAGGGCTCGATCCTTATCAGTCACTGCTGATCAATCTGGCCGTCATGGCTATTATCGGGTATCTGACTTATAAAATCATAATGGAACGTGTGCTTGAAGCGGATCACTCCATACAGATCATATTGACGCTGGCACTGTCAATGGTACTGCAAAACCTTGCACTTATGCTTTGGAAAGCAGATTATAGAAATATCAGGATCGATATGACTACGGATACGACCCATATAGGTTTCCTCACACTGAGCACCCCAAGAGTTGTGGCATTCGTTATCGCCATAGGAGCATCTGTCCTGCTGTATATGTTCCTGCAAAAGACATATACAGGAGCAGCTATGAGAGCCGTTGCTCAGAACGGCAAAGCGGCTCAGCTTATGGGAATCAATTTGAAAAGGACCTACGGACTGGCCTTTACGATCGGCATCACTTTGGTAGGCCTGGCAGGACTGCTTCTGTCTCCCATATACCCTGCGTTTCCTCTGGTGGGATCCAACTTCAGTACCCTGGCCTTTATCGTTGTGGTTATAGGAGGGTTAACAAGTATCCCGGGAGCCATAATGGGAGGTTTACTCATCGGAGTTGTGGAAAGCTTCGCCGGATATTTTGCCGGACCGGCATATCAACAGGCAGCATATTTCCTTCTATTTATCTTAGTGCTAATATTTAAACCAAACGGCTTGTTTGGCAGATCATAAGAAAGAAGGGAGTATGAAATGATAAATAAACTTTTGTCAAAAAATAACTCTGTTCTATGGATAATTGCCCTCGCTTCCATTATCGTACCATTCTTTTTGCCGAACAGGTACTTTCAGGACATAGCGGTTATGACCTTTTTATGGGCGGGGCTTGCCTGTTCATGGAACCTCTACAGCGGTTATTGTAATAGATTGAGCATAGGACATGCAGCCTATCTTGGGATCGGCGCATATTCATCTACTTTACTCTATGTAAACTTCGGAATATCGCCCTGGATCGGAATGCTTGCAGGAGGTGCTATTTCAGCAGTAGCAGCCTTGATCATAGGCGGTACCACCTTAAGACTGAAGGGTACTTTCTTTGTACTCTCTACCATAGCCTTTGCAGAAATACTGAAAGTAATGACCATTACTTCAAAGGATATTACAAAAGGTGCACTCGGTGTCTTTATTCCTTATGAACCCGGATTTTCGAATATGATTTGGGCAAGCAAAATACCATATGCTTTCCTTACTTGGATATATATGATCATCGTATTACTTATCTGCGTCAAAATGGAAAGATCTAAGCTTGGTTATTCACTGATAGCAGTGGGTGAAAATCAGGAGGCTGCTGAAAACCTGGGAGTAAACTCCAGCAGAACCATGTTGATCGCATTTGTAATGAGTGCTGTGCTCACCTCTTTTGGAGGGACGATCTATGCACAGTACATCATGTTTATAGAGCCCACGTCGGTAATGTCTCTTATGAACTCGATAAACTTTATTTTACTGGCAATTACAGGCGGCATGGGAACTGCCTTTGGTCCTATGGTAGGATCTTTTATCCTGACACCGATTTCGAACTTGCTCAGAGGCTACCTTTCATCGGTCAGCGGATTGCATACTTTCGTATTGGGTTTGATTCTGATTGCAATTCTCTTATTCAGACCGGATGGTATATTACCTCAGCTAAAGCTGTTCTTTAACGGCCTTATCAAAAAAAGCAAGGCAACAAAAGGAGTTTAACTATGCTACTAAAAATAGATTCCGTGACAAAGAAGTTTGGGGGATTAAGCGCAGTTTCTGATGTTTCTTTTGAGCTGGAAGAAGGAAAGATCCTGGGGCTGATCGGTCCAAACGGAGCAGGAAAAACCACCCTGTTTAATTGCATAAATGGCACACTCCCCATAACGGAAGGTACTATAACCTTCAATGGTGAGCAAATATCCGGCAAAAAGTCTTATCAAATTGCCAGACTGGGCATTGCCCGAAGTTACCAGGTCACACAGCCTTTTGGAAACATGACTACGCTCCAGAACGCTATGGTAGGTGCATTTTGTAAGACAAAGAGCTACAACGAAGCCGAATCCATCGGATTAAACGCTCTAAAGACTGTACAACTGGATCATAAGGCGGAAATCGTCGCAAAGCACCTGAATTTAGGTGAACGTAAGAAGCTTGAAATTGCAAAAGCTCTGTCTACCCAGCCAAAACTGCTTCTGCTGGATGAGGTAATGGCCGGACTTACATCTACAGAAGTTCAGGACATGGTCAAGATCATAAGAGAGATCAATGCAACCGGGATAACGATTATAATTATCGAGCATATCATGGAGGCGATCATGTCTCTGTCTGAGCGTATTATAGTACTCAATTTCGGCAAAAAAATAATGGAAGGCACTCCTGATGAAGTGAGCAATGACCAGCGGGTTATTGAGGCGTACTTCGGAGTTGATGAGGGTGATGAAGAGTATGCTTAATATATCAAACATAAATTCCTTTTACGGCGAAGTGCAGGTTCTAAAAGACGTTTCTTTGCACGTTGACCAAGGTGAGATCGTGACTTTGATCGGAGCCAATGCAGCAGGGAAGTCAACTCTGATATCCTGTATTTCCAGAACCGTTAAATCCTTTACCGGTGAAATACAATTCGAAGGGAAAACCATCAGCAATTTAAGACCCGACCAGATCGTTGATCTGGGACTTGTTCAGATACCGGAGGGAAGACTGCTGTTTCCGAAACTTACTGTTCGTGAAAATCTGGAGCTGGGCTCTTACAACAAAAACAGCAGGGGTAATAGAAAAGAAAGATTAGAATATGTATATGAGTTGCTTCCGAGATTGAAGGAGAGATCCAATCAGCTGGCAGGATCATTAAGCGGTGGAGAAAGCCAGATGTGTGCCATCGGCAGGGGCTTGATGGCCAATCCTAAACTATTGATGTTTGATGAACCCTCACTGGGACTTGCACCCATAGTTGTCAGCGAAGTTATGAAGCTGATCAGAAACATAGCGAAGGATGGAATGACGGTTTTATTAGTAGAGCAAAACGTTCGCCAATCATTGAAATTGGCAGATCGGGCCTATGTACTTGAAAACGGGAGAATAATTATGGAGGGCAAGGGCAGGGATCTGCTGGAGAGCCCGGAAGTAAAAAAAGCATATCTGGGAATATAATGTGGCGAGTGGTTGGTCGGTACTATAACGGATATCACAATTCTCTAAGGATTGTTTTGTGCATACCTAAGAATATCCATTCCGAAAATTGCACATAGTAGTTGAAATAAGGAATGTTTTATGCAATGATAGGAATAGAGGTGAGTTTATGAAATATCTGGATAAACTAATTGCGCTGGGCTGCTTTTCACGTGGGGATGTTGTTGCACTGACAGGCAATGAACATGCAGCACATTCATTGCTATATAGTTATATCAATGCCGGATATATTGAGCGTATTCGAAGAGATCTTTATACAGCAATCAGCTTAGAAACAAAACAACCCATTGCAAATCGATTTATGATCGCATCTAATATAGCAGATGATGCTTGTGTTTCATTCCATAGTGCATTTGAATATTATGGCTATGCCAATCAAGTATTTTATGAGGTATATGTAACAACGGGCAGCAGGTTCTCTAATTTCACCTACGATGGTATCTCCTATACTCGAGTATCTCCCCGCATCGCCTCCGGCATACTTACAGCAAATACTGGTATAAGGATTACGGACCTTGAAAGAACAGTCATCGACAGTATCTATGCTTTTGAAAAAATTGGTGGTTTAGAAGAACTATTGCGCTGTCTGATGTTGGTTCCCTCGCTACGAGCCGATAAACTACTTACTTATCTTGATGATTATAGTCTGGCATATCTATATCAAAAAACCGGATTTATTCTGATGCAATTTTCGGAACAATTAGGTCTTTCAAAATCATTCTTCGACATTTGCAAAGGTAAAATCCCTAAGTCAAAAAAATATTTGTATTCTGAAAAAGATACTCTTTCAGAACATTTTATTTTACATGAAGATTGGATGCTTTTTGCCCCTGCTAATATCAAATCAATAATCAGTAAAGGGGTTGAACTCAGTGACTAAGTGGAATAAGTTATTGCTTGGAAAACAAGCTAAGGAACTTGGCTTTGCCCGAGATACCTATGAAAAGGTCTGTAGATTGACTGAAATCTTAAAGTTTTTTAAGAGCGATGATATGCTTGGAGAGTTGCTGGCATTAAAGGGCGGGACAGCAATCAACCTGACGATTTTTAATTTACCAAGATTGTCCGTCGATATTGACCTGGACTTCGCTGAAAACTTTAGCCGAGATGAAATGATGGCATCACGAACTCAAATCAATGACCGAATCAAAAAATATATGGTAGCCAATGATTATTCAATAAGCCCGAAATCAAAATATTATCATGCCCTGGACTCTTTCGTGTTCGAATATTTAAATGCTGGTGGCGTGAAAGATAATATAAAAATTGAGATCAATTACATGCTTCGTTGTCATATCCTCCAAATTGAACAAAGACGTTTTGAATCAACTTGGGAACCTACGGGAGTATCGGTTCTAAGTGTGACACCAATCGAAATATTTGCCAGCAAAATTGTTGCATTGCTCAATAGAACAGCGCCTCGAGATATTTATGATATCCATAACTTGGTGAGGTTTGGTTTGTTTGATGAGCCTGAACAAATATTGTTGAGAAAATGTATTGTTTATTACAGCGCTATCGCTTCGGAATCACCTCCTTCAGAATTCGATCTAAGCAGCATAGATAAAGTCACTCAAAATCAAATCAAGAGGGAATTAAATCCCGTTTTAAGAAGCAAGGAAAAATTTGATCTTGATACTTCCCAATTGCAAATTAAAACATGGCTTACAGATATGTTGAAGCTGGAGGACAATGAGTGGAAATTCCTTGATTCCTTTAGAGAGAAAGAGTACCATCCAGAACTTCTCTTTGAATCAAGCGAAATATTGGAACGCATCAAGAACCATCCTATGGCACTATGGAAGTGCTCACAA
>DCUA01000088.1:14310-22779 GCA_002329675.1 Firmicutes bacterium UBA1426 | reverse complement strand
AGGGTGGCAAACGAAACGTCTCCCCACCACCTCAAGGGTTATTATTGAATTTTCTAACATCTTGTGTTATAATTTCTCAATCGTTATAGATTCACTCTATTACTCGCCGTTGTATGTTATCACAATTGTTTTAGAATCAGTTGCAGCTTTGAATTTGCAATAGTATAGCCTCAATCAAAGCCAATTTGAGGCCGCGAGATGGCCCATTAAATGTAATTGGTGGAGTAAAAAGGGAGATTGATAAATAAACCGGAGGGCACAGATGGAAACATTAAAAGAAAAGAGCGAATATAAATTTGCTGTTCTGGGAGCCGGGCACGGAGGGACAGCCATGGCAGGCCATCTTTCCCTGTCGGGTATCGATGTAAGCCTCTACAATCGAGGGGTGAACAGAATTCAATCCATCAAAGAAGGGGGAGGTATTGAAATCTTATCAGACAATGATAACATCCCCCGGGGATTTGCCGAGCTTAAAATCGTCACTTCCGATATCGGTGAGGCGATTTACGGAAGAGATATTATAATGGTAGTGCTCCCTGCCACTGGGCACGGATATATTGCAGAGCAGTTGGTTCCTCACCTTGTTGACGATCAGATTATTGTACTGAATCCGGGGAGAACAGGGGGAGCCCTTGAAGTATTGAATATTTTGAGGAAGAAGCAATGTAAGGCTGACGTTGTGGTATGTGAGGCCCAGACCCTCCTCTACGCCAGCCGCTCCATGAACCCTGCGCAAACGCAGATCTTCCGCATTAAGAACAGCGTTCCCGTGGCGGCAATTCCCGCTCACAGGACTCCTGAAGTAGTGAAAGTGCTTCGCACAGCATTGCCTCAGTTCATACCCGGGGATAATGTCATGAAGACCAGCCTGGATAACATCGGCTCGATTTTTCATCCGGCAGTCACCGTGCTGAACGCAGGCAGGATCGAGAGCACCAACGGAGATTTCGAATACTATACAGAAGGTATAACTGCATCGGTTTCATTGATACTTGAAAAGATGGACAGAGAGCGCGTCTGTGTTGCTGAGGCTCTGGGATTTCGCGCTATGACAGCACGAGAATGGCTGTATATCGCCTACGACGCTGCCGGTCGCACCCTCATTGAAGCTATGCGAAACAACAGAGGTTATGACGGCATTATGGCACCAAAGACGATTCTACATAGGTACATCACAGAGGACGTTCCTATGAGCCTGGTCCCCATTGCATCACTGGGGAGGTTCTGTAATGTGCCCACGCCAACCATCGATTCCATTATCCTCCTGGCATCCATACTCCACGAAACGGATTATTGGGCGTGCGGACGCACTGTGGAACAAATGGGGCTGACGGGTATGACGCTGAAACAACTTCGCAGCTTTATCACAGAAGGATAGAGAAAGGAAGGAGATAGCCATGAAAGGAAGAATAATTGCAGGTGCCATAGGCAATTGCGTTCATGTAGCAGGAGTAGTGAGGTTTCTTAAACTGGCGGAAGATCTGGGGTATGAAACTCGTTTTCTGGGAGCCGCTGTTCCTGTAGATGCCTTTATTGAGGAGATCCGGGATTTTGATCCCGATATAGTGGGAATAAGCTATCGGCTGACCCCGGAGGTGGCGGAAAACCTCCTGCAGGATTTTAAAACTAAGATGGGGGAGGAAGAGCTGAAAGCCTATCGGTTTGCCTTCGGCGGTACTCCGCCGGTCTGCCGTGTAGCGGAGGAGGCGGGTTTATTCGAACGCTGCTTCACAGGGTTGGAAAGCACATCGGATACCATGGAATATCTGGATTGCAGAGAAGGAACCTGCGAGACCAGGCAAAGCAGCGACTATCTGGTGGATAGGATCAATGCGGTTAAACCAGCACCGCTATTGCGTCATCATTTCGGTCTGCCGGATCTGGAAAGGACCAGGCAGGGGATACGGGAGATCGCTGAAGCCCGGGTGTTGGATGTGATCTCTATCGCTCCGGATCAAAATGCTCAGGAATCCTTCTTCAGACCTGATGAGATGGACCCCATGCAGAGCGGAGCCGGAGGTGCTCCCATACGCCATAGGGATGACTTGCTTCGTTTCAAGGAAGCGAGCCGGGCGGGCAACTACCCGATGCTGCGTATCTACAGCGGAACGAGAGATCTGGTATCATGGGCGGAAATGTCCAGAGATACGATCAACAATGCCTGGGGAGCGGTCCCTCTTTGCTGGTACAGTGCCCTTGATGGGCGTTCAAAACGCCCACCGGAAGCAGCTATCCGGGAAAATCAGGAGGCGATGCGCTGGTACGGCCTGAACGACATTCCCCTGGAGGTTAATGAATCCCATCACTGGAGTCTCCGGGATGCCCACGATGCAATTGCGGTGGTGATGGCCTATCTGGCAGCCTATAATGCCAAGGCTATGGGGGTAAGGCGCTATGTAGCGCAATATATGTTCAACACCCCGCCTATGATAACGCCTGCGATGGATCTGGCGAAGATGCTGGCCAAGATCCTGCTCATCGAATCCCTCCACGATAGTGACTTCACTTCTTACAGACAGGCGAGAGCAGGGCTGCTTCATCTGTCTCCGAGAGAGAATGTGGCAAAAGGGCAATTGGCCGCATCCACCGTTCATGCCCTTCAGATCAAGCCTCACATCATTCACGTTGTGGGATACTGTGAAGGAGATCATGCTGCGGAAGCTTCAGATGTGATCGAAAGCTGTGAAATCGTGCAGGGAGTTATACAAAATTGCTTTACAGGGAACGCCGATTCTCTGTCTGACCCTGCAGTAATAGAGCGAAAGGACGAATTACTGAATGAGGCATCTGTGCTTCTTTCTGCCATAGTGGATCTGGGAAAGAGGATGGAAAGACACGAGGAAATGGATCCGCTTACGGATCCGGTGGTTTTGGCAGAGGCCATAAGGTTGGGAATACTGGATGCCCCTCACCTGAAGGGGAATGCTTATGCTGCCGGCAAGCTTGAGACACGCTGTGTGGAAGGGGGAATTGATGCATGGAGTAAAAAAGACGAACATAAGTTATTAGAAGAAGAGAGGTTGTCGAGTCTTATCAATTTCACGTAATGCCAGGAATTGCAAAGGCACCCGGCGATGTCCCTTAATGTTTTAAGGAGGTACATTTTATGGGAGGAATTGCACAAATTTATCAGTTAAATGAAGGGTTGATCCGAAGAAATCGGGGCCAGCTGGATATCAGTAAACGTTACAGCAGACAGATTAAAATTGAATTGAGCCGAATGCGTGACAACATTCAGCATCGGAAGCCGATAAAACCAATTTCCAACGAAAACGATTCCATGCGGATCTTATTCAGCGGACGGCTTTGGAACACATCAGAGATTCGGAAAAAGTTAAAACGGAAACATCATTTCTCCTCAGACCTGGATGGAGAAGCAGTGCTTCATCTATATGAAGAGGTAGGGGAGAAATGCGTACATAGTCTTGAGGGTGCCTACGCTTTTGTTGTATACCCAACCAAACACGAAATAAATGTGGTTGAAGATGCAGGAAAAGATGTAAATGGGGAAGCCAACCGCATATTTATTGCCCGGGATCCTCTGGGCGTCAAACCCCTCTATATCAGCGAGGACGATGAGAAGGTCTGTGTCGCCTCAGAGTTCAAAGCTCTTTCGGAAATAGCTCCGGATTTTCAGGAGTTTCCCATCGGTAGTTATTATCAGGCAGGTGATCAGGCCCAGGTCGAGGATCGGTTTGTCCGGTTTCATAGCTTCTCTGCTCAGGAACCAATAACAACCTTCAATGATGCCAAATCAGGAATACAGAAACTGCTCACAAACGCGGTCCGGAAGAGGATCGATCGTAGCCGTCCCTTTGGCGTCTATCTCAGCGGAGGGTTGGACAGCAGTATTATTGCGGCATTGACAGCCCGGGAATGGGAAGGGGTAGATTCTTTTGCTGTGGGTATGGAGGGGAGCGAAGACCTTCTCCATGCCAGGTTGTGCGCCAAACATCTGGGAACAAAGCATCATGAGTATATTTACACTCTGGAAGAAATGCTGGAGGTGTTGCCAACGGTCATTTATCATCTGGAGTCTTACGATGCAGCCCTTGTGCGGAGTTCGGTGCCCAATTATTTTCTTGCCAGGATGGCGGCTGAGCCGGATAAGGTGGTTTTTTCCGGGGAGGGAGCAGATGAGCTTTTCTGTGGCTATCCTTACATGAAATCCCTGTCGGAGGAAGAGCGGGAGTCGGAAGCCTTTCATTTGCTGGAAACACTGCACAGTACCGGCTTGCAGAGGGGAGACCGGATGGCTGCAGCTTTTGGAATGGAGGCGAGGGTTCCATTTTTGGATCTGGACTTGATACAGTTTGCCCTTCGGATTCCAGACTCCATGATGTATGGCCCTGCCGGGGAAGAAAAATGGGTATTGAGAAAGGCGTTCAGCCACATGTTGCCACGGGAAATCACGGGAAGAAAGAAAAAGAAGTTCAGCATCGGGGCAGGATCCTCTGACCTAATGAGGCGCGCAGCCGAGGAGAGAATTTCGGACGAGGAATTTGCAAGGCATAGGGAGACGACTGTGGGTCATCGGCTGAAGAGCAAAGAGGATCTCTTTTACTATAGAATATTCCATGAATTCTATCCGCAGAAGGCGGCGGAGGAAACGGTGAGTTTCAGCAGAAGCCTATAACCAACCACGGACCAGCCACGGGGACAGAGCCCGTGGCTGCTTTTGAACCCAGGGGGACGAACCCAGGGGGACAGACCCTGTGGTTGCTTTTGCCCCCACAGGGACAGACCCTGTGGCTACTTTTTGCCTTTATATGTACACAATACAGTTTGTAATTCCTTAATTAATCTGCTACCATTGCTGTAAAGGAGATTGACAAGATGCGGAATGTTTATTTGGACAATGGCAGCACTTCGTTTCCCAAAGCCCCGGGAGTCGGGCGAGCCATGGTTGAATTTATTGAAAACATCGGCTGTAATGTGAACCGGGGTGGTTATCGTTCCTCGTATTCACTTTCGGAGAAAATATTAGAGACCCGTGAGAAGCTGCGGGATTTTTTTGGTTTTAACCGTGAAAGCAATGTAGTATTTACACCAAATGTAACATTCAGCCTGAATTATATCATTCATGGGTTGCTCCGCGCCGGTGACCGGCTGATCATCACCTCGATGGAACACAATGCGGTAGCCAGGCCTGCAGAAACAGCCAGATTGCGTGGGGTAGACCTGGCAATCGCCCGATGTGATGAGAAGGGTTGCCTGGATCTTGAGGATTTTAAGAGGCAGATCACCGCTGATACGAAGGCTGTAGTAATGCTTCACGGCTCCAATGTCTGCGGCTCTTTGATGCCTGTGGCAGAAGTGGGTAAACTCTGCAAGGAGCGGGGTGTTTTCTTTATTGTAGATGCAGCGCAGACAGCAGGGGTATTCCCAATACATATGAAAGAGATGAATATCAACGGACTTGCTTTTACGGGGCATAAGGGATTGCTGGGCCCCCAGGGAATCGGAGGTCTGCTGTTAGATGATAAATTGGCGCAGGCAATTTCACCGATCATTGATGGTGGGACCGGTAGCCGTTCGGATTCCATTGTCATGCCGGACTTTATGCCGGACAAGCTGGAGCCAGGGACCATGAACCTCCCCGGGATATTGGGGTTGTCCGCCGCTTTGGATTACGTGATAGAAAAGGGTGTTGACAATATCCGGGCGGAAGAATTGAAGCTGACAAGATTGTTTATGGAAGCTTTTATAAGCCGCTCCTCTGTTCGAGTGGTGGGGCCGGGAGCGGGGGAAGAGCGCTGCCCCATCGTATCTTTGGATTTTACGGATAAAGATAACGCAGAAGTAGCCTTTCGCCTTGACAATGAGTTCGGGATCATGACCCGCTGCGGTATGCACTGTGCTCCTCTGGCCCATAAAACTCTGAAGACCTTCCCTCAGGGAACGGTGCGGTTTGCCTTCGGCCATCGGAACACGGAGGAAGAGGTGGCGTATGCGGTGGATGCTATCGAGCGGATCCTGAGTGATTGAGTGTTGAGTCAGGTCTATCTTTGTAGTTGGAACGTTTACAAATTCAAATTTGATGGCCTTCAATCTGGAGCATAATAATGTTCTTAACTTATATTTGGTGTCAAAAGTGGGGGAGTGCTTATAGCACTCCCCCTGAGTTCATTTGATATATATGGTGTGGCTTTCGGCCGGGGTCACCCAGCCTATGATAGTGGCTGCGGGAATCTCGCTCTGCAAATCCGCAAGCAGCCCGGCTGCCTGGTCTTCGGGGACTGCAATGAGAAGGCCGCCGGAGGTCTGGGGATCGAACATGATGTCCAACAAATCTAAGGGGACAGTCGGTTCGATCTTGAGCTTTGCCTCCAGATAGGCTCTGTTGGCGTAGGCGCCGGCAGGGATGATTCCCATCCTGGCCATGTCCCTGGCCTCGGGGAGCAGGGGCATGGCGGCGGCGTCAAGCTGGATGGTGACGCCGCTGCCGGCGCCCATCTCATAAGCATGTCCCAGAAGGCCGAACCCTGTCACGTCCGTACAGCTGTGGACAGGGTGGTTCTTCATAATTTCGCATGCTCTCTTGTTAAGCATTACCATCGACTCCACAATGGCTGCCACTGTTCCTTCACCAACAAGGCCTGCTTTTGCAGCAGTGGTCAGAATGCCTGTACCTAAAGGTTTTGTCAGGATCAGGAAATCTCCAGGCTTTGCATTGCTGTTAGTGAGGATCTCTTCCGGTTTCGCGAAACCGGTAACGCAGAGACCATATTTCGGTTCATGATCTTTCAGACTATGGCCTCCGGCAATGACGGCTCCTGCCTCCATCACTTTTTCATAACCGCCCTCCATAATATCCCGGACGATTTCCCCGGGCAGGTCTTCCGGGTAGCAGAGAATGTTCATAGCAAGCCTGGGCGTTCCACCCATAGCGTAAACGTCGCTCAGTGCATTGGCTGCGGCTATTTGCCCGAAATGGTAGGGATCATCCACCATAGGAGGGAACAAATCAACAGTCTGGATAAGGGCAGTATTGTCATCAATTCGGTAGACCGCCGCATCATCGCTGCTTTCAAAGCCAACAAGTAAGTTCGGATCATGAAACTTCGGCAAGTGACACAAAACTTGTGCCAGGGCATCAGGCCCGATCTTTGCCGCTCAACCAGCGTTCTGAGTCAGCTCGGTCAGCTTGAATTCTTTCTCACTCATGATTCCACCCCTCCTTCCAAAGCAATATTTTTTTAAGTATATCTCTTTTCCTCAGGTGATTCAAGAGCCAGACACCCAAAGGGTCTGTCCCTGTGGGGGCAAAAGCAACCACGGGGTCTGTCCCCCTGGGTTCAAAAGCAGCCACGGGGTCTGTCCCCGTGGCTGGTCTGTGGTTGTTATAATAGGTTTTCTTTGAAAAAGGCGTAAGCCTTCTCCGCTGTAATATTGTACTTCTCTCCATTAAGACTCACTGTCACGCCCGGCTGATTGCAGTTTTTCATACAGAAGCTGGCTCTTAGATCTACCTTGCCGTGCATACGATGTTCCTCAATAAGCTGCTGAAAAGTTTGCAGAACATTATAAGATCCCTTCAGGTGGCAGGATGTACCGATACAGACTCTGATTTCTGTCATATTATTCACCTCTCCTTGCATAGTCGGTATGCAGCAGCTCGTGCACACGGTTTTTCAGCACACCGTTATACATTTCCATAACGAGCATATTTTCTTCGCTTCTCTTGGTGCTGCACATTTTGTCGGCGGCATAGAGTCCGTCGCCCCGTTGCACTTTCCCGTCCGGTGCTACGAAGGGCTGGCCTGCGCCGTTTATGCATCCGCCGGGACACGCCATAACTTCGACAAAATCGTAGTGGACACCCGACTTGATCTTTTCAATGAGAGCGCTTGCGTTCCCAAGGCCGCTTACGATCGCTATTTTCAGTTGGCGGTCTCCGTAAGGGATGACTGCCTCCTTGATTCCTTCCATTCCGCGGACGCCATGATAGGAGATTGCTGCCAGAGCAGTTTTGGACTTGTCCGACGAGACCCGTCGTAAAACCGCTTCCGTTACACCTCCCGTAACTCCGAAGATCACCCCTGCTCCCGTTGAGGCTCCAAAGGGCATATCCACAGCCTCCGGCTCAATTTCTGAAAAAATGATCCCGGATTCTTTGATCATCTGAATAAGTTCCTGGGTCGTAATGACGGCATCAACGGGGTTTTTGCCATCAAGCACATATTCCTCCCGGGTGGCCTCAAATTTCTTGGCAGTACAAGGCATAACAGCAACGTGGTAATGCTTTCTCGCCGAAGTCTTATGCTCCTCGTGAATGACCGAGGCGAACATTTCCATTGGAGAGCGGCAGGTTGATACATTTTTCAGCAGTTCCGGGTGGTTTTTTTCGCAATACTGTACCCATGCAGGGCAGCAGGATGTGAAAAGTGGCATGTCCGCTTTGCCTTCTTCCAGCCGCTTTAAAAATTCATTAGATTCCTCCAGGACAGTAAGATCTGCACCCGTTGA
>DCUA01000088.1:2361-14262 GCA_002329675.1 Firmicutes bacterium UBA1426 | reverse complement strand
CCAAGGGCGACTCGCACCGCGGGAGCTATCTGAGCGGTGACTTTCGTGTTCTTATCGTCCAGGGCCCTCCAGATCTTATGAAAATCGTACTTCACTACAATTGCACCTGTGGGGCAAACGGCGGCACACTGTCCGCAACCCACGCAGGGCGATTCGGCTATGGGCCTCTCAAAGGCACAGCTAATAGACATTTTTGATCCACGGTGAGCAAAATCGATGGCACCAACATTCTGCACCTCGTTGCACATCCGCACGCAGTCGCCGCAGAGTATGCACTTGTGAGCATCCTTTGTAATGCAAACAGAAGAATCATCTATTTTTGGCTCCGCGGCAGTGTTGGGAAAACGGACATCATCGATCCCAAATCGCATGGCCAGATCCTGAAGCTTACATTTGCCGTTGTTGCTGCAGGTGGTACAGTCCCGACAGTGGTTGGAAAGCAGAAGTTCCAGGATGTTCCGGCGGTATTTGCGGAGACGTTCTGTATTGGTTCGGATCTCCATGCCTGATTTCGGTATGGTGGAACAGGCTGCCTCGATCTCGCCCCACTGATTTTCCACAACGCACATACGACATGCTCCGTAGATGGAAAGCTCCGAATGGTAGCAGAAAGTAGGCATTTTAATGTTGGCTTTGCGGATGAGCTCAAGGAGGTTCTTCTCATCGTTTATCTCAATGGGCATTCCGTCAATTATCATTACGTTATTCAGATTTCTTATCATATTCTCAAACCTCCTTGATCGCGTTGAAGGGGCAAGTGGTAATGCATGCCCCGCACTTTATGCATTTTTCCTGATTGATCACAAAGGGCTCTTTCACCTTCCCGCTTATTGCATCTACCGGGCAACTCTTTGTGCATTTTGTGCAACCCTTGCACAGAGTTGCGTCGATTTCGATCTTTTTCAGTTTACTGCAAGCACAGGCGGGGCAGCGCTTTTCTCGTATATGGGCCTCGTATTCACTGCGGAAGTTTTTTATCGTGCTGACAACGGGAAGGGCAGCAGTTTTTCCAAGACCGCAGAGGGATGTTGCAGACACGGTGTCGGCAAGTTCCAGAAGCAGTTCAATATCGCCCTCCACACCCTGTCCGGACACAATGCGCTCTAAAATCGCCAGCATTCTCTTGGTGCCTTCGCGGCAGGGCACGCATTTTCCGCAGGATTCGTTCTGGGTAAAATTCATAAAGAACCGCGCCACTTCAACCATGCAATTCTTGTCATCCATTACGACCAAGCCGCCGGAACCGATCATTGCACCGGCTTTTTTAAGGGAGTCAAAATCAAGTGGCAGGTTCAGATCTTTTTCGGTAAGGCATCCACCGGATGGTCCGCCGATTTGCACTCCTTTGAATTCTCCTCCGTCACGCATTCCTCCGCCCACATCAAAGATGACTTCCCGGAGAGTTGTTCCCATCGGAACTTCGATCAGGCCGGTATTTACGATATTCCCTGTGAGGGCAAAGGCCTTTGTACCCGGGCTTCTTTCAGGACCGATGGATCTGTACCATTTTACGCCGTTTTGGATTATCAGTGGTACGTTTGCAAAGGTTTCCACGTTGTTCAGAACAGTGGGCTTATCAAAAAGTCCGTGCTCAACCGTACGAGGCGGCTTGACTCTGGGCATCCCACGTTTCCCTTCGATAGAAGCGGTGAGGGCTGAACCTTCTCCGCAGACAAAGGCTCCGGCTCCCTGATTAATACGCAGATGAAAGCTGAAATCCGTTCCCAGGATCCGATCTCCCAGTAATCCCATTCTTGTTGCTTGTTTGATAGCTGTCTTCAAACGGTTGACAGCCAGGGGATATTCGGCGCGCACATATATGTATCCCTGGTCCGCTCCGCAGCAAAGCCCGGCGATCAACATGCCTTCCAGTACGCTATGGGGATCACCCTCCATGATGCTCCTATCCATAAATGCACCGGGGTCGCCTTCGTCTCCATTACAGACTACATATCTTTGAGGCTCTTTCTGGCGCTTCACCTGGTCCCATTTACGGCCTACGGGGAAACCGCCGCCGCCTCTGCCCCGAAGGCCGGATTCCGCAATCTCCCGGATGATTTCATCGCCGGTCATATCGAAAAGAGCCTTTTCAAAAGCGCTATATCCGCCAATGGCAAGATATTCGTTAATGGACGTGGCATCGATCTGACCACAGTGCCGCAAAACATGTCTTGTCTGGCTTTTATAAAAGGGAATATCGTCCTGCTTTTTACAGATTTCTCCGTCATATTGATAAGCAAGGCGTTCAATATGCACACCGTTCAGCACGGTCTGGTCAATGATTTCTTCGCAGTCTTCCGGCTTTACTTTTACATACAGCCAGCCCTGGGGCTCGATCCGGATAAGAGGGCCGATTTCACAAAACCCATGACAGCCGCTTTTCTTGATGCCCACTGTATGGTCGTGGGCTTCCTTAACAAGCACTACAGAACATGGGATGCCGCGCTGCTCCATCAATTCCTTCAAGCGATCGTAGATCTCAGGAGAACCTCCTGCTACGCAGCCTGTGCCTGCACATACAAGAATTTTTGCTTCCTGTGACTTCAGAGTTTTTGCATAAGCATTGCGAATATTATTCAGGTCTTCTCTTGATTTAAGCATTCAGAAGTTCCTCCTTCAGCTGTTTTAGTAGTTCGGATGCCTTGTCCGGTGTCATGGCAGGGTAAACTTTGTCGTTGACAGTCAGTACCGGAGCGAGACCGCAGGCTCCAAGGCAGGAAACGGTTTCGACGGTAAAGTTCAAGTCTTCCGTAGTTTTTCGATCCCCGATAAGTTTCAGATCAGAACGAAGGCGCTCCAGGATGGGGATGCTTCTCCGCACATGGCAGGCAGTGCCGTCGCAGACTTTAATAACATATTTCCCTTTTGGCTCCAGTGAAAAATTTTCATAAAAGGTTGCAACGCTGTATATGCTCGCTTCACTGACACCCAGGCGCTTTACAAGATAAGGAAAAATCTCCTTTGGCAAATAGCGGTATTTTTCCTGAACTCCTTGCAAAATCGCTATGACGGAGCTTGCTTCTGCGCCATATTCATCAATGATAACGTCGATTGCTCCATAATCAAATGTGTTTTCCATATGTACCTCCTTAAAAGTAACTGACTTTAATCTTTTTATTCATCCCGGAAAGGCATTTGGCAAGCTCGTCCACAAGCTGCATTTTGACATTGAAGCCGATAGGGAGCTTCGGGTTCTGATGGGCCGGATTCATAGCCCGCCCTACGAAGAAGTTTATGTCCGTTGCCTCCTGAAACAGCATCCGTGCAATCCGTGAGGCACCGTCATTCTTCTGGCCCCACTCCGCATAGCGGCTGTTGCTCCCCAGGTAATCCTGCGCATATTCCAGCACCCGGCTCATGGTGATGACCCCCTCTGTCACCAGGTCGACCCCTTCTATCATTGCTGTGGGAGGGATATCGGGATCCACATACTCCGACAGACTGCAGTCCAGGGGACGCTGCAGATATTCGGCAGCAAGGTTGGATGTCGTGCCTCCGCAGACGATGTACCTGCCTTCCTTTGAGAAGAACAGGGACATCATTTTGTTTACATCATCCGGGTCTTCAGGGGGGCCGATCATGAGATTGATCTGCTTTCTCTTCCGGATCTTAATGGTGCAAACCGTGGTGTCATCTCCCGGCTGGCCGTTGTACAGCTCACGGCATAGGTCGATCAGCATTGAACTGATGGTTTTAGCATTAAGTTTGGCGTCGTAAAACCTTTCAAGGAAGTCGCTCACATCACTTTGATCCCATCCAAAATCGAAGACGCCTCCAACTCCGGCATGCAACACCCCATCGCTCATCGCTATAAATACATCGTCTTCGCAGAGGCTGATCTTCGACTTCAATATTTTTTTGCCGTCGATCATTTCTGTAATGATGGGATACTCATATCGTTTGCCATCACGCAGCATAATGACATCTGGGTTATCGTACTGTATGATCTCCGCTTCCCGGTGGTTGGAAATGCGTATGATTGTGAAGGTGGAGTATGCCAGCTGCCGGACCTTGCAAATGGGCAGAGTGGCAACCATAGTGGATATGCAATCCTTCATGGGCATGGAATTCGCCATCATCGTGGACAGGATTTTTGATGTGAGGGTGGAGAGGATACAGGCTTTTACCCCGCTTCCCAGTCCATCTGCCATGACCACGATGGCAGAATCCTTATCGTCCGATGCGGTTTCCACATGGTCTCCGCACAAAATCTCCCCGTATTTATTCAGGGACACATATCCGGTTTCAATGCAGTAATTGTTAATCATATAGGGACTCCTTAAGCTTAGTCAGAGCCACCTTTGTCTCCGCCGTTGTTTCCCCCAGTAATGAGGCGATCTCCTGAACGGTGCGCATTTGCTTTTCCACAACCTTGTCCGTAATCTCAATGGTTTTGCGGCTCAATTCGTGGCGGTTCTGAAACTGAAGGGTTTCCGTGGTCACGTCGCGCATAATGCAGATTATGATGTGGTAGTTCTTATCATAAATAACGGTTTGCTCTACATATTTCTTGTATTCAGCGAGGTACTCTTTTTTTGAAAAGGTGTCTCTCCCGTTCCGATAGGCGTTTACGAAAGGGGCGGGGTCAAGAACACGCACAACATTATCTCCCAGGATCTCGCTCTGTGATTTGATGTTCAGCAGTTCGCAGGCGGACTCGTTGGCCAGTTGCACCTCAAAGCTCTCATTCACAACGAGGATGGCATTGGGAGTGTGACTGATAATGGTGTCAGAAAAGCTCTCCGCCTTTTCCTTTAAATACGGCAGGCACATTGTCAAATCGGCCTTGTTATCGATAATGGCTCTTGCTTTGTCCCGGCAGGTGTTGTAGCCGCAGGAACCGCAGTTTAGCTCCTGCTCGGGCTTGGTTTTTCCCATTTTCCTCAGGATGTCCTGAATAGCAGGATCCGGGATATGAATTATCTGCGATGCCATAGGAGTGAATTTCGTGCACAGATCCTTCATCCTGGAAGGCTCCAGGACCAGGTTTTCTTTACCGGAAAAGTCGGAAACTGCAATATAATCCCGGATGGGAAATCTGCACTCCTGATCCATCGCAGGACCGTTGACACAGCTGCCCTGGCAGGCTGACATCTCAATGAAGCACTTATGTAAATTTCCTTGCTTTATGTCGTTGATGGCACTGATGCATTTGTCCAGGCCGTCAATGGCGATATAGGTATAGCCCGGATGTTCTGTAGCCATGGTCTTCAGGATGCCGCCGGTAGTGGGAAACATTCTCGCCAGAAATGGTTCAGTCGTCTCGCAGGCAGGCTCGAATTGTATATTTTCCTCCTCCATCCACATGGAAAGCTCTTCAAAAGTCAGGACACAGTCAACATCCTTGCTGCAGCTCTCCATTTCCGCCTCTGCCTTTTTGGAAATGCAAGGGCCGATAAATACCGTTTTAATGTCGCCGTGCCGGAGCTTCAAATCCCGGCAGTGCGTCTGCATAGGAGAAATAACCGGCGCCATATTGGATATGACCTCGGGATAGTATTTTTGGATGAGCAGGTTGACCGTGTGGCAACAGGTGGAAATGATCGCGTCGGACTTACCCTTTGCGACTATGGCGTCATATTGCTTAGCGACCATTGTTGCCCCGATAGCTGTTTCTTCAACGCCGGCAAAGCCAAGTGAAGACAAAGCCCGATCTACGGCTGCAAGGGGTACATTTTCATAGTTGGATATAAAGGAGGGAGCGATGCTCACAAAAACCGGCTTTTGGCCGGTGATAAGCTCTTTGACGATATCCAGGTCATTACGGATTTCTTTTGCATTTTGCGGGCAGGCTACAAAACATTCTCCACAAAGGATGCAGTCCTCAGCAATAATATGCGCCTGGTTATCGGAAAATCGGATGGATTTGACAGGACAAGTTCGGATGCATTTATAACAGTTTTTGCAGTTGGATTTTTTCAGTTTTAAGCATTCACTCATTGTGTTTCACCGCCATTATTATTTTATCTCTTAACTTGCTTTGCACCTCAGTATCAAAAAAGGTCCTGACGTTTTCAGGCCGCACCGAATACATGGTGTCGTCGATTTTTACGCAGACTCCATTCATACAGCCATCCATACAGAAGGATCCGGTAAGCGCAACTCTGTCGCCCAGGGAATTTTCCGAAATCAGATTTCGGAGTTGCTCTACAACCTGTTGTGAGCCCTTGATATGGCACGAGGAACCTATACAAACCGTTATTTTCATTTGGGGTTTCTCCCTTCGTATTCGGTAATGTGTGGTCAATCCTATTTAATTGCGTTGGCCTTTTCGATACTTATTTACTGAAAGTATAATACCTTTCCGGAAGATTGTCAATAGTTTATCAAACAATTGGAGAAATGAAGAAAGTGCACTCTGCGTCGCTAACCAAAAATGTAGGAATGAACCTAGTTTCAGAGTATTCTAACAACTCAAATGAGGAAATATTTAGACAACATTTTAACAAACTGCGCCACGGGCGGCCACAGGAACCGCCACGGGGACAACAGCCATGGGGACAGACCCCGTGGNNTGAACCCATGGGGACAGACCCTTTTGTTCAAATTTTCAAGTAGTGCATGGTTTAATCGGGATTTTTATAGTGTTCTGTGCAAATTTTCAGGTAGTGCATTCATTTTACGTGGAAATCACTGCATTAATTGAAATTTTGCTCAGATCTGACGAAAATACTGCAAATACCACTGCATTAATTGAAATTTTGCACAGATCATTGGCTGGGAACGGATTCTAACTTGCTCAGTTAGTTTAGGGAGGCTCCATGAACAAGTATCTATTTACATTCCAAGCCGCAGGGTCTGTCCCTATGGCTGCTTTTGAANNTTTGAACCCACGGGGTCTGTCCCCGTGGCTGTTCCTGTGGGTATTGAAATGTAAATACAGGAATGCTATACTAAAAGTACTCAAACGCGCCAACGATAAGGGAATAGATGGGTGCTGGTGTGCCTTCTGGTCTTCAAAACCAGTTCGAGGGGTTAAGAGCCTCTTGGGTGGGTTCGATTCCCACATATTCCCGCCATTTTTATCAGTGCAGGAGGAAGACAAATGGATAAGAGGGAATTGTTAAAGCAGATTCCTAAGATAGATGAGGTGTTGAAAGATCAGCGCCTATTTGTGTTTTTTGAGGACACTGCAAGAGAGCTCATCGTGGAATCCGTTCGCCAGGTCATTGACGAGGCCAGAGAGAGGATCCTCCGTTGGGAGGAAGGTGAGCCACCGAAGCTGGATCCTGACCGCATGATGGAAGAGATCATCGGAAAGATACGGCAAAAAAAGCAGAAAAGTCTTCGTAGCCTTATCAATGGAACGGGAACCATCCTTCATACAAATCTAGGCCGGGCCAGGTTGTCCGAAGAGGCCAGCCGGAATGTATCGGAGGCGGCTATGAACTACTCTACCCTGGAGTATGATCTCAAGCGAGGAACCAGAGGTTCCCGTCACAGTCATATCGAAAATCTTATAGCCAAGATCGTCGGCGCTGAAGGGGCTATGGTGGTGAACAACAATGCCTCCGCGGTGCTCTTATGCCTTTCCGCCCTTGCTAAAAACAGGGAAGTTATCGTATCCCGGGGCGAGCTGGTGGAAATCGGAGGATCCTTCCGCATCCCTGAAATCATGGAGCTGGGTGGAGCACATTTACGTGAAGTGGGCACCACCAATAAAACCAAACTTGATGATTATCGCAATGCCATTGATGAGGAAAAGACCGGTGTTCTCCTGAAAGTTCATACAAGCAATTACAAAATCATGGGGTTTACGGCGGAGGTAGGCTTGTCTGAACTGGCAGCTCTCGGTAGGGAGTACGAACTTCCGGTGGTCTACGATCTGGGCAGCGGGCTCATGGTGGACCTTAAGCATTACGGTATAGACGAACCCACAGTGCCGGAGAGCATCAGGAGCGGGGCGGATGTAGTCACCTTCAGCGGGGACAAGCTTTTGGGAGGTCCCCAGGCGGGGATCATCATCGGAAAGAAAAAATATATCGATTGCATGAAGAAACACCCCCTGGCCAGGGTGGTGCGAGTCGACAAGATGACTCTGGCTGCTCTTGAGTCTACCTTCCGCGAGTATCTGGATATGGAAAAGGCGAAGGATAGGGTGCCCGTGCTTTCCATGATCACTGTTACCATGGATGAGATGAGAAATAAAGCGATCCTGTTAGCGGAGCAGGTCAGAAGAGCAACGGATGCATATGAGATAGAAGTGATCAAATCTGAAGGGCAGATCGGAGGTGGTTCAACGCCCAATCAATTTCTCCCCGGATATGCGGTTTCGGTTATTGGGAAGGACGTTTCCCCGGACCGCATCGAAAGAGATCTTAGAGCTTGTGAAGAACCTGTAGTCGTGCGGATCAATCAGGATCGGGTGCTGATAGACATGAGGACTGTAGAAAAAGATGAGATAGATATTGTAGCCAAAGGGCTGATCGCCTGTGGCAGGAAATACAGCAGGGGGTGATGGCCGGATGCATAATGTGATCGTTGGAACAGCGGGCCATGTGGACCACGGAAAGACCTGTTTGATCAAGGCATTGACAGGTACTGAAACGGACCGGTTGAAAGAGGAGAAAAAGCGGGGCATCACCATCGAGCTGGGCTTTGCGGAAATGCCCAACTCGTCCGGCCTGCAGATCGGCATAATTGATGTGCCCGGCCACGAACGCTTTATCCGAAACATGCTGGCCGGCATCGGCGGCATCGACCTTGTACTGCTGGTGGTCGCTGCCGACGAAGGGGTGATGCCCCAGACCATCGAACACTTTGAAATTCTGAAGATGCTGGAAATCAAAAACGGCATAATAGTCATAACCAAGGCCGACCTGGTGGATACTGACTGGATGGAACTGGTGAAAGAAGACGTAAAATCCACAGTCAAAGGCACCTTCCTGGAGGACGCCCCTATCATTGCCGTCTCTTCTTACACAGGAGAGAATATAGAAGAGCTCCGAACCCTCATTCTTGACAAAGTCAAAGCCGTGAGCAGCCGCAGAGAAGATCCCTCACTGCTGCGGATCCCCATCGACCGGGTTTTCACCATGGAAGGATTCGGTACGGTCATTACGGGCACCTTGATAGAAGGCTCAGTCAGCGTAGGAGATGAGGTCCAGATCTATCCCGGCGAACGAGTCGCAAAAGTACGCAATCTTCAGGTCCATGGGGATATGGTCACCACAGCATTTGCAGGTCAGCGTACCGCGGTAAATTTCGTAAACGTGAAAAAGGACGAGATAAAGAGGGGAGACGTTCTTGCTGCCAAGGGTTCCCTGAAGCAGACCATGATGCTTGATGTCAAGATCCGTATGTTCGATGATGCACCGAGAACCCTGATCAACGGAAGCCGGCTTCATCTCTATTACGGTTCCGCTGAAACCTTGTGCAAAGCAGTTCTCCTGGACGCAGATGCGTTGGAAAGCGGTGCGACAGGATATGCTCAGCTTCGTATGGAAGAGGAGATTGCCGTAAGGAAGGGCGACCGCTTTATCATCCGGTTTTATTCGCCTGTGGAAACCATCGGCGGCGGCATCATACTGGATGCCAGCCCTCCTAAGCACAAGAGATTCCGCCAGGAGGTCCTGGATGGTCTTGCAGTAAAGGAAGCCGATGAAGAGGATGCGGTATTGGAGCAAACCCTTCGGGAAGCGGGCAACAACCTGCTCAGCAATCAGAACCTCGCTGTGAAACTGGGAAGGACAGTATCAGAGATTTCCTCAGAAATCACCCGACTGGCAGCGGAAGGGAAAACGATCCGCCTGACAGATGACATCTACGTCCACAGGGAGTTTATTGGCCGTATCGAGCTGACTGCTAAGGGGATCCTCGCAGAATACCACGAGAAGAATCCTGTTTCATCAGGCATTCAAAAAGGAGAATTCCGTAAAAAACTGGCGGACAAGCTGTATTTTAAGGACGTAAGAGCGATAGATCTCCTTCTGCGTCATCTGGTGCAATCGGAACACTTAAGAGATCTTGGTAATCACGTGGCTTTGCCCTCTCACAAGGTGGAGTACAAGCCGGAGCACTTAGCGGTGCTTGCACGTCTGGAGAAGAGATACCTGGATGCCGGATTTGAAATTCCCGAGCTGGAGGAATGCATCGCGGATGAAAAGGACAAAGAGCTGGCAAGGCAGATCATAGAATCCATGAGTGAAAGCGGCAGGCTGAAAAGACTCACTTATCAGTACTATATGCATAGCAGTCACTTTGATGAAGCCATGAAACGGTTCTATGACCACATGAACAAGCAGGGAAGGATCACATTAGCTGAATATAGAGATCTCTTAAACACGTCAAGAAAATACGCAGTCCTTATTTTAGAATACCTGGATCAACAGAAGATAACCGCAATGGCGGACGATGCCAGGGTATTGCTTTAGGAGAAGGTGGAGGGAAACATGGATTTCAAACAAATAGAGGCCTTTGTAAATGTAGTGAAGTACAAAAGCTTTTCAAAGGCGGCGGACGCATCGTTTCTCACCCAGCCGACGATAAGCACCCATGTAAGCACCCTGGAGAAGGAGCTGGGTACTAAGCTCATCGATCGCCACGGCAAAGAGGCCTTACCCACAAAACAGGGCAGGATCCTGTATAAATACGCAGTCAACCTGCTGAACACGAGAGAAAAAGCCATTTTTTCCTTAGAAAGCTACAGCAAGGAAATCCAGGGCGTGCTCGAGATCCAGGCATCCTCCATTCCGGGGGAATACATAGTTCCGGAGCTGATGTCAAAGTTCAGAGAGGAATATCCTCTGGTTAAGTTCTACTTAGAGCAATCCGACAGCAGCCGCGTGGAGGAGAACCTGCTTGAACAGAAGGGTGAGATCGGTTTTTTGGGTTATCTTGGAAATGCGAATTTGCATTACGAAAAGATCCTGACAGATCCCGTGGTGCTGATTACTCCCCGTAACGATAAGTTCAGATCCCTGGCGGGAAAAGAGCTGTCCCCGGAGGATTTTATCCATGAACCCTTTGTGTGGCGGGAGCAGGGTTCTGCGACCCGCAAGGAATTTGAGGCCGCTTTAAGTTCAATGGGTCACGATCCAAAGCAGCTGAATGTCGTGGCCAGGGCCAACAGCATGGAGGCCATCATGCAGTCTGTCGGCCATGGGCTGGGAGTATCTGTGGTTTCTAAAATTGCAGTGGAGTGCAGCTTACATAGTGAACGCTTCCTTTCCTTTCCGATAAAAGGGATGGAATTAGACAGAGAGTTTTATCTCGTCTGGAGCAAGAACACGGCACTTTCCCCTGTAGCAGAAACTTTCAAGAACTTTGTTTTAAATAGAACTAAATAATGTGATACTAACAACCAGAGGGACAGACCCCGTGGCTGATTTTACCCTCAAGGTCCGTCCCCCTGGTTGCAAAGTCAGCCACGGGGTCTGTCCCTGTGGCTGGTTTTATATATTATTTGAAATCTCAATAGTAATTAGAAATATATGGTTATTACCAATTTAACTCCTTTTCAGGGCTGTGATAAAATTTATATGATTATTTATGTTTTATCAAACTGAAAAGGAGTTTATTAAATGAAAGCAAAAACCCTTGTGATCATTGCCGGTGCTATTGTAGGTATATCAGCACTCATCCTCACATTCTTTGGCAATCCGGCAAACATGGGCTTCTGTATCGCCTGCTTCATCAGAGATACGGCCGGAGGCCTCAAACTGCACAGTGCAGGAGTTGTTCAATATGTGAGACCTGAAATCATCGGTCTGGTCCTGGGCGCTTTTATCGTGGCCTTGGCGGGCAAAGAATTTTCGCCCAGGGCAGGGTCTGCACCTGCTTCCCGGTTCGTCCTGGGCTTCTTCATGATGATCGGCGCCCTCATGTTCCTGGGATGTCCCCTGCGCATGATGCTCCGCATCGGTGGCGGTGACTTGAACGCTATCGTAGGCCTCGCGGGTT
>DCUA01000088.1:0-2239 GCA_002329675.1 Firmicutes bacterium UBA1426 | reverse complement strand
CCCGGCTCCATGCACGCTCCCGTTGCATTATCTCTTCTCGGCGGGCTGGTGGTGGGCGCAGCCGCTCAGAAATCCCGTTTCTGCACGGCGGGAGGGATCAGAGATGCATTTCTGCTTAAGGATTTTACTCTGCTCATTGGATTTATCACAGTGATCCTGGTCGTCCTCATCGGCAATGTGGCTCAGGGTAGCTTTAACCTTGGGTTTGAGGGTCAGCCTATCGCACACAATGACGGTCTTTGGAACTTCCTGGGAATGGCTCTGGTAGGTTTTGCCGCTGTACTTCTTGGCGGATGCCCCCTGCGTCAGCTCATCTTATCCGGCGAAGGGAACATCGACTCGGTAGTAACTGTGATTGGAATGCTGATCGGCGCAGCTTTCGCACATAATTTCGGCCTTGCTTCCTCTGGACAGGGTCCCACATTGAACGGTCAGATCGCTGTGGTCGTAGGCTTTATCGTAGTAGCAATCATAGGCTTTTCCAATCTGCAGGGAAGAGCTGTGAAAGGAGATGCTTAATATGTTGATCGATGCTAGAGGACGTGCCTGTCCGGAACCGGTTCTNNTGACTAAAAAAGCACTTGAGAAAAGCCCGGAAGGAATTGAAGTCTTTGTAGACAACGTTACCGCCAGGGAAAATGTTAAACGCTTCGCCGGCAACTCGGGCTATCAGGTGACTGTAGAGGAGCAGGATGAGGATTACCTGCTGAAGCTGACAAAATGAGATATCTGGTGACTTTTCATACGCATTTTGATGCGGTCAAATATCATAAATATATCCGCGAAAAGGGAACTATGGCGGTACTTAAGCCTGTGCCCCGAAAGCTCAGCTCCTCCTGCGGAAGCTGCGTTAGTTTTACCTCTCCGAATGAACTGCCATTGGAACAGATCTTCACGCCGGATGTAGAGCGTCTATACCTGGTGGATGGAGAGGATTACGTGTTGCTTGCTGAAAACGAATGAACCCGGAAAGAGGGAATACGCAATGGAAAGTATGATCAATGCCAAGGAAAAAGCCTGCCCCATACCAGTGATATTGGCAAAGAAGGAAGCCGATCGGGGAAATAAAGACTTCACCCTGTTGGTTGACAATAAGACGGCAGTTGAAAATCTCACCCGGTTCGGTGAAAACAACGGTTTTATTATTACTGTTGACGAGAAAGGGCCGGACGATTTTTCGGTTCGATTTGTAAGATCATCGGAAGAGGAAAAGAGTACCGGTACCGAGGGTGCCAAAGGATCCTGGGCCATTTTCATAGGAAGAGAAGGCATTGGGCACGGCGACCCGGAGCTGGGAGAATCCTTAATGAAGATGTTCTTATATACCCTGGAGCAAGGCGAAGACACTCCTGATTTTGTACTCTTTATGAATCACGGAGTTAAAGTGCCGGTTGAAAACGACCAGGCAATTGAACACCTGAAGGCATTGCAGGATAGGGGGGCGAAGATCCTGGTCTGCGGAACGTGCCTGAAATACTACGGCCTGGCAGACAGCCTGAAGGTGGGAAACGTAAGCAATATGTATGATATAGCCGATGCAATGCAGGCTGTGGATAAGGTGATCACATTATAATCCCTGAGATAAGAAGCTCTGTACTTTGCGTATAAATAGTATTATAATGCTTTTGAAATCAAAAGGGGGCTTTATTATGGAAAAGAGACTATACAGATCATCGAGAAACAAGGTGCTTGCCGGTGTGTGCGGCGGCCTGGGAGAATATTTTGAGGTCGACCCGGTGATCGTTCGCCTGTTGGTAGTGGTGTTTACCCTGATGGGCGGCGCCGGCCTGATTGCCTACATAATCGCAGCAATCATCATACCATCAGCAGATAACGGAGACCTTTCCAAGCTTTATAGGGAGAGAAACGGAGAAGGACCGGAAGCCGATTACTCGGATTACTCTCCGGAAACCTATGAAAAGAGCAACAGAAATACTGTGCTGGCACTGGGGATCATCCTGATCGGAGCGGGAGGATTGATCGTACTTCGGTACCTCCTTCCCTGGATACCCGGCGAGCTGGTATTTGCCGGAATAATCGTCATTGTAGGTGCTTACCTGATAATGAAGAGAAAATAGCGTAAAGGTTAAGAGTTAAAGTGTAAGCTGATATGCCAGCTGCAGCATACCGTCTCTGCTGTCACGGTATTCGAGTGTCAGCATAGAAGCCAGGTCGTTATTGAAATTGAGAAGCTGTTCCAGATCTATGGAGCAGCTTTTTGGTATGACGGGCATGCCGT
>DCUA01000214.1:2989-3299 GCA_002329675.1 Firmicutes bacterium UBA1426 | reverse complement strand
CCATAGGCGGGGTGGCCGCCAGCATCACTGCCATTGCAGGAGCCCCTGTGTTGGTGCAGGTGATCGTTTTCCTGGCTGTATCCATACTGCTTCTTTACTTTACCCGCCCGCTGGCGGAAAAGAGGCTTAAGATAGGTACCGAAAAAACCAATGTGGAAACATTGCCGGGAGAGATCGGAGTCGTTATTAAGGAGATCACTCCTCACAACACAGGACAGGTAAAGGCTCAAGGCCAGATCTGGACAGCTGTATCGGATATAGGCGGTACTCTGGAGGAAGGGATATCCGTACGCGTTTTAAGAGTTGAGGG
>DCUA01000214.1:1359-2939 GCA_002329675.1 Firmicutes bacterium UBA1426 | reverse complement strand
ACGAACATCCGGATCGTGCCCCAGGCCAATGCTTATGTAATTGAGCGGTTGGGAGCCTATAACGGCACCTGGCAGGTGGGACTTCACATCAAAATTCCTCTGATCGATAAAATTGCCAGAAAAGTATCTCTGAAGGAGCATGTAATAGATTTCCCTCCCCAACCCGTTATCACGAAAGATAATGTCACTATGGAAATCGATACAGTAATCTACTTTCAGATCACAGATCCAAAGCTCTACGCATACGGCGTGGCTAATCCCATGGCGGCAATCGAAAACCTTACAGCGACCACTCTTCGGAACATCATCGGAGACCTGGAGCTGGACCAGACCCTAACAAGCAGAGAACATATCAACACCAAGATCCGTATGGTACTTGACGAGGCAACGGATCCCTGGGGTATCAAGATAAACCGGGTGGAAGTAAAGAACATCGTACCCCCGAGAGATATTCAGACGGCTATGGAAAAGCAGATGAGAGCAGAACGGGAGCGAAGAGAAGCAATTCTCAGGGCCGAGGGAGAAAAGAAATCTGCAATCCTCATTGCGGAAGGAAAGAAAGAAGCGGTCATCTTAGAAGCTGAAGCGGCAAAAGAAGCTGCTATTCGTTCTGCAGAGGGACAATCCACAGCCATACGCATGGTACAGCAGGCCAATGCAGACAGTATCCGCATGCTTGTAGAGGCGGGGCCCACTAAGGAAATCATCGCATTAAAGAGCTTAGAATCCTTTATCAAGGCAGCTGACGGACAATCAACGAAAATCATCATCCCCTCTGAAATTGCCGGACTAGCCGGACTGGCTACTTCTCTGAAGGAGTTTCTGAAGGAGGATACAGAAAATAACTAAAGCAGAGGGACAATCAACTTGAAAGCACTACTGGAAAGCAGCATTCGTTGGAACTATATTGAGAAACATCCGAAGGACAGTTATAGGTACCACGTGAGACAGGCCGCCATTGAGAAAGAAACTAACATTCTCTCATTGGAGGTCGGTCTCAATTTTATACCTTCCAAAGAAGACGAGCAAAGGATGGGGCTGCTGCTCCGTAGCCAGTTTCCCCAAATCTCACAGGTCAATATTCAATTAACCTATATGGAGGATCTGCCGCCGGAGGCTGAGATCCTCCGTCTTGTGGAAGAAGCTCCTGTTAATGGTAACGGAAAGAACGGCGCGCGAGGGGCTAAGGGTGGCTGGCAGAAACAGGAGAGCCCCATCGTTGGAAACCGGCTCATGGGAAAAAAGATCGATGAGCCCTCTATTTCCATTGCGGAAATCATCCCCGGTACCGGAGCAGTCACTATCGAAGGTCAGATATTCAAGAAAGAGGCACGTGCGATAAAAGGCGGAAAGCAGTTGTTAAGTCTACTGATCACAGACTTTACCGATTCTGCCTGCATCAAGGCTTTCGTCAGCGAAAAAAAGTGGGCACAGATGGATGAACTCCTCAAAGAGGGGGATTACATAAAAGTACGGGGCAGTGTTGAGTTTGACAGCTTTGAAAATGCGGATGTCATGAAAGCCCGTGATATGGAGAAGCTAACTGTCACCGAGGCTACAGATGCGGCTGTTGAAAAGCG
>DCUA01000214.1:0-1302 GCA_002329675.1 Firmicutes bacterium UBA1426 | reverse complement strand
TTTCCCGATGCGGCGAAGTATGTCCGTAAGAAAAAGTTAGACATAAAGGTTATATATGGCCTGGAAGGTTATCTGGTAGATGATGAATCGGTTCCCGAAGGGAGCAAATTCGATTACAAGGCAGTTCCCAGCTATCACATCATTTTACTGGCTAAAGATCAGACAGGGTTGCGCAATCTCTACAAACTGGTTTCCCTCTCTCATCTGGAATACTTCTATCGGAAACCGCGAATACCGAAATCCATCCTGCGCTCTTTGAAGGAAGGTCTTATCATCGGTTCTGCCTGTGAGGCGGGGGAAGTATTCCAGGGCCTTTTAGAAGGTCTTGCGGAAGATGAATTTGAGGAGATGCTCTCTCTTTACGACTACCTGGAAATTCAGCCTCTGATAAACAACCGCTTTCTGATCAACGAAGGAAGAGTCCCTAGCGAAGAGGAGCTGAAGGAGCTGAACCGAAAGATCATCCGTCTGGGTGAGAAATACAACAAACCTGTTGTTGCCACTTGCGACAGCCATTACATAAAAGATAGGGAAGCCCTCTATCGCAGGATTCTTATGGCTGGTCAGGGCTATAAGGATGCGGAAAGCGGTGAAGGCCTGTATTTTCGCACCACTGAGGAAATGCTGAAAGAGTTTTCATATCTGGGTGAGGAAACAGCTCGCAGAGTGGTTATTGAGAATCCTGGAATCATCGCTGACACCGTCGGAAAAGTGTCACCTGTTCCCGATGGAAGTTTTCGGCCGGAGATCCCCGATGCAGATCAGCGCCTGAGAGAAGGCTGCATAAATCGTGCGGTGAGTATTTACGGCGATCCCCTTCCGAAGATAGTGGCTGATCGTCTGGAAAAAGAACTGCATTCCATAATCAGCAACGGTTATGCAGTATTATATATTTCAGCAGAACTCCTGGTAAAGCGTTCCTTGTCCGACGGCTATCTGGTCGGGTCCAGGGGATCTGTGGGATCCTCCCTTGCTGCTACCATGGCCGGGATCACAGAAGTGAACCCTCTTCCGGCTCACTACATTTGCGAGAATCCGGAATGCAAACATTCGGAATTCATTACAGATAACTCATATGACTGCGGTGTTGACCTCCCTGATAAATGCTGTCCAAAATGCGGCATGCCATATCGGAAGGACGGGTTTAACATACCCTTTGAGACCTTTCTCGGTTTTGAGGGAGATAAAGAACCGGATATCGATCTGAACTTTGCCGGGGAGTATCAGCCTGTAGCCCATAAGTTTGTAGAGGAGATCTTCGGAAGAGAAAACGTATTTCGTGCAGGTACCATCAGCACAGTG
>DCUA01000089.1:708-3247 GCA_002329675.1 Firmicutes bacterium UBA1426 | reverse complement strand
CCTTGTATTATAGAGTAGTAGTTATTAGAGCCCCTCTCCAAGGGCTGTGCTACACTGTAGAGGATGCTGTGGATTGGTTTAGTTCTCCTACCACCAGATGGTTCTTGAAAGGCTCCAACCACAGTCCTTTGCAGGTTTGTTAATCAGTTAGATACCGCCAGACGGTTTATTTTGAACAAGGTTACAAGAGCAAAGTGTCCTGTGGATACAGCAGCATCAAATATACTGTCGGAGGTTTTATTATGATTTGCGTGGGAATAGACGTTGCCAAGGACAAGCACGACTGCTTCATCATCAGCTCGGAAGGGGTAGTCCTCGCGGATGTGTTCACCATTCCCAATAACAGGGAGGGTTTCAACTGCCTGCTGGGAAGAATCCAAGCCTGCGCTATGCCCGGAAACGAAATTAAAGTAGGGCTTGAGGCTACCGGACACTACAGCTACAACATTCTTGGGTTTCTGCTTGACAACGGCCTGGACAGCTTTGTCATTAACCCCTTGCACACCAACCTGTACCGGAAAAGCCTCAGTCTCAGAAAGACGAAGACCGACCGTGTCGATGCACGAACGATTGCGGCTATGCTTATGTCTGATGTGGGCCTCAAGCCCTACACAGACACAGCTTACCACAACGAGGAGCTAAAGTCACTGACGCGATACAGATTCGACAAGGTGAAGGAACGCGCCCAGCTCAAGCAGTCGGTGGCCAGGCTCGTGTGCATCCTGTTCCCGGAGCTGGAAAAGCTGGTTCCAACACTCCATATGGCCTCAGTTTATGCGCTGCTGGACGAATTTCCCGGAGCACAGCAGATTGCCGACGCCCATCTGACACATTTAAAAGCTGTTCTCCATGACGCCTCAAAAGGGCGCTACGGCCGGGACAGGGCAATTGAGCTGCGCGAGGCTGCCAGAGCATCTATTGGTTGCAGAATGCCGGCAAAGTCATTGGAACTTCGTCATACCATCCGCCTCATTCGGGAACTGGACGCTGAGATTGATGAAATCGAATCCGCCATTCAGCAAATTATGGATGATATCCATTCTCCCATTACTACCATACCCGGCATCGGTACCCGGATGGGCGCTATGATTCTGGCCGAGGTGGGCGACTTCTCCCGCTTCGACTCCCCGGATAAAGTGCTGGCTTATGCCGGTCTATCGCCTTCTACATACCAATCCGGGCAACTTGTGAATGGCTATGCCCATATGGAGAAACGCGGCTCCAGATACCTGCGGTTTGCTATCTTCAACGCGGCCAAGTATGTTTGCCTTTGGGATCCAACCTTTGCTGCTTACCTCGCTAAGAAACGAGCCCAGGGCAAGCACTACAATGTTGCCATCTCCCACGCTGCCAAGAAACTGGTGCGGCTCATATACGCCTTGGAGAAATCCAGAGAGCCTTACCATCAGGCAGCTTGATTTCCTTACAATAGCTGATGCGACGTTCTACCGAACGTCTGCTTTGCTATGCCGTTCTGACCCATCTGTTTCTTTGGCATTTTTCATCATTTTGAGGCTTGACTTTTAATAGTTAGTCTTTCAATTGGCATATCAACAAGGGAAGGCATCCCCATACCGAATTTCGCGCTCCAACGTATCGTAGCCATACTGTCCACCACCGCCTAGATCTCATACAAATGTTACAGTATAGCTAGATCCGACGCAGCCAGTAGCACCGAGAGGAAGAACTCCGGTATATATAGTATTTAATTTACTCCAGTTGGTAGAACCGCTGGATGTATACATACTAAAAGTTTGATTTGTCCTATCTGAAGAATTGCTAAAGCCATCTATGATCCAGCTATAATTTCCGGTATCAACTCTGCATCCAATCTGAAAATGCTCAGCATATATTCTAGAAATATGTCCATATCCAGATGAAGAAAAGCTGACATTTGAACATTGCAAGCAATAAGCATCGCATGTAACATCACCTATTGTCACATCTTCTTCTAAATAATAGCCAATCATGAATTGAACCGTAGTAGTAGCACCATTATATGTTCTTGAAGACGTTATAGTTGAAGTTTCATATGAAACAGATCTTGTTGATGTCTCATAATATGTTTTTGTGACTACTTCTTCATATATTGTAATGGGCTCAATACAACTCAGTTTAATAGCTCGTAGGTCATTTGTAAAGTCAACTGTAACCATTTTACTCTCGGTATGAGGCTCGTGATATTTAGTATCATTTTCATTATTGAGGTCAGCGAAATCATCAGATATGGATTTGATTATTTTTTCCTGCATATCAGAATATTTTACTTCTTCTTCAGGAAGTACTTGAATACGGCAAATTTTTGAGTATGTAGCATCCTGAATATTAGCTGCTTTTACTTCTGAAGTATCGGTTGATGCAAATGCCGATGTGCTAAGTAAAACACATAACAAAGTGCAGATCGAAACGAATTTTCGCATTTTCATATTATTACATCCTTTCTTATTTTGAGTTCAATAGCTTTTACGGGATTAACAGTACATACAAAATTGCAGTGTTCTCGCAAACATTGATTGAGACATTAATGAAACATTGGAAT
>DCUA01000089.1:140-687 GCA_002329675.1 Firmicutes bacterium UBA1426 | reverse complement strand
CTGCGAGTACCTTGCCGGAGATGCCGCGAATGAGCACCTTAGGGCTTGTGTCTGAAGTAATGTTCAGAAGGATTTCTCGTACTTCATCTCGCCATGAGGAGAAGGTGACGACAAGCTCCTTATCCTTCTCGGCAATAATAGCGGCATCCTGATATATCGTTTCCTCAATATCATTAGAAGCCACAGCCAGTTTGTAAATGCTGTGTTCCGCATCCAGAGTGGAGAACAATACACTCTTGAGTTCGGGTGCCACCGTCNNCACCGTCCACAGCTTTTCAAGTGAGTCGATATCCGTTTTCGGGATACCGCCGTTTAAATGCGCAGCAATGTTCTGCGGAAGGGTGTCATCAACTTTCGGAATATAGCGCGGGATGTTCAGGTTGCCGTCATTTTCTTCGAGAATCGATTGATAGGTGACGAAGCGAGAATAGCCTCCTTCTAAAATCTGTCCGTTGAAATAGCGGACGATTTTCTCGATGTCCTGTTCGCGCAGACGGTTCTTGCTTCCGTCCTTTTTATAGCCGCTGCTGGCGTCAATCATAAAGAT
>DCUA01000089.1:0-133 GCA_002329675.1 Firmicutes bacterium UBA1426 | reverse complement strand
GATGACGATGCAGGCAGGGATGCCAGTACCATAGAAGAGGTTGGCGGGCAGGCTTACGATACCCTTGATCCACTTCTTTGCGAGGATTTTCTTGCGGATGGTTTCCTCAGAGTTTCCTCTAAAAAGCACACCG
>DCUA01000063.1 GCA_002329675.1 Firmicutes bacterium UBA1426 | reverse complement strand
TGCCGGACTTTTTCAGTGACCTCAGTTGTATGTTGTTTTTTGCCATTGCTTTGTATAAAAAAGCCGTTTATGCAGTGGTTTCGAGATTTATACACACCTATGCGTATATCTTTACACATTAGTCGAAATTTTGCTCAAATACACGAGTTTTTCTAAAGCAGTGGCTTCCGAGGATATTTTCAAACCAGAGTAGCATCCCGGGATTGTATCAAAGAGCTGCGTCAAATGCTGATATTTAACATAAAGAATCTACACAACTGTGCCTCGATATGATACAATGTTATGAATATTTTTAATGAGGAGCAGCATAAATGAAGAAGATTGGCCTAAATGAATTAAGAGATATGTTCCGGGATTTCTATATTGGAAAGGATCACTTTCCCAGAGGGAGTTTTTCACTGATACCGGAAAACGACAAGAGCTTATTGATCATAAATTCGGGTATGGCACCCTTAAAACCTTATTTTGCCGGCACTGAGGTTCCTCCCGCTAAGAGGATGACCACCTGCCAAAAATGCATCCGTACCGGAGACATCGACAATGTTGGATATACGGACAGGCACGGCACCTTTTTTGAGATGCTTGGAAGCTTCTCTTTCGGTGACTATTTTAAAGAGGAATCCATTAAATGGGGATGGGAGTTCCTCACAGAAGTGCTGAACATGCCAGGGGACAAGCTTTGGCCCAGCATCTATGAGGAAGACGAAGAAGCTTTTACTATCTGGAGCAAAATCATCGGCATCGATGAAGAGAAGATCGTTCGCCTTGGTAAAGAAGATAACTTCTGGGAGATCGGTACAGGCCCTTGTGGTCCCTGCTCGGAGATCTATTTTGACAGAGGGGAAGCGCATGGATGCGGTAAACCCGACTGCAAGCCGGGGTGTGATTGCGATCGCTTCATAGAAATATGGAACCACGTGTTTACCCAGTTCAATAAGGATAACGAAGGAAACTACACCCCCTTAAAGCATAAGAACATCGATACCGGCATGGGTCTTGAGCGGCTGGCCTGCGTGATGCAGGACGTTGATTCCATCTTTGATGTAGATACCATCCGCTATGTTCTTGAAGGTGTTGTGGAGCTATCCGGCATTAAGTACCATTATGGCAATGAACCCACCGATGTTTCCATCCGCATTATAACGGATCATATAAGATCCATCACCTTCATGATAGGCGACGGAATCTTACCGAGCAATGAGGGCAGGGGATATGTCCTTCGCCGCCTGTTGCGTCGGGCTGCAAGACACGGCAGACTTCTCGGCATTAAAGGAAACTTCCTGGCGGAGTTGTCAAAACGGGTAATCACTATTTCAGGACAGGCCTATACGGAACTGGAAGAGAGAAAAGACTATATCCAGCGTATCCTTTCTGTGGAGGAAGAGAAGTTCAGCCATACCATCGATCAGGGCAGCCTGCTTCTAGAGGAAGAGATTGAAAAACTGAAAAAAGAAGGCAGCAACATCCTCCCCGGTGAAGTTGTTTTCAAGCTTTATGACACTTTCGGTTTTCCGGTGGAATTGACGCAGGAGATCCTGAAGGAAAAGGGCTGTGACCTGGATGAAGAAGGATTTGATCAGCTCATGAAACACCAGAAAGAGATGGCCAGAGCAGCGAGAAAATCCATGGACACAGAGGGCTGGAAGGAAGATTCAGTATACCTTGGAGATTTTGAGCCCACCGTCTTTATTGGTTACGATACTCTTAAGGATAGCGCGGAAGTCGTTGCCATCATTTCAAATAATCAGCTGGTGGAAAAGATCGGAGCAGGGGAAAGCGCTTCCGTCCTGCTGGACAGGACACCTTTCTACGCAGAAGGCGGAGGTCAGGTCACTGACACAGGTACTCTGTTAAAGGAAGGGTTCAAAGCAGATGTAGTTCATGTAAGCAAACATCACCATGTGATCCTTCATAAAATCGAAAATGTATCCGGCGAACTGCACGTAGGTGATTCTGTAACTGCTGAAGTTGATATGAATAAGCGGCATGGTGCAGCCCGCAACCATACCACCACACACATCCTCCACGAAGCCTTAAAACGTGTTGTCGGTGATCATGTGGGACAGGCCGGCTCCTATGTGACTGCTGACGCTTTGCGTTTTGATTTTACACATTTTGAACCTGTTACCGCACAGCAGCTTGCCCAAGTGGAAAAACTGGTGAACAGCAAGATCTTAGAGTTTTTACCTGTGCAGGCCAGAGAATTACCGATTGAGGAAGCAAGAAAGACCGGTGCAGCCGCGCAGTTTGGTGAGAAATACGGAGATGTGGTCAGAGTAGTCAGTGTAGGGGATTTCAGCAATGAATTCTGTGGAGGCACACACGTCAGCAACGCCGGGCAGATCGGGGCATTCAAGATCCTTTCAGAAAACGGTGTGGCAGCAGGAGTAAGACGGATCGAGGCCATTACAGGTCATGCGCTTAATGATCGTTTAGAAAGTGCAGAAAACACTCTGGCAAAAGCTGCCGAACTGTTGAAAACACCTGCGGACAGCCTAATTAACCGCATAACGGCTCTCACCGAGGAGTTAAAAGCGAGCAAGAAGGAGCTGGAACAGTACAAGCAGCAACAAATGGGATCCTCGCTTGACGAATTGTTGCAAAATGCACGGAAAATTAATGGTGTTCATTTGATAACCGCTGAATTTGCGGAATACGACGTAGATGAGCTTCGCTCGCTTTGCGATAAAATCAAGGAAAAAGCAAAGAACAGTGTGATCGTACTTGCTTCTATACGTGACGGGAAAGTTATCTTTATCGTTTCAGTTACGGATGATCTGCTGGATAAGGGTTACCATGCAGGCAATATGGTGAAAAAGATCGCGGCTGCTGCCGGAGGCGGCGGGGGAGGGAAGGCGGATATGGCTCAGGCGGGAGCCAAAGATCCTTCGAAAATTTCTGATGCCTTTGCTGTCGCAGCTACGCTGTTGTAAGTTTTATTACAACAATATTAAATAAAAGGAAAACTCTTGTACGAGAGGGCGGCTTTGCTATAATAAGGGTAAAGTACTGGTTAGGTAGGTGATTTACATGGATGACAGAAACACCATACTCTTTAACAGCCCTGATAAGGATGGGCAGCAGACTACAGAATCCATATTAAAATCTGTATATGACGCCTTGGAGGAAAAAGGATATAATGCGATCGATCAGATGGTAGGATATATTCTATCAGGAGATCCTTCCTATATAACCGGACATAACAACGCCAGGAACATCATTCGGCACATCGAGCGGGATGATCTGGTAGAAGAGCTCCTAAGGGCTTTCTTAAAGAAGTAAATGCAATCCAGCGGGCCTTTGGCCCGCTTGTACTTTAACAGGAGAACTATATGAAGGCAATGGCACTGGATGTAGGAGATAAGACTATAGGAGTTGCCCTGAGCGATGAGCTTTTTATCACCGCCCAGGGCCATTCTACTATAGAGCGGGTAGGAATACGCAAGGATACGGGAAAGATACTGGACCTGGTAAGGGAACACGATTGCAGCGTTATCGTCATAGGCCTGCCCCTGAAGCTGGATGGCAGCGACAGCCCACAGACGGAAAAGGTAAGAGAATTCACCGCTGTACTTGAGAACAAGCTTCGGAGCAATAGCCTGCAAAACGTTGAAATTATATATCAGGACGAACGTTTTACTACTGCGATGGCCCAGCGGATTTTGATCGAGGCAGATGTAAGCAGAAAAAAGCGTAAAACCGTTATCGATAAACAGGCTGCGGTTATTATCCTGCAGAGCTATCTGGATACAAGGTCCAGAGCTTGATCCTGATATGAACATGCACCATTCTTTGAATTCGGGATCAGAAACAAATGGAGATCAGAAATATGGAACTATCGATCAAGAAAGAATACGTACTGAACATAGCCAAAGAACTTCTGGAATTTCATAGCCCCAGCGGGTTCTGTTTTGAAATTATGGATCTCATAGGAAAATGGGCGAAAGATTTCGGATATAAGTTTGAAACTACACGCAAAGGATGTGGCATCATTACTGTACCCGGCAAGAGCAGCGACAGGGTGATCGGTTTGACCGCCCACGTCGATACATTGGGAGCCATGGTGCGCTCTATTACTGATAAGGGCAGTCTGAAGTTCACTCTGGTGGGTTCTCCCATCGTGCCAACTCTTGATGGGGAATATTGCAGCATCCGTACACGCGACGGGAAACTGTATACCGGTACATTCCTGAGCACGAGCCCGGCCGCACATGTCTTTGAAGACAGTAAAACAAAAGCGAGAGACCCTCAGAACATGGAGATCCGTATCGATGAAAAGGTAGCTGCAAAAGAAGAGGTGGAAGCCTTGGGAATCCGTTCCGGGGATTACATATTCATCGATCCGAAAACCACCATTACGGAAAGTGATTTCATTAAATCCCGCTTTTTAGATGATAAAGGAAGCGTTGCTTGTCTGATCAGCCTTCTTGAGTTAATGTCCAGGGAGAAATTAGTACCTGCATATACCACGAAGATATTTCTTTCTGTCTATGAGGAAGTAGGGCACGGATCTTCCTATATACCAGAGGACATTACAGAAATGTTAGCTGTTGATATGGGATGTGTTGGTGATGATCTCAACTGCACGGAGTACGACGTATCAATTTGTGCTAAGGACTCCGGAGGTCCGTATGACTACAATATGGTGACGCGGCTGATCGACCTGGCTCAAAATAACGATATCAGATATGCTATAGATATTTATCCTTATTACGGTTCTGATGTAGGATCAGCTCTTGAGGCCGGAAACAATATCCGGGGAGCACTCATCGGTCCCGGAGTTCATGCATCTCATGGTATGGAGCGGACCCATTACAGCGCATTGGAAAATACTATCAAGCTTTTATACCTTTATTTGATGAACCCCTAATAGAGATGCAAAAAAAAGAACTGCCTGAGAGGGGAGTACTTAAAATTGACATAACTATTCCTAAAATCATAATT
>DCUA01000026.1:2914-3239 GCA_002329675.1 Firmicutes bacterium UBA1426 | reverse complement strand
GTCTAAACCAAAGGCACGTAGCGCGCCAGCTATCGAGCAGGGGTGTAATACCAAGGCACGATCCTGATGGGGTGTGTCCCCCTGGGTTCAAAAGCAGCCAAAGTGTCTGTCCCCGTGGCGGGGTCTGTCCCTCGGGATATAGTGAGGTAGCCTCAATGAGGAAGTTATTGATTCGAATATTTGTAAAAGATTATAAAAATACTAAGGACCCCTTAGTGCGGGACCGCTACGGCCGGCTGGCCGGCGCAGTAGGTATCGTCACTAATGTCCTCCTTTCGGGAGCCAAAATTGCTGCCGGGCTTCTCTTTAGCAGCGTCGCTATCCT
>DCUA01000026.1:0-2841 GCA_002329675.1 Firmicutes bacterium UBA1426 | reverse complement strand
TGCTCATGACATC
Source organism: Firmicutes bacterium UBA1426 (assembly GCA_002329675.1). Lineage (GTDB taxonomy): Bacteria > Bacillota > Clostridia > Peptostreptococcales > Anaerovoracaceae > UBA1426. The sequence goes on along the minus strand of DCUA01000026.1, from coordinate 2,828 downwards.
CATTGAAAAAATACGCTTTCCGGAACCTGTGGAATTCAGTTGGCTCCTTGTCATCGTACTCGTCCTGTCCATCATCATCAAGGTATGGCAGGCCTTCTTCTACATCCGAATCGGCGAAACCATCAATTCTTCCGCCATCAAAGCAACGGGTACCGACAGCCGCAATGATGTCATCTCCACTATTGCGGTTTTATTGAGCCTCCTCATAGGCAAGCTTACTGATGTTAATCCGGACGGGGTCACAGGCGCTTTGGTGGCCCTTTTCATTGTTTATTCCGGTATCCAGCTCATCGGGGAAACATCCTCGCCTCTATTGGGCAGAACCCCGGACCCTGAACTGGTCAATGAGATCAGAGAGCGGGTCCTGGCTCATGACGGCGTCCTTGGCATTCACGATCTGGTAGTGCACAATTACGGGCCGGGGAGAACTTTCGCCTCCTTGCATATCGAAGTGGACGCCCATGGTGATCTAATTGCCAGCCACGATGTTGTGGACAATATCGAACGAGAAATTGCCAAAGACTTAAAAATTCAACTAGTAGCTCATATGGATCCCCTGGATACCAAGGATCCGCTCACTATTAAGCTCCATGGTGACCTCAACGAAATCATAGCACCCCTGTGCGGAGTTTCGGAGATCCATGATCTTCGCATCGTAGCGGGATACGATCATCAGAATATCATCTTTGATGTAGTTGTAGACTCTCAGTGCCCTTATACAGACGCAGAATTGAAAAAGCTCCTGGATCAGAAGATCAAAGAGCTTTCGCCTACCTATTTTGCCGTTATCACGATCGACCGGAATTATATCTAGCGTTATTTACCGGATGATTTTTTCGTCCCTGCCAGAACCTTCAAGAGCTTGGAAAGAGTGCCGGGCTTATCCCAGGCTCTTTCTTGTTTTCCTAATTTCTTGGCAATCTGCGTAATATTCTCGATTTTCATGTCCTGTAAAGCACCTCCTAACATCACTCAACATCTTCCAGCGTGGAAAGCACCGTGTTATATTTTCCCACCTGACTGATGCTGAAGTCCAAGGGATCTTTGCTCCTGACTCCATCGGGAATGCGGAGAATAGTGGGATTTACAAATACTGTGTCGACGAAGTCCCCGTTGACGGCCACCTTGCTATAGGGCGTAAAATTCTCTCCGACTACATAGGTGCTTTTCCCGAAGTTGAATATCTTATCCACATAGATATCCCTCACACCCATCTTAAGCTCTGTGGGCTCAAAGGGGTTGGTTCCTCCGTAGATATGGCAGTTCCCGTACAATATATCATATTGAAGAATTTCTAAATTGTCCAGATAATTCCCGTAATCTCTCTTCGTCTGATGGTACCAGTTCAGTATACCGCTATGGATACCCAAAAGTTCAAATATCCTGGATGACAGCTGGTAAGAAGTCAGATCTTCATCGATCTTTGCCAGGTTGAAATTGGACGTGACCACATATTGCGTCTCATAAACAGAGCCCCCTTCCAGGTCTGCTTCTGAGAGATTCAGCACAGGCAGATGATCTCCGTAAAAAACCAGCACTGTCTCTTCGTAGTTTTTCAGCTCCTCGGTCAGATCACCCACGAACTTATCCATTTCGTATATCTGGTTCACATAGTATTCCATGGCATTGAGCTGCTCTTCATCTTCGATTCCGCCGGTGATACGAATCTCCATATCTTCCTCTTCCAATGGGTTGTCTTCCGGATACTTGCCATGACCCTGAACCGAAACGGCAAATACGAAGTCCTTACCTTCCGTAGAATCTAAGGCTGCACGGATCTCTCCGATGAGAATGTGATCCTTCGCCCAGTTTTTTGGTGTCAGCTCAACGTTATTCATGTATTCCAGGGAAGTGAAAGTATCAAATCCAAGGTTCGAAAACACTATGTTCCTTCCGTAAAAGGCCCCTCTGTGATTGTGGATGGCGTGAGATGTGTAACCTAAGTCTTTCAGGACATAATTGACACTTTCGCAGGTTCTGTCCTTCATGATCGTCTTGTAGGGGTACTCTCCCGGTCCAAAGGAACGGATCCGCATTCCCGTGAGGACCTCGAACTCTGTGTTGGCAGTCCCCGCACCCACAGAGGGGACTCTCAGAAAACCGGCAGAGCCTTGCTTTTGCAGCCTGTGAAAGTTGGGAACCGGGTCTTTGGAAAAAGTCACATCTTCGATGATGGTCGGGTCTATAAAAGATTCCAGCTGGACAAATACCATGTTAGGTCTTCTTTTCGCAGCACCCTCTACTGTCTGCAGAACCGGAATTGATGGATCTGCATTTCGGTTTCCCATGGGAATACCATCATCGAAAATCTTTCTCACCATATATGATGAGTACCCTTCGGGCATGGGGATGCCACGAATGAGCCAGGTATTAAGGAAGCAATAGGGTACGCCATAATCCTCGTAAGCATAACCCAGATTTCCAAAGTATGTGGAAAGCCACCTTTTCTCAATTCCGGCGTTCGTCGCACCCGAAAAGANNGAGAACAAAAATAATGATTAGCAGAAGGTTTGTCTTATAGGGTATCGGCGCCCTTGTCTTCGGAGCATGGGCAAAGGTGAATACAAAGAGGGCGAGAACTGCAAGGACCCCTATGATCAGAAGGACAATCTGCCATGTAGTCATGTAATTCGGCAGTATGGAAAGCCCATTTTCCAAAAGAGCCAGATCCGATACGGTAAAGGGCGTCATCCGAAAACTCAGGACCACACCGTTGGTGATACCAAGCGCAAGCCAAAGCGCAGAGGCCACAACATAGTAGAAAATGCGGTGCCTGACCACCAGAGAAAAGCAAAGGGTCACAAAAATCAACAGTGTGTTATAGAAAA
>DCUA01000124.1:3636-8445 GCA_002329675.1 Firmicutes bacterium UBA1426 | reverse complement strand
GGTCTGTCCCCGTGGTTGTCAGTACAACTGCTCAGGAGTATATCTTTCCTTCCACTTCTCTTCGAGTTTTTTCAGACGATCCTTGAATGCCCGGGGGCTTTCTTCATCGCCGATTTTCGTCTCCTCCAGGATCTCCATAGCAAAGCAATCCGGCCCATATTCTGCCCATTCCCTTGCCATGACAATCGTAAAAGCAGAATTGATCTTCTGGGAGAAGAGGAGGCGATTCTCTACGGCTTCCAGGTTTTCATCTCCTTTAATGAAACCCTTACCCGTTTCCTTATTGTAGATGCGGTAAACACCTCCTGTGCTTTTTTTCTGTTTGTATTCGGTTATGATCTCTTTTTTTCGCTGTTTTTCCATTTTCTTAGGTCTCCTTCGCCGGGCTCTAGTACCCCAGCTCCTTTAAGATGCGTGATAATACGCTCAGGCGCTCACCCAGAAGTTCATCGTCCTTTGCAAGCGCATCACGGAACAAACGAATATCTTCGTCTATTTTCTCATTGGCAGTGCAGACCTCTAAGGACATGGCATCACCCTGAAGGCCCACCCGGTCGATGGCCGGGTTCTCAGGATCGTACAGTTTGGGAAAACGGTAGGCTTCGCGGAAGTACTGTTGTGCTCTGCACACAAAGATTGCCAGATCCAGCACTCTGTGCAGAGGCAGCTCTTCTGATTGCCTCGACCATTTTTCACCGGTATAGCGCCACACTTTTGCAGAGATGTCAACTTTCCCCCTATCATTCCATTGCGCCAGGCCCAGTGACAGACCTTTTGCATCGGTATTATAGGCGGAGCGCCCGTCGATATTCTCATAATTCTCCGATACGATTACTGGTTTATGCTTTAAATTTGTAGGTATTTTCATCTTGGTCTCCTTTACCAATCAGGAGGTTGTCTATCAGCAGCTTCCAAAGGGGTATACCCAGTGCAGCTAATGATCCTTCCTGGTTTAGATTTACTAATTTAGTAATTTACTAACTTAGTAAATAGTATTCCTTACTCTCACTGTTGTCAAGGCCTTGAATATATATTTTTTTCAAAAGATGCTATTCTCAATGATCCTTTAATAATATAGTACTATAAAATTCGGATTATCGGATGGATCGCTTCCCTCCTCACTATCCAGAAAGGAGTAATGAAATGAAACTACATAGATGGCTGTTGGTCTCGATGATCATTTTGATTGGAACTACAGGACTTATGGGCTGCAACGATAACCCATCCGGCTCCAATACGGGTACCTTTTCAGTGGAGTCCTCTTACTTACAGGAAAGCGGTGAACACTTGAATATTAATGCCGAATACCCGATTCTTAAGGGCCTTCCCGGCGCCGATGCGCTGAACGCTGATATCAAAGAAAAGGTAGAAGCTGCAGCAGAGGAAGTAAGGAACGCGGCTCGCGAACTGGAAGGCAGAGAGGGTTTTTCAGCCTCTTTGAACAGCAGCTATCAATACTTCCATAACAAGGATATCGCTTCCCTTTGGATCAGCTGGGATAATTACACCGGTGGTGCTCACGGTCTGTACTGGTTGGATAGCTATACCTTTAACACTAATACCGGACAAATTTATACTTTTCCTGAACTCTTTCAGGATGATTCCGATGGACTTGAATATGTGACCCATAAAATATTATCGGAAATCGCTGAGGGCGACTACTATTTTGAGAATGCGGCAGATACAGTAGCCGGATATAATGGCAACTATCACTTTTTAATCAATGGACAGAATTTGATCGTTTATTTCCCACTTTACGATATTGCACCTTATGTTGCAGGAATACAGAGTTTTTCTTTCTCTCTCGATGATCTGGGGTCTATGCTCAAGCCGGAGGTATATGCTGCCATGGAAGGCCAGGAGCCCGTTTTCATCCAGTTCTTTGGATCCGNNCCCCATGGGGGCAAAAGCAGCCACGGGGTCTGTCCCCGTGGTTGACGTTCTGCTCAGTTAACGGTTATTATATATAAAAGCCCACTAGCCAGGAGGTTATTATGACATCCACAAAATCGAAAATACTGGCCTTATTGGAAGGAAACCGGGGACAAGCCCTATCGGGTTCTGACATTGCAAAGAAGCTTCACCTCTCCAGATCAGCAGTCTGGAAGAGCATAGAGGAGCTTCGCAAAGAAGGCTATGACATACAGGCGACTACCAACAAGGGGTATTCTCTTTCCGAAAGCAGCGATATTCTCTCGGCCGAAGGATTACTTCTCTGGGCTCAGAATCCTACCATAACACGGGACAAGATCCACGTTTTCAAAAGCATTGGGTCTACAAATCAGGAAGCCAAGAAAATGGCGGTGGGGGGCGCCGGCCAGGGCACCATCGTACTGGCTGAAGAACAGACAGAGGGCCGTGGCCGGCTGGGCCGCAGCTTTTTCTCCCCCATGGGTACAGGCGTATACATGAGCATTGTCCTGCGGCCCAGAGGGACCGCCGAAGAGGCGGCCCTGACCACCACCGCCGCCGCCGTTGCCGTATGCAGAGCCCTCTATAAGGTATTAGAGATCGAAGCAGGTATCAAGTGGGTCAACGATATATTTGTGGGGGAACGAAAGGTCTGTGGCATCCTGACGGAAGCCATGTCCGATATCCAGACCGGGGTTGTGGAAACACTGATACTGGGTATAGGCATTAATGTTACAACTGAACATTTTCCTGAAGAAATAAAAAACACTGCGGGTTCTCTGTTACCTGCGCAGTGCTCTGTTTCGCGAAACCGTTTGGCGGCTGCCATACTGGATGAACTCTTCAAGCTACTTCCTCATTTAGGTTCTCAGGAATTAATGGATGAGTACAGGGCTCGCAGCTTCATCACCGGTAAGTGGATAACCGTTCATCGGGGTGACGAGAACTACGAAGCCAAAGCTTTGGACATCGACTCAAAAGGTGCGCTTATCATAGAGAAAACGGATGGCTCAAGGGAAACGCTCCGCTCCGGAGAGGTTACGATTCGTCCTCGTTGTTCTTAGCGATGTCCACATAGAATTCAAAGCCGTTCTTACCGTTTTTCTTTACCGAATACATAGCTATATCCGCATGGTTATACAGTTCCAAATAGGTGGTCCCGTCCTGGGGATAGATAGCGATACCCGCACTAACGCCTACTTGATGCATCTTTGTTATGATATTTCGTATTTTCGCAATTTTAGCCGCTACAAAGAGTTCGTTAGGGATATTTTTGAGGAATACCATAAACTCATCCCCGCCGATCCTCCCCAGAATGTCTGTGGCCCGGAACTGATTTCTCAAAACATCGGACAAGCCGGAGATGACCTGATCCCCGTGAACATGTCCCAAGGAATCATTTACAGATTTGAATTCATCGATATCGAAGACAATCATAGCATGAGTTCCTCTGGGTTCTTCTTCGAGGAATTTTTTAATGAAAATCTCTGTCGCCTGCTTGTTATACAAGCCGGAAGCACACTCTATCTGAGTCCTGGCTTCCAATAGCGCCAATGCCTTCTTTTCGTCATCTATATTCAGCACGCTGCCTATGCTGCGTATGGCCTGTCCTTTTTCATTGGTTAGAAGTTTCTCTTCAATCCGGTGCCAAATATAGTCTTCGCCTTCTCTTTTGATGCGGAACTCCCCGGACAGCTTCTCCGTAAAGGGAGGAATGTTGGTATGCATCTCGATAAAGGCCTCTGCATCATCAGGATGGATATGTCCTGCTTCGACAATAGCATATGGAAAGTCCTGCGTCATCGGCTCATAGCCCATGCGGTTTTTAAAACCGTTGGGAAATAGCATTGTGTTGTTTACCAGATCCGCTTCGAAGATAATGTTGTCCGAAAGTGAGGCTGCAATACGAAAACGCTCTTCATTCCATTGCAGCTCCTTATTTCTTTTCAGTAAATCTGCCTTCCTCAGCCTTTCACCTATCCAAAGAAAGAGGATTAACGGCGCCAACGCAATGAGAATTCCGACGCTCAATAAAAATGCGATCCCGTCCAGTTCGGAAGACTGCTGTGCAAAATAGCTTTGTGGCACACCGCAGAAAATGTACCAATCATTAATCCCCAAAGGCATATAATAAATATTGTGCGCGTTTCCGCCAGTGACAAATGTAAGGTACCCCTTCTGCCGGAGCCTCATATCCTCTTTTAGCCTTCTGACAGTGACATTGCTTTCATTTTCCGCACGATCAATAAAGGTCATAACATTTTGTTCATTGATAGGCTGGTCTTCGAGGATGGGCTCTACCAGTACATCCCCACTTCCCGAAATAATATACACATAACCCATTCCATCGAAAATGGAAGGATCCAGAAGTTCTTGAAAATCCTTGACACGAATCGCTGCTCCCAATACCCCTTGTATCCCGGAATTACCGTAGACCGGGCTGGAAAAGACGAACACATCCTCACCGGTTATGCTATTCTGCAATATCTGAGAGATGTGGTTATAACCCTGCATAGATGTTTTATAGTAATATCGAGTCGATACATCTACGTTGACACCTGAGTTATTGATGGAATTGCCCTGTTCATCTGCAACGAAAATCACGGAAAAGCTCGTAGTGTCTTTCATGTCGTCCATGATACGGATGAGGATCTCTGAGTTGAGCATGTCCTCCTCTTCTCCGGCATACCTGGCCACAGGTGCCAGAGTAGCCCATTGCCCTTCAATCTTTGTCTCCATAATCTTTGCGATACCTGTTGAAACATCATGAAGGGAGGTGGATGCATGCTCCTCAGTTTGCTCGTTCATAGAAGCATAAAAATGCGTAAAAGAAATTGCAAGGACAATCACGAACCATGCAATCAGTGTGATAGTAACAGACCAAAAATTAAATCCTTT
>DCUA01000124.1:0-3617 GCA_002329675.1 Firmicutes bacterium UBA1426 | reverse complement strand
TTACAACAAATTATAACATAAACATCATTTATTTTCTACATATTTACCAATGTTTTCAAGCCAATCGAATGCTTATAGAGATTTTCTTTCTAAGGCCTTTTAGGGAACAGGATCGTAAAACGGGTTCCTTTATCTGGTGTACTCTCCATATCAATACCCGCACGGTGATAGCCAGCGATGTGTTTTACTATGGACAACCCTAACCCTGTGCCCCCTGTTTGTTTGGAATGACTTTTATCTACACGATAAAACCGTTCAAAAATCCTATCGTGATGCTCTCCCGGAATTCCAATCCCTGTATCCTCAACAGACAGAAGGGTCCCCTCATTCTCATCAGAAACCAGGATACATACCGTACCGTTCTCACGGTTGTACTTGATTGCATTATCACAGAGGTTGGTGATAAGCTCTTCCAGAAGTGTCTCCACTCCCATAACTGTGCTTCCGTCACCCTGCACTTCTATCTGAACATTCTTGAGTGCTGCCAAGGGGGCAAGCTTTTCTCTTACTTTGTTGGCTAACTTCTTTAGATCCACCTCTGTCATAACAAATGGTATATTCCGCTCATCCAGCTGCGACAATCGTATGATATCCTCAACCAGAGCAATCAATCCCGCAGATTCATCATAAATTTTCCCCGCAAATGCGGTTATATCTTCCTGCCGTACCATTCCATCCTTCATCAGTTCCGCATATCCGGAAATAGCTGTGAGAGGTGTTTTCAATTCGTGTGAGACATTAGCTGTGAACTCTCTGCGAATTTGTTCCGCTTTCTGCTGTTCCGTAACATCCAGAATCAGCAAAATCGCACCTTTCGCCTTGCCTTCCACTATGGTGGGAGTCGCTCTGATCTGGTACTGCCTCTCTCCTTCCGCAAAGAGCTCTTCTGTCGCGCCTCCCGTCAACGCGGTGTTGACCATTCTCTGCAGGGAAAGGCTGCGGTTCAGAACAGAAAGATGTGGTCCTTCTCTTCCCCTTTGTAATGCAAACCCCTGCTGTCTTTCTTCTCTTCCCAGAAAATACAGCGCACTTTTATTAATTGAGAGGATATTCCCCAAATCATCCATTACCACCAGACCCTCTGCCATTTTTTCTGTAATCTCATCAAACTCCTGCTTTTTTTGCTGCAATTCTTTAATCTGATTCTTAATGGAGTCATTCTGGTGATGGATACGGATCAACAAGGGAGCTAGTTCATCATAGACTTCATTATCAATGGGATTTTCAAGATCGATTTCGTTAATGGGTCGTACGATAAGTCTGGTCTGATACCTGGCAAAGACCACTGCAATACATAAAATGACAAAGATTATTCCCAGCATTGTGGGCGCACTGTTTGCCAGTGCCGCTAGTATACTGTCAGTGGTGCTGGCCACCCGAAGGATATTTCCATCATCCAACCTCAGGGCGAAATAGTAGGTATAACTACCTACTGTTTCTGATAGGCGAACATCGTGTCCACTCCCCGAGGCAATTGCCTCTTTCACCTCAGGCCGGTCGCCGTGGTTTTCCATTGCCTCTGCTACCGCCCTATTGTCAAAGTGGACTTTCCCCGCAGAATCAATGAGTGTGATCCTGGACTCTCTATCTGCTCCTTCTATTCTATTAAGATAGTCGGCACCACTTTCAGTTACTCCTGCCTGCAGATAAAATGCCTGGTTGCTCAGCTCCCTCTCCATGTCTTCCGTGAGCTGCTGATACATGATCAATGAAAGCGCTGTAATCGAAAGTACTACCGTTAAAATTGCCACCAACGACATGCTGATAAAGATCCGCTTTCTCATTTGTTTGCCTCTATTCTGTAGCCGATACCTCTAACAGTCTCAATCATATCCCCAAAAGAGCCAAGCTTTGTCCGAAGACTGCTGACGTGAACATCTACCGTACGAGTTTCTCCGCCATAATCATAACCCCAGATCACTTCTAAAATCTTATCCCGGGATAGCACGATCCCCATATTATCCATCATATAGTGGAGAAGCTCAAACTCTTTTAATGTGAGAATGACCTCAGCACCACCTACAGTAACTCTGTGACTTTTTAGATCCAACTCAACCTCACCGATGCGAATTTCCTCTTCCTTCCCTTTAGGCAAATATCTGCGAAGCACAGCCTTGACCCTAGACAGAAGCTCCATCACGCCGAAGGGTTTTGTAATATAATCATCGGCCCCTAAATCCAGCACCTGCACCTTGTCGTATTCGGCGCTTTTTGCCGTGAGCATGATTACAGGGATATCCTGCGTATCTTTCTGCTTCTTAAGACGGGACAGTATGGATATTCCGTCTTCTCCCGGCAGCATGATGTCCAGCAAAATCAAAGTGGGCTTGCGTAGCGCCAGCTCTCGCATAAAGCTCTCTCCGTCGGCAAACCCTGCTGCCTCAAAACCACCTGTCTGAAGCGCATATACCACCAAATCCCTGATGTTGTCTTCATCTTCTACACAGTAAATCATATCCCGTTCATCCTTCCCGTTCTTGAGTTAAGCGTAGTCTGCTCCGACGTGTTTACCTGTTATGGAAAACTTCACCCATTCTGCAATATTTGTGGCGTGGTCCCCGATTCTCTCAAGGTATTTGGCAATCATCAGAAGATCCATCGCCTGCCCTCCGTTGTCGGGATTTTCGCGAATCATTTGAAACAAATCATCCTTTACTACAACAAAAAGATCATCCACGGTATCATCTGCCGCGATGACGGATTCCACCAGATCCAGATCCTTGCGAACGAAAGCATCGATGCTGCCCGAAACCATTTTGATGGTTTCTTTAGCCATCTGGGGGATGGTCTCCAGCTTCTTAATGAATGGACCTTCGGACAGGTAGACAGCGATTTCAGAAATATCTGCCGCCTGGTCGCCTATGCGTTCCATATCCGTAATCATCTTCAACGCCGCGGATATAAGGCGCAAGTCCTTTGCCACAGGCTGCTGTTGAAGCAGCAGCTTTAAACAAAGACTTTCGATTTCCTTCTCCTTTTCATCGACCTCCCGGTCTCCTTGCATGACCTGCTTTGCCAGGTCCTTATCCTGCTCGATCAGAGCCTTGATTGCCTTGTTGATCGAGGCTTCGATCAATGACCCCATCATAATCAGCTCTGTATTCAGCTGATCCAGCTGTATATCAAACCGGTTCCGCATCATCCAAACCTCCCTGTAATATAGTCTTCTGTTCTCTTGTCTTGGGGTATTGAGAATAAGCTCTCTGTATCTCCAAACTCTACCACTTCGCCCAAAAGGAAGAAGGCTGTATTGTCGGAAACCCTGGCAGCTTGCTGCATGTTATGGGTTACGATAATAATAGTATAGTCTTCTTTCAATTCCAGTACAAGGTCTTCGATCTTTGATGTAGATATGGGATCCAGAGCACTTGTAGGCTCATCCATTAAAAGAACTTCCGGCTCCACAGCCAATGCGCGGGCAATGCAAACCCTCTGCTGCTGACCTCCGGATATGCTGAGTGCACTCTTTTTGAGCCTATCTTTTACTTCATCCCAAATAGCCGCATTTCGCAGAGACCTCTCTACGATTTCATCCAGCTTGACCTTGGAGTGAATGCCGTGGGTCCTAGGACCATAGGCAATGTTGTCATAGATGCTCATGGGGAAGGGGTTGGGCT
>DCUA01000084.1:219-11140 GCA_002329675.1 Firmicutes bacterium UBA1426 | reverse complement strand
CATCAATACTACGCACTCCACGTGCCCTGTATGCGGAAACATATCCACGGGCTGGGCCTCCACGAAGCGATAGCCCTGCTGAGTCAGGATTTTGATGTCCCGGGCCAGGGTGGCCGGGTCGCAGGAGACGTATACGATGCGGGACGGCCCGGCCGCCGCCACGGCCCCAAGAAGAGCCGGATCACAGCCGGCCCGTGGCGGGTCCAGAATGACTACGTCAGCCTGGACGCCCTGGCCCAATAGCTTTGGCAGTTCCTCCTCCGCTTTTCCATGGATGTACTCCGCATTAACGATGCCGTTGATCGTAGCATTCCGATTTGCATCGATTATGGCTGACTTTACAGACTCAATGCCGATGACGCGCTTTGCTTTGTCTGCCAGCGTGAGACCGATGGTCCCCACTCCGCAATAGAGATCCAGCACTGTTTCCGTTCCCGACAGCGCAGCATATTCGCTCACTTTTTTATAGAGTTTCTCAGTTTGTATCGGATTGACCTGATAGAAGGAAAGAGGCGAAATCTCAAAATCCATATCCATCAATCGGTCCATGATGGTGGGCTTGCCGGCCAGGGTGATACTATCCTTGCCCATTTCCGGTCCCTTCCTCTGTTTATTTACATTCAGGATCAGACTTTCCAGATAAAAATCAAGGCCTTCCAGTGCGTCCTCGATCCCATCGATCAACAGCTCAACAGCAGGGATCCGGCGCTCCGTTGCAACCAATATCACCATTACCTCTCCTGTACCAAAGGCTGTCTTTACCACCACGTGACGCAAGACTCCGGTCCCGGTCTTTTCGTCGTAAATAGGAATTTTCGTTGCCTTCACGTATTCTCTCACAGCTTGCGCGATTCGGTCAGCCACTTCCGTCTGAAGCATGCAGCTTTCACAATCTATGATCTCATGGCTCATCTTCCTGCTAAAGCCAAGGTTACAACCCCGCAGCTTTTTCTCAGGACCGCTTATCCTCGACACAGTATAACGAACCTTGTTGCGATAACGCCAGGGTTCTTCCATCCCTATCACATCCAAAACTTTGGGATCCTCCACACCACCGATCCTCGCAAGGCGATCTATGACCCATTTCTTTTTTAAGGTAAGCTGCCCCTCATAAGTCATCCCCTGCAAGCCACATCCACCGCAGCGGTCTGCATATATACAAGAAGGCTCTACACGGAAAGAAGACTGCGATAAGATTTCAGTCAGCTTTCCTTTCGCAAAGCTCTTTTTTGTCTCTGTGATCTCGGCCATTATGCGGTCTCCGGGAAGGGCTCCCGGAACAAAGACAGCCATACCGTCTATTCGGCCTATTCCTTCGCCGTTATTGCCCAGGTCTGTTATCTCGATTTCGTACTTTTCACCTTTATTCATCATATGTGTTTGTTCTTTCCTTTCACGATCATCTGTTTTCAAATATTTCATCCAGGCTTCTGCCATCACAATCCGTAAACGGGATCCCCAGTATCTTGGAAATAGTAGGTGCAAGGTCAACCATTTCTATATTTCCCAATTGATATCCGCTTCTAATCTTTTCTCCGGAAATTATCAAATTGCATCTATAGTTATCTTTGTCCGGCGAATATCCATGTGTTGCGTATCTGATCCCTTTTCCTTCTAAATCATCAATGGTTGCATCAGTTATACTATCCTCAAAGCTGTATCCCTTCCTGGCCTCAACCATGTATCGGGCGGCTTTGTCCACGTGGAGGCCATCGAGCTCATCTCTGGAATAGGAGGACTCTATCCCGTATTTATCCTCCTTCATGGCATTTTGAAGAATTTCTACGGCCAGCTTCTCTGCCTCCTTATCATCTTCCTTTATGTGTAAATAGGCAGATCCACCCGCACTCTGAAAATAGGCTCTCCAATACTTGCTCTCACTATCGATCAGACCATGTTCCTTTAGCAGGTTATTGAGATGCACCTTGTATCTCACATCCAAATGTCCATGGTCTCCTACTACAATAAAGACCGTGTCCTTCTCTATACCGGCTTGCTCAGCCGCTTCCATAATATCCCCCAGCCTTTTGTCCATGCGTTTTATTGCAGCATGAACTTCCGGACTATCCGTTCCATACCTGTGCTTTGCATCATCCAGATCGATCAGATGCACCAGCATGAGATGGGGTCTCTTCCTCCTGATCGTGTCCGTGGTGCATAAGGTTGAAAAATCGTCCAGATAGGGCTCTTCGATCCCCCTTCGTACACGTCCGTATTTTAATTCCATACCGGCAGTGAAAAGCGGGCTGCCATTTTTCAAGACCTTCAGTGCCTGGTTTTCACCATTGATTGCAGCTATTTCAGGTATATTATACCTTATGGAAGCCTTTCCGGTGACCGGCCAAAGGATACCCGCTGTGCGCATACTGGCCTTTTTTGCTGCATCATATATAGTCGGTACTTTAATGCTGTCTCTGAACCAATGCCATCGCTGATTCTTTTCTGCCACGAAAGGTTGAAAAGGGTTGTTGTGCGTGACGCCATGTCTGTTCGGATATACTCCTGTTACCATTGTGGAATGGACCACATATGTCAGGGAAGGATAAACGCTCCGCAGGCTCGTGCAAAATGCACCCTTCGCAAGCAATCTGGACATATTCGGAAGGCCCTTCGCCATTTCCCAATTGTCCTCGGAAAAGCCGTCATAAGAAATTACAAATACATGTCTGGCTATCCCTGTCCCTGATCCTCCCATCTTCATACCTCCTGATTTCAACGATTCTTAGGCTGTTCCTTCGGTAATTTGTTAAATACAATAAGTCCGGCAATAAATAAGGGGATGATAGACAAAATACTATACCGTGCATTGCCCGTTAAAGTTGTTGTCAGAGCCATGACTCCCGGCCCTATAATTGCTGCAAATTTACCGAAGATATTATAAAAGCCGAAGAACTCATTGGAATTATCCTTGGGAATAATTTTAGCGTAGTAAGATCTGCTAAGAGCCTGAATCCCGCCCTGGGCAGACCCTATCATGGCACCAAGGATGAAAATATGCCAGACAGAAGTGATGAAAAATGCTGCCATGCAGGAAATTATGTAGGTTATAATACCAACCACTATCATAGTTCCTGTGGAATATTTCTTCGCCAGATTCCCGTAAAGGATGGCACATGGAAAAGCAATTATCTGGATGACCAGCAAAATCCCGAGCAGCGTGAAGGTATCAAGGGAATTTTCTCCTAAAACCGCCGTGGCATAGGGCACAACCATCTTGATGATCGTATCCACCCCGTCAATGTAGAGGAAATATGCGACCAAAAAGATAAACACTGTTTTGTACTGCCTGATATTCTTAAAGGTATCCCGGAGCCTTCTAAAGCTGTTGATGACCGGTCTTGGCTCAGGTTCAATATAGTGTTTCTGCTTCACATTCCTGATTATTGGAATGGTAAAGAGTCCCCACCATAAGGCCGTTACGATGAAGCCGATCTGATAGCCGATGACCTTATCCATCCCCAGATAGAAGATCAGTATCAGACTAATCCCAAAGGGGATGATACTTGCGATATATCCGAAGGCAAAGCCGTTTGCGGAAACCTTGTCCATTTGTTCATCGGTTGTAATGTCCACCAGGAATGAGTCGTAGAAAATATTTGCCCCGGAAAAACCTACTGCCGATAAGACATAGAACAGAACCAGCAGCTGCCAGTGCCCGCTCTCGGGGGAAACAAAGGCCAATGAGGTCGTACAGATCAGGCCAAGGGCTGCGAAGAAGATAAAAAACCTTTTTTTCTTATCCTTGTAATCTGCTATGGTTCCCAGTACAGGGCTTAACACAGCTATTAATATGCTGGCAATGGAATTGAAATACCCCAGATCCATGTTGCTCTGTACGTTATCAAACATTCCGAATACGATGGGCAGCAACGCTGTTGTAACAGCCATAGAATACGCTGAATTGCCGCAGTCATACAAGATCCATGATCTTTCTTCTTTCGTTAACTTCATTAAATGTCCCTATTCCCTTCGTCTTCTGCGATTCTGGTTATATCCTGCTTACAGGTTGCCTGAGTAGACGTACCGCAGCCGCTCCCTTGCAATGGCAGTCAGCTTCAATATCTTGTCCGATGGAGTGGGGCTGCGATCCGACATCTTGTATGCGGGAAAGAACCGGGAGATATGCAAAGGGATTTCCGGATCCACCGATGCCAGCCATTTGGAAAGCTCTCTCATTTCCTCTTCACTGTCGTTCTCTCCGCCAATGATCAGGGTCGTCACTTCTACATGGCTCTGACTTGCGGCAAGACGGATAGAGTCCTTCACCACTTCCAGATTTCCGCCAATCTTTTTATAAAACGCCTGTGAAAAGCTTTTCAGGTCGATGTTAAATGCATCGATCAGGGGCAACAGCTCCTCAAATGGCTTCTCATTGATATAACCGTTTGTCACCACAACATTGGCTAACCCTTTCTCATGGGCCAGCCCAGAGCAATCTCTGACAAACTCATAGCCAATCAGGGGTTCATTATACGTATAGGCTATGCCCACATTTCCTTCCGGAACCAGCTCAAGTGCTTTGTCTACTAGTTTTTGGGGCATGATTTCCATGCACCCGGCTGAATCATATTCCATGGAGATCCTGTAATTCTGGCAAAAAGAGCAGCGAAGATTACACCCATAGCTGCCCACGGAAAGAATAAAGCTCCCGGGGCGAAACCGCCTCAAGGGCTTCTTCTCTATGGGGTCGAGTGCCATGGAGGTAATCTTTCCATAGTTCTCCGCTATTGTTTCGCCGTCATGATTGGCTCTTGCCCCGCAATAACCCCTATGACCCTCCCGGATCACACAGCCTCGCGGGCAGACGGTACACAGAACTCCTTCACTCATTTGTGACGCACCACCTCAAACCGCTCCATCTGATAATCCTCGTGAGGAGAGATACCTGCCTTTTTCAAGGCGATCTCCACCTGCTGTTCCGGAGTGGTAACACCTTCCAGATTGGGAAGCAGCAATCCCCGCTTTCTTCCCCTGGAGACGATCACGCCATAACGGACCACATCCAATTCTTCCATGGACTGAATGGGCTCCGGGTCTCCCAATACGTCCACGCTGTAGATCAGCTCAGAAAGCTCATCCTCCGTCACCGGGTCAAACCGCGGATCCCCTGTGCCGGCGCTTACTGCGTTACGGATGATCTCATCGGCGATGCTGTCCTCCACGGGACTGATGGTTCCGATGCACCCTCTTAACCGGCCTTCCTTTTTCAAGGATACAAAAACACCCGCCCTTTGCTTTGTCAGTTCCTTTGAAAGCCCCGGAGGTCGTTCAATATATTTTCTGCCGCGCACATAGGACTCCAGAGACAGTCGGGCAAGGCTGACATACTCATCCTCTTCAGCACGGATCTGTTCTCTCTCCATTTTCCCTTCTTCCTCATACAGCACATCGATACGCCGGGCATCCTCACTTTCCCCGGGATAAAACGCGGCAACAGCATAACCGACGCCAAAAGGTCCCTCATAGGAAAGCAATTCCGAATCTACCGACATGCCATCCAGGGTCCCTGCCATTATGATAAATGACCGCAGCCCGCACTCTCCGGCGGCTTCGGCAAAGCCCTCTTCAAACTGCATGAAGGTCAGGAAATCCCCTGCCGCCATTGCCTCCGTCACCAGTTTATCAAAGGCGGGACCTTCCTCTGCAAAGCTGTACGGCCCCTCCTCTATTAGACGATGCGAGAGGTCACCGCTGGCCACGATAACGGTCCTGCGGGATAGCCTTTCTGCAGCGGCCTTTATACATTTACCGAAGCGATAATGTTCCCGGGGTGATAAACCTGAAATGGACACCCGCACAACACGATGATCCTGCAGATACTGCCCGATGAAAAAGAGCGGGACAATAGTTCCGTGGTCCAGCTTTTTATCCCTCTCTCCCAGAGTACCGGCAGAAATTCCTTCCTCCGCCGCCAGTTCCTCGATGAGGCTCACCAGTTCACTGTCATAGCTCACCTGGATCCGGGTCTTGTTATCGCCGAATTTGAGCAGATCTCCCCTGGCACTGCTTCCCGGAGAAACGTGGATATAATCCTGATACATGATGGAATGAGGTGTGATCACCACCACAGTTTCCGGCTTAAGCTCTCCTATTTCTCTGGCAATACGATGATAGGAATCAATGGTATTTTGAATTTTCTTTTCCTGGCCTCCTCCCACTTCCGGTACGATCAATGGCGGATGTGGAACGATATAGGCAGCAATAATAGACATCCTTTTGTCCTCCTTTCTATCGGAGTGTTTCTGCTATTTCTTCGATCTTCCGAAATCTATGGTTTACGCCGGATTTCTTTAAGGGTGGCTCCAGCATCTGCCCCAGCTCTGTCAGCGAGCTCTCCGGATTGTCCAGCCTGAGCAGGGCTATCTCCCGCAGCTTCTCCGGCAAATTGGTAAGACCCACTTTTGACTCGATCAACCGGATAGTTTCGATCTGCCTGGCGGCGCTGTCAATAGTCTTGTCCAAATTTGCGCTCTCACAGTTGACGATACGGTTAGTCTTGTTGCGAAGCTCTTTTACAATACGTACATTTTCAAATTCCATGACCTGGTTGTTTGCGCCGAGCAATGCCAGAAAATCACTGATCTGTTCGCTTTCCTTCAGGTAGACTACGAAGCTGTTCTTTCTGGCCGTCACCTTGGACCGGAACCCAAAGCTGTTGATCAGCCGCTTCAGATCGTTTGCCAGTGTCTCACTGCTGCATACGATCTCCATATGATAGCTCTTATCCGGATGGCTTATGGTGCCGGCGCCAAGAAAGGTCCCTCGTAAATATGCTCTTTTGCAGCACCTTGATTTCGTGAGATCCGAAGAGATATCGTCGGGAAAGTAATTGCAGCCTTCCTTCACCCGGAGTATTCCGGTCTCTCTGAGGATCTGCTCCGCGTTATCCTCTGCTCCGATGGTCAGTTCGTAAGTGTGGCCCTTCTTCAGCAAATTGCGCCGCCTTATCTGGAGATTGGCACCAACACCAAAATAGCTCTTGATCCTCAGAAGAAACAGCCTTGCAATTGCAGGATTTTCCGTAGTGATCCTAAGATCCAGCTTGCCACCGCCGGACAGTTTTACAGAACCGCACATACGAATGAAGCCAGCGATCTCCGCCAGCATACAGCACTTTTTTTCTTCCGGGGAACGGGCTATTTCATTTTTCACATCTGCTGAAAACGACATTGGTTTCTCCTGTAAAACTATACAAAAAGGGACCCGCTTCGCTGTCGCCGCAGGTCCCCGCAAGCTTATTTTACTGGCCGATGCTCAGGATCTTTCTGGCTTCGTCCGGTGTAGCGATCTCTCTGCCAAAGAACTTGGCCAGACGAACTACTTTTTCTACCATCTCGCCGTTACTCTTTGCCAGGACACCTTTTTCCAGGTAGAGGCTGTCTTCAAATCCGACTCTCACGTGACCACCCATGATGATGGCACCTGCAGCTATCTCATAGTTGTATCTGCCGATTCCACAGGCAGTCCAGGTGGATCCCGGCGGAATGCTGCCAACCATGAAGGCCAGATCTCTCAGGGTTGCAGTCATCTGTACGCCCAGAACGAAGTCAAAGTGCAGGGGATGTACCAGAAGGCCCTTGCGGTCCACTTTCAATGCTATATCGACCATGCCCTTATCGAAGACTTCTAATTCAGGCTTGATGCCTTTTTCCTTCATGATCTTTGCAAAGTTCATGATGGTGTTATCCGTGTTGACAAAGATATCATCCCCGCCGAAGTTCAACGTACCGCAGTCGAGTGTAGCCATTTCCGGTGTGGGAACTACATCTGTGGAAGCCAGACGCTCAAGGTCTGTCATTCCTACGGCTCCTCCTGTGGAAGGCTGGATGATAACATCCGGGCAGACAGCTCTGATCGCATCTATTGCTTCCTGGAATCTGGCTGTATCCTGTGTCGGTGTACCGTCATCCCAACGTACATGTAAGTGGATTATGGAGGCTCCAGCGTCATAAGCGGATTTTGCCTCTCTTACGATTTCTTCAATGGTGTAAGGTACTGCAGGATTGTGCTCCTTAGTAACTTCTGCGCCGCAAATACATGCGGTGATAATCAATTTTTCCATGTTAAATGACTCCTTCTTTTCATTTAGCGTGATAACTGTTCCTATAGATTATATTATAGGTCTCTGTGAATGGTCAATATCCTCCTCCCCGCTTCCTGGAACATCTCCGTGAACAAGTTGGCCATGGCTACAGATCGGTGCTGCCCTCCCGTGCAGCCAAAAGCCAATACCAGGTTTGCCTTCCCTTCTTTTATGTAGAATGGGATCAGCTCTTCAATCATGGCGTAAGCCTTATCTACGAAGTTCCGTGTCTGCGGAAACTTCATCACATAGTCGCGAACCTTCTGGCTGTTGCCCGTAAGGTTGCGCAAACTGGGCAGGTAATAGGGGTTGGGAATGAACCTCAGGTCGAACACTATATCCGCATCCAGTGGGATCCCATGCTTATAACCGAAGGATTGGATGGTGATGGTAAATCCCGTGGCCTCGTCGGATGACAGGATATTTCGGAGTTCTTCGTGGAACTGGGCCACCTTCATCATTGAGGTATCCACGATGTAATCCGCCACTTTGCGGATGTCCATGAGCTTCTCCCTTTCCCTGGCGATACCGTCCGGTATGCTGCCGTCAGTAGCCAGGGGATGGACCCGGCGAGTCTCCTTGTATCTGCGGATCAGCACTTCGTCGGAGGCTTCGAGAAAAAGTACCTTGAACCGCATACCCGCTTCCTTCAGCTCTTCTAAGCCTTTCTTCAGATCATCAAAGAACTCACCGCCCCGGATGTCGATGCCGAAGGCCGCCTTTTCGATCTTCATCTTGTCCTGGACCGCCAGATCTATGAAGTTTTTGATCAGAGCCGGGGGCAGATTGTCGATGCAGTAAAACCCCAGGTCCTCCAGGCAGTTCATTGCCTGGCTCTTGCCGGACCCTGATAAACCGGTGACGATGATAAAATCCATGCTATATCTCCTCTAAGTTGTCAATGCGGGCGGGATCCACTCCGGCCTCCATAGCTCTTTTCAGGCCGGGAACGAAGGTGCCGACTCTTTGTGGGGAATGGGCGTCGCTGCTGATGATGAATCGTACCCGGGTCTTCGCCAGCTTCTTAAGCTCCTCGGTGAGCGGGGCTTCGTGCCAGGTGCTGATCTCCATCATGGTTCCTGTTTCTTCGCAGGCTTTAGCGATGGGCATCAGATCAAAGGGCCCTTTATCCCCCGGATGCGTCAGGACCTTTATCCGGTTCTCATGGAGCGCCTTAATAATGAGCTCTGTGTTGTTCCTTTTCCGCAAGGAGTCTCCGCCACCCTTACCGGATTTATTAGAGACCCAGTTCACTAAATGGATTAACGCGGCAGACAGAGGCTTTTCTCCCAGGATCCCATAATGGTATCCCGCAAGGACGTAATCCAGCATGTTCTCTTCCTCTTCGGTAATATCCAATGTTCCTGAAGGGTTGATAATATTCGCTTCCACTCCCAGAAGGATTTTAATGTCGGGATAAAGAGGCTGAAGGCGCTGTATTTCTGCCCGCATCACGGGGATGTCCTTCCTCTTGACGCCGTAGGTCAGATGGCCGGGGCCGTGATCGGCGATACCGATGGTGGACAGTCCCTTTGTCATTGCTACCTTGACATTGTCTTCTATGGAGCCTTTGCCATGAGAAAAGGTGGTGTGGGTATGGATATCGTAAATCATCCGATAACGCTTCATGTCACTGTCATAGTTTGCCATAGATTTTCTTCCTCACTCTTCTCCGATGATCCGTATCTCCGGCTCCAGACGGATGCCGGAATCCTCAAACACGCGGTCCTGCACCAGTTTCATCAATGCTGTAATGTCCGATGCTGTTGCTCCGCCGGTATTAACAATAAAACCTGCATGGAGCTCCGACACCATAGCTCCTCCCACGGAAGTCCCTTTCAAACCCGATGTCTGGATCAGGGTCCCTGCATAATTCCCCGGCGGGCGTTTGAAAAAGCTGCCTGCACTGGGATAGTTCAGAGGCTGTTTTTCCCTTCTCCTTGCGTTCAGGTCTTCCATCTTCAGGGCGATCTGGTCCCGATCGCCGGCAGCCAGTCTCAATGTGACGGACAGAACAATTTCGTTTCTTTCCATGAGAATGCTCTTACGATAGCCGTATTCCATCTCCTCTGCAGTCAAGGAGTAGACTCTGCTGCCATCCTGTGAAAGAACCTGCACCTTTTCAACGACCTTCTTCATTTCGCCGTCATAGGCTCCCGCATTCATAAAGGCTGCTCCGCCTATGCTCCCGGGAATACCGGATGCGAATTCAAAGCCGGTCTGACCCATTTCTAACGCTTTATCCGCCACGTCTTTCAACAACGCCCCGGCTTCGGCTTCTATCATGTTCCCGGTCACCCGGATGTGACTCAATGTACTGCCAATCTTAACGATAACGCCCGGATATCCTCCGTCACGCACAAGCAGGTTTGTGCCGTTCCCCATTATAAAATAGGGGACTTTTTCCTTCGCAATAACCTTCATGGTATATTGCAATTGAACGATGTTATGCGGAATAACCAGGAGGGCGGCCTTTCCCCCTGCCTTAAAAGAGGTATAATTCCGCATCGGGGCCTCTTTTATGAGCTGATGGGAGCCCATCTCCTCCAATAATACCCTGTAAATCAAGTCAATATTCAAAGGATTGCCTCCATATCTGAATTTGGGTTCTGCACCTTTGGGTGTAAACACAAAAAGCACATTATTACTTACAGTATAGCCGTTTTTCCAGTCATTGTAAAGAAACCAACCACGGGGACAGATCCCATGGCTGATTTATGAATATTTATAATTTATTTTGTATAATTATTAAAAAATCTATTGCAAACCATTTAAGCCAGTGCTATAATTCATCCCATGATCTCATATTTAAACAGTTGCATTTATACATTTGCTGTC
>DCUA01000084.1:0-162 GCA_002329675.1 Firmicutes bacterium UBA1426 | reverse complement strand
TCTTGCGTATTCGGGCGGTTTAGATACTTCCGTTATTATGACCTGGCTTAAGAACCATTATGATTACGATGTGATTGCAGTATGCTGCAATGCCGGTCAGGACGAAGACTTCGCAGCCATTGAGAAAAAGGCCTATGACACGGGGGCCATAAAAGCCTACAT
>DCUA01000037.1:8647-11877 GCA_002329675.1 Firmicutes bacterium UBA1426 | reverse complement strand
CAGGCGGATCCTGTCCGCCTGCCTTTTTATTCAGTCTATTCAGATTCTATCGTTATGACGGAAGTGGGGCAGTTCTCTTCTGCCTCTTTCGCCGTATCATAGGTCTCATCCGTTACCTCAGCATAGGCTTCAGCCAAACCGTCATCAGCCATTCTGAATACTTCAGGACAAGTATCGGCGCATAATCCACAACCGATACAACCATCTCTGTCTATTACCGCTTTCATCTTTACCTCCTGTTCAACATCACTATTCTAAACTATTGCGTACTTTTTCGCGTACTCTTCATATTGTTCCGCAAAAATGTTACTTTGTTCATTTTTAGCTTTATATAAATAATCATGCATGCTGAGACTCTCATGAGACATCTCAATAATGCAGCCGGCTATATTAGAGCAATGGCCGGATATCCGCTCAAGCACCGTGGTGAAATCGGAGAATATGAATCCCAGTTCGATCGTGCACTCGTTGCACTGCAACCTTGCGATATGCTGCTTTTTCAATGTGCTCTTAAGTTCGTCAATAACCTCTGCCAAAGGATCCACCTTAGTGGCCAGAAGAACATCGTTATCTAAGAACGCCTGGATTGCTATTTCTGCGGATTCTTCTACAGCGGCCATCATGATAGCCAGTTCTTTTCTTGCCTGTTCTGAAAACTGGATCTTCTTCTCATACATTTCCCTGGCCGAATCAGAAACAGCCATGGCATAGTCGGCTATTCGTTCAAATTCGCCGATGAGAAAGAGCAACTTGGCTGCCTCTGTGGTGTCTCTGGCAGATAAGTTCTGGCTGGACAGCTTTACCAGATATGTTCCTAGAGCATCCTCGTACTGGTCGGTCTGTTGTTCCGCATCCTTGATCGCTTGCGCCACTTTATCGTCGAAATCGTCTAATAGCGTAAAGGCTTGCCTTATAGCCTCTCTGGAGGTTAAGGCCATTTCCTGTGCGACCTCTCTGCTTCGGCGGAGGGCTATAGTGGGAGTGGAAAATAAACGGGGATCAAGGAGCAATACTTTATCCTGCTTGCTATCCTCAGGTATGGTTTTGTATGCCAGTTTTTCCAGAAGACCGCTGAATGGCAGCAGCAAAGAGGTGCATAGAATATTGAAGCCGGAATGTGTGATCGCTATGAGTACATGGTTGGCTGCCTGATCAACGAATGCAAAGTCAAATATCTGATTCGCGACTATGAACAGTATCGTAAATACCAGTGATCCGATCACGTTGAAATAAAGGTGTACAAGTGCAGCTCTGCGCGCATTTTTGTTGGTTCCGATGGATGAAAGCAATGCAGTTACGCAGGTGCCGATATTCATACCCATTATGAGTGGAATAGCAGTGCCCATTGTTATTTGACCTGTTGCTGATAATGCAAGCAGAATACCTACGGCAGCAGACGAGCTTTGTATGATGCCGGTTACCACGGCACCAACCAGCACGCCAAGCAGTGGATTTGAAAATAGCAGCAGCAGATTGCGGAATCCTTCTACTTGCCCCAGCGGTTCAACCGCTGCGGACATGGCTTCCATACCATAGATCAGCGTGGCAAATCCAAGCATGATCAAGCCGATATCTTTTTTTCTCTCGTTATTAATGAATAAATAGAAGATGATCCCGATAAGAGCCAGTATAGGTGTAAAAGAAGAGGGCTTGAGCATCTGCAGAAAAATATTGCTACCTTTGATGCCCGTTAGGCTCAAAATCCATGCGGTAACGGTCGTGCCCACGTTGGCACCCATAATGACATGGATGGCTTGTTTCAGGGTCATTATACCGGAGTTCACAAAGCCGACGACCATGACCGTTGTTGCAGAGGAACTTTGTATAATAGAAGTTACACCAAGTCCCATCATAAAGCCGTTCATTTTTTTTGACGTCAAATTTTCAAGCAAGCCCTTGAGCTTGTTTCCTGCGCTTTTTTCAAGGCCTGTCCCCATCATGCTCATGCCGAAGAGAAACAGCGCCAAGCCGCCGATCAGTTCTAAGACTCCAAATATATCCATACTTCAGCCCCTATTCGTTAATTGATTGAATCAATCAAATTATACCACAGAACCTACTATAATAAACCATAGAATAAGACCAGAGATATTGATTGGCCGGAATCGGCATTACATCTTATTGTGCGGGTCATAATTTATTGTATAATATAACCTGTAAGGTGTGATATGTAATACGAAGAGACGCAATAATCAGGGGTTTAAGGAGGGTAAAATGGCTATCAAGTACATCGCAGAACCGTTTCGAATCAAGATGGTGGAGCCTATCAAGATGTTGACCCGGGAAGAAAGAATAGAAAAGATCAGGAATGCGCATTACAATATGTTCAACCTGGCGGGGGAGGATTGCTACATCGATTTACTCACGGACAGCGGAACAAATGCAATGAGCGATCAGATGTGGTCGGGAATTATGAGGGGCGATGAAGCTTACGCCGGATCCCGCAGCTATTTTAAATTGGTAGAAGCGGGAAAGGATATTTTCAATTACGGATATATTCAGCCGGTCCACCAGGGGCGCGCAGCTGAAAAGGTGCTTTTTGGAATCATGCTGAGAGAAGGAAAGTATGCTATCTCCAACATGTTCTTTGATACTACCAGAGCTCATATAGAGCTGGCGGGTGCGAGGGCAATCGATTGTGTTGTTGAAGAGGCCAAAGATCCTGCGATCAGAGCGGATTTCAAAGGCAATATGGACGTTGCAAAACTCGAACGTCTCATCAATAAACTGGGGCCAGAAAATGTGGGACTTATAGTGATGACAGTGACAAACAATTCCGCAGGAGGACAGCCGGTATCCGTGCAGAACGTAAGGGACACCGCAGCTATCTGCCGTAAATACAATATCCCATTTAACATCGACGCTGCCAGATATGCAGAAAATGCATACTTTGTAAAGCAGAGAGAGCCTGAGTTTAAGGATGCCTCTATCAGAGATATTATAAGAGAAATGTTTTCTTACGCCGATTCCTTTACAATGTCAGCGAAGAAAGACACATTGGTGAATATCGGTGGACTTATCGGGGTGAAAGATCCGGACTCGGAATTGGTTCTGCCGATCAAAGCCAGGTGTATTTCTTTTGAAGGGTTCACATCCTATGGCGGACTGGCAGGAAGAGACCTGGAGGCCTTGTCGATTGGTCTGTATGAAGGGCTGGATGAGGACTATCTGAAATACAGGATCGGACAGAGTGAGTACGTGGCATCTAAGCTTGACGATGCCGGAATCAC
>DCUA01000037.1:6291-8640 GCA_002329675.1 Firmicutes bacterium UBA1426 | reverse complement strand
CTATCAATTTCCCGCCCAGGCGCTGGCCATCGAATTATATATCGAGGCGGGGATCAGAACCTGTGATATCGGTTCCTATATGCTGGGAAACGATCCGGATACCCATGAGCAGCTGCGTTCAGAGTTTGAGTTTACGAGGTTCGCCATTCCCAGAAGGGTGTACACTCAAGCTCACCTGGACATTATTGTGGAGGCGCTCATCGCCATCAAGGAACGTGCGAGTACGATCGGCGGATACAGGATCACATGGGAACCGCCAATTCTCAGGCATTTCCAGGCGCATCTTGAACCGATCAATAAATAAGACTGAACAGAAAGGTTGTTAATATGATATCTAAGCAAATGAAGGAATTTGTAGCAAACGGATCTGCAATAAGAGCGATGTTCGAAGAGGGCAAGGAGATGGCGGCTATATATGGCGCGGAGAATGTCTGCGACTTTAGTCTGGGAAATCCCAATCTGCCACCCCCTGATATGGTGAAGGAAGCCATTATACAGATATTGGATCAGGAGGATCCCACAGATCTTCACGGTTATATGAGTAATTCCGGTTTTTTGGATGTGAGAGAACAAATTGCTCAATCCATAAACCGAAAGTATAACACAAGCTTTTCCAACGAAAACATAATCATGACTGTCGGTGCCGCGGGGGGCCTGAATGTAGTCTTTAAGACTCTGCTGGATCCCGGAGATCAGGTCATGACCTTTGCGCCATATTTCGGGGAGTACAGGAACTACTCCATAAGTTTCAATGCGGATTTTGCCGTTGTTCCGGCAAGCATCCCTTCTTTTCAGCCCAACCTTCCGGAGTTTGAGAGGATGCTGGGTCCGACCACTAAGATCGTGATGTTAAACACGCCCAACAATCCCACAGGAGTAGTGTACACAGAGGAAACCATCGCCGGATTGGCGGAAATACTCTATCGCAAGCAAGAGGAATTTGGTACGAATATATATCTTGTTTCCGATGAACCTTACAGGGAACTGGTTTATGGAGATATAGAGGTTCCGTATGTTACGAAATACTATGACAACACCATCGTTGTAGATTCCTACAGCAAATCTCTCTCTCTGCCGGGAGAGAGGATCGGCTACCTGGTGATACCGGATGCGGCAGCGGATTCGGGGATGATACTGGCAGCGGCCAATATTGCAACGAGGTTATTGGGCTATGTGAACGCACCTTCGTTAATGCAGAAAACCGTTGCAAAATGCCTGGATGCCAAAGTCGATATCGAGTATTACGATAGAAACAGGCAGGCTCTTTATAATGGCCTGACAAGTATGGGCTACGAATGTACCTATCCCGATGGAGCATTTTATCTTTGGGTGAAATCCCCTATTGAAGATGATGGGGAATTTGTGAAAATGGCAAAGAAATATCAGATTCTCTTAGTGCCCGGTACCTTCTTCGGGTGCCCCGGATATGCGAGAATCGCTTACTGCGTCCTGCCAAGGACCATAGAGGTTGCTCTGCCAAAATTCCAGGCACTGATGGAGGAGATCAAAGAGAAGACGCTATAGGTTTAGCATCTGGTCGTTTGAGAAGAAACCCTGCCAGGGATCCGGGCCGGATAGCCTCCGTAGAGCTTCCGTTATATCGATGCCGTCGGAGGCTATGGAATCAAGTTCATCCCAGGCAATGGGCATGGAAACACCGGCTCCCTTTCGCGCTCTCAGCGAATAGGGAGCGACGCTGGTAGCTCCTCTGCCGTTGCGGATCCAGTCGATAAATATCTTGTTTTTCCGCCTGGCCTTTCTTACATTGCTCGTATAGCGGTCAGGCCATTTATTTTCCATAACCTGGGCGACCCGTCGGGCAAAGCCGTTGAATACGTCCCATGATGCGGCGGGCTTTAATGGAACTACGATATGGTAGCCTTTGCCTCCGCTGGTCTTCAGGTAGGAGTTAAGTGAGAGCTCGGATAATATGCTCTTCAGATCCCTTACGCCCTGTCGAACCGCAGCCAGGTCCATACCTTCATCCGGGTCCAGGTCAAAGACCATTATGTCAGGCTGATCGATGGAATCCGCTCTGCTCCCCCAGGTGTGAAATTCCAGCGTACCCATTTGGGCTTCATGGATCAGGCCTTGCACATTTTCAACATAAAAATATTCCTCAGCCTCGCCTTCGCTGTTTTGCACCTGCATGGTCCTTATCCCTTTATGGCTCGGGCCGGGATGCTTTTTGAAAAAACAGGTTTGTGAGATCCCCTTGGGACAGCGAATTGCGCTGAGGATCCGGCCTTCCACATAGGGCAGCATCCGTTCCGCTACGGTCGCATAATAGCGTACCACGTCACCCTTTGTTATCACCGGGTCATCAAATATCACTTTGTCGGGATTTGA
>DCUA01000037.1:5417-6278 GCA_002329675.1 Firmicutes bacterium UBA1426 | reverse complement strand
TGTGCGGTTAGCATCTTCTATGAATATATCCTTGGGGTCTTTATCTTTGCGAAGGCCTTTGTAGCTCGCCTGCCTTAAGAGGCCGCTGTCCGTCCATTCGGCAAATTTGATCTCGGCAACCAGTTTCGGTTCAAGCCATGTGATCTTTTCTGCAGCAACAGCTTTCGGTTCTTCATTAAAAGGGGAAGAGGTTTTCTTTATATCTGAAAACGCCCTTTCCAGCTCCCTGCGATCAGTCTCGGTGAACCCCGTACCGGCCCGGCCTGCATAAATGAGCTCTCCACTTTTATACACGCCTAACAAAAGGGAGCTGATACCGTGAGCTCTTTTTTCGGAACTGGTATAGCCTCCGATTATAAACTCCTGTCTTCTGTCGCATTTGAGCTTGATCCAGTCGCCGTTTCTCGTGCCGCTGTAGATGGAATCGGCTTTCTTCCCTATGATGCCTTCCATTCCAGCTTCACAGGCCGCAGCAAAACTCTCCTCGCCTTTGTCGATGATGTGACGGCTATAATAAAGGTTTCCCGCGCTGTTCTTCATCAGTTCTTCCAACCTGGATTTTCTGTCGGTTAATGGTAGCCCCCGAAGATCTGTTCCGTCTATGGCCAGGAGATCGAAGACGATGTAGGTCAGATTTTGAGGCTTAGGATTCTTCATATAGTTTTGCAGAGCGTGAAAGTCTGTTTTTCCCGTTTCATCCAAAACAGCCATCTCGCCGTCCAGGACCATGGCTCTCCCTGAGGCCAGATCCATCAGTGAGCTTGCCACATCATGGAATCGCTTCGTATAGTCATTGCCGTTCCTCGTCACGAGGCGGGCCGTGTTCCCTTCGACGTATGCAATGATCCTGTAGCCGTCGTA
>DCUA01000037.1:3925-5347 GCA_002329675.1 Firmicutes bacterium UBA1426 | reverse complement strand
ATGCTCGATGTAAATGCGGAGATTCCGTCGGCCTCCTGAACGTACTCATCTTTTTCTTTGAGCAGCAGCCAGTTGTCCCTTGACTCCCCGGATTTGGCCTTCCAACGGATGAGTGCCCATTTTCCTTTCAGTCTCCGGCCCTTTAATAGAAACTTCAGTTCACCTTTTGCGATTCCTTCATCCACATCGCCATAGGGCTCCCAGAAGCCCTCGTCCCAGAGCATCACTACGCCGCCGCCGTATTCGCCCTTGGGTATGGTGCCTTCAAAGTTCCGGTATTCCAGCGGATGATCCTCAACCTTAACGGCCAGTCTTTTGTCCTTGGTGTGGTAGGATGGACCCTTAGGCACAGCCCAGCTAAGAAGCACTCCGCCCCATTCCAGCCGCAGATCATAGTGATTCTGGCGGGCCAGATGGTGCTGGACGACAAAACGCAAGCTTGCCTCTGAACCTTTCACTTCCCCTTCCGGCTCGAGGGTCTTTTCAAAGTTTCTTTTCTGATTGTATTCCTTTAGTTCTGCAACCATGAAATTATGCTGTTTCCTTATCTTTCTTCGCTTTTTCCACGCTGGCCTTCAGTGCTTCCATGAGGTCGATCACTTTAACATCTCTGTCCGGTTCGGCCGCAACTATTTCTTTCCCGGATATCTTTGTTTCAATCAGTTCGCGAAGCTTAGCCTGGTACTCGTCCTGGTATTTTGACGGGTCGAAAGGTGTATCCATGGAGTTGATCAGAGTTTTGGCCATAGCAAGCTCCTGCTCTGACACTTCCGGTGTGGCGTATTGTTTTTGAAGACCTTTGATGTCGTCGGCATAGTGCATAGTGGAGATCAGCATGCCGTCTTCCCTGGGGATGATAGCCATCAATGTGTCCTTTGTGCCAAAGACCGTTTTGCCGATGGCGATCTTCTGTTCGTCCATCAGAGCGGCGCGAAGCAGTTCAAAGGCCTTCTCGCCACCGGCCTGAGGGACGGCCTGATAGGTTTTATCGTAGTAGACCGGCGAGATCTGGTTCAACTGTGCAAAATGCAGGATCTGGATCGATTTCTCCTTTTCTGTTTTGATCTTTTCGATTTCTTCGTCCGTCACCACGACATATTTGTCTTTATCATACTCGAAACCTTTTACGATATCATCGGCCTTGATTTCTTTGCCGCAATGGGCACAGGTTTTCTTGTAGCGGATCCGGCTGTTGTCATCTTTGTGCAATTGGTTGAAGTGTATGTCGTTATCCTGTTTCGTCGTATACATGGCAATGGGGATTGACACGATCCCAAAAGTGATCACGGATTTACGCGATATCATAAAAACCACCTCCGGTGCTTATTGTCTCCCGGCGGTGTGTTCGTATGCACTACCCGAGATTTGCATGATTTGATCAATGGCAACTGCAACTGGTACTTTGACTGGCAAAACGTTGCC
>DCUA01000037.1:1387-3900 GCA_002329675.1 Firmicutes bacterium UBA1426 | reverse complement strand
TTCAGCGATAGCAACGGGAATCGACTCAAGATATGTTCTGTCGTTGCTTTAGAACCTGCTCCGGACTGTAATAGAACTCAAAGCAACGATAATGCAAGTTTGTGCAGGTAGAACGTTGCCTACCCCCAGAAGAGGCAACGAGAATTCGCTCGTGGCTTGGTCTGCAGTTGCTCTCCGCTGGTTTGAATTGCTTTTATATGGGCTATGTACTAACATAGTATGAAACAGCGGGGGCCCCGCTGTCACAATATGAGAAACCGGATAAAAGCACCGGAGAAAAACCCGAATATCCCGAATATATAGACCAGATCAAAGATACAGAAGTAGTACAAAGGAGCAGAAGGAGCAATGAGAGAAATATACAAAAACATCTATTTGAAGGAACTGGCGCTGCCCAACAATCCTCTCAAACACTTAAATTTCTATATTATAAAAGGCCCGGAAGAATCCATGATCATCGATACCGGTTTCAACCGCGAAGATACAAAAACCGATATCCTGGATGTTTTTGAACAATTGGATATAAAGCCGGAAAAGACCAAACTCTTTCTGACTCACCTTCATTCAGACCATACAGGGCTGGCCTCTTATCTGGAGGAGATGGGTTTAAGGGTCTATGCCAGCAAAATTGACGGAAACCTGTTAAACAGCAGTGTGGAAAAAACCGATCCCATGTGGCGGAATACGCTGCAGCATGGTATATGGCAGGGGTTAGAGGAGGACCGGCTGGTTATCGAAGATCATCCGGGATTCAAATTCCGTCCTACAGCTCATATAAACTTTATTCCAGCCGTTCCCTGCGATTTTATTCCAGTGGGAGAGTACAACTTTGAAATCATTGACTTGAAAGGTCATACCCCGGGCATTGTGGGTCTCTATGAAAGGGAACACAAGATTCTTTTTTGCGGAGACCATATCCTTGGAAAGATAACCCCCAACATAACATTCTGGGGCTTTGAGTATGGAGATATATTAGGGACATATCTGAATAGTTTAGACCTGGTCTACCATATGGACATTGAGCATCTCTTCTCTTCCCATCGCTTCCTGGTGGAGGATCATCGCAAGCGGATCGAAGAGCTTTACCAGCATCATGACAGGAGATTGGATGAGGCGAGAGAGGCATTAAAAGCGGCGGTAAGGTCCACGGTAAGGTCCGTGACAAAGCAGCTG
The DNA here is from genome assembly GCA_002329675.1 of Firmicutes bacterium UBA1426. Taxonomy (GTDB): domain Bacteria; phylum Bacillota; class Clostridia; order Peptostreptococcales; family Anaerovoracaceae; genus UBA1426. The sequence continues at coordinate 2,727 of DCUA01000037.1, read as the reverse complement.
CACTGGGATATCAACAGCAAGAACTGGGATGACTTCCCTAAGGCGCAGAAGTGGTTTGCGGCCGGAGAAGCCCATGCTCACCTTGAACATCTCAGAGCTTTGGGGGAAGTGACGATGGAAGAGGCAGGGGGAGTTCTATACTATGTGCCGGTTCCGGGCTTATGATAAAAGGATAATTTTGGTGCAAACTATAGACTTGCGAAGAGATAAAATGGATAATGGTATAAAACAGTCACAGGGTCTGTCCCCCTGGAGGCAAAAGCAGCCACGGGGTCTGTCCCCGTGGATGGGTGAAGGAGGCGCGCTATGGACACGTTAAAGAAAACTGCATTATTTCCAATGTATGAAAAGTATGGTGGCAAATTGGTGGACTATGCCGGCTGGTCCATGCCTGTTGAGTTCTCGGGCTTAGTCCGGGAGCACGAGGCGGTACGAACCGCAGCCGGGCTGTTTGATGTATCCCATATGGGGGAAATAGAGGTTAAGGGGAGTGAGGCGGCAGCCTACCTTCAGAACCTTCTGACCAACAATATCGAGGCCATGAATGACAACCAGGTGATATACACCTTTATGTGCTACGAGAACGGTGGAGTGGTAGATGACCTGTTGGTATACAGGTATTCTGCCGACCACTATTTGCTGGTTGTTAATGCGGCAAATATGGAAAAAGACTATGAGTGGATGATAGCGCAGAAGAAAAGCTACCGGGTTGAGATCATAAACCTCTCCTCGGAGATTTCGGAAGTGGCTTTACAGGGACCGAAGGCAGAGAGTATTTTGCAAATGCTGACAGACACGGATCTGTCGCAAATCCCTTCCTTTTACCTGAAACGGGATGTAGAAATAGCGGGAGCCAGGTGCCTGATATCGAGAACAGGCTACACCGGCGAAGACGGTTTTGAGATCTATCTGAAGCATGAGGATGCGGCGGTCGTCTGGGAAAAGATCCTGGAGGCGGGAAAACCCGACGGAGTTATTCCCGTTGGGCTGGGAGCCAGAGACACCCTCCGGTTCGAAGCAGCCCTGCCCCTTTACGGCAATGAGATTTCGCAGGACATATCCCCTATCGAAGCAGGACACGGGTACTTTGTTAAATTTGACAAGGGTGACTTCATAGGCAGAGAGGCGCTCTTCACACAAAAACAGGAGGGTCTTAAGAGAAAATCGGTAGCCTTTGAGATGATCGATAACGGCATACCCAGACACGGCTACAGTGTGCTTTCGGAAGGAAAGGAAATCGGGTTCGTAACCACGGGCTACCATTCTCCCACATTAGGCAGGAATATCGGCTATGCACTGGTGCAGGCAGAATATGCGGAGATAGGAAACACCATTGAGAT
>DCUA01000037.1:0-1313 GCA_002329675.1 Firmicutes bacterium UBA1426 | reverse complement strand
AAACTGGAGGTAAAGAGATGGTTACAATGGAAGGCTTGTTTTACACAGAGGATCATGAGTGGGTAAAAGCAGAAGGCAACAGGGCCAGCGTAGGTATAACCGATTATGCGCAGCATGCTCTGGGTCAGATCGTTTATGTAGAGTTGCCGGAAACGGATGAAGTGTTTAAAGCTGGAGATGTGTTCTGCGTGGTTGAGTCTGTAAAGGCTGCGTCGGATTCTTATCTTCCGGTTTCCGGAAAAGTTGTGGAAATCAATGCGGAGTTGGAGGACTCTCCGCAGCTTCTCAATGAAGGCCCTTACGAGAATTGGATCGTAGTCGTTGAAATGGACGATCCTTCCGAACTGGAAAAGCTGATGGATGAGAAAGCCTACAAAGCATTCTGTGAAGAGGAGGAGGCAAATGCATAGGTATATCCCTAATACCCATGGGGATGCTGCTGAAATGATGGATGTTATCGGTGTGAGATCCATGGATGAGTTGTTCAGGGACATCCCAGACAACCTGATCCTGAAGGAAGCACTGAAGCTGGATCCGGGCATTTCAGAACCGGACATCGAGAAAAAGATGAAAGAACTGGGTGGGAAAAATCGTTCCGTTGATGATCTGGTCTGCTTTTTAGGAGCCGGGGCTTATGATCACTACATTCCTTCTCTGGTAAAACATCTTGCTCTGCGGTCCGAGTTCTATACGGCATACACCCCATATCAGCCGGAGATCAGCCAGGGGACTCTCCAGATGATCTTTGAGTACCAGACGATGATAAGCAACCTGACAGGTATGGATGTGAGCAATGCTTCGCTTTATGACGGGGCGACTGCCTGTGCGGAAGCGGCAATGATGGCAGTAGAAAACACCAGAAGAGATACCATACTCGTGTCTGAGACGGTGAATCCGGAAACCCGGCTGGTTCTAAAAAACTACATGCATTTTCGAAATATCGATTTAGTGGAGGTCCCCATGGCAGACGGTGTAACCGATCCGGAAAGGCTGAAAGCCCTCATGGATGGGAATACGGCCGGTGTCATCGTCCAGAGCCCCAATTTCTTTGGAATCATTGAGGACCTGACCGAGATCGAAAAGATTGCTCATGAAAACAAATCGTTGCTGATAAGCTCAGTGGATCCCATCTCTTTGGCGATTCTGAAAAAGCCGGCAGAATACGGAGTGGATATTGTCGTAGGGGATGCACAGGCATTGGGCAATCGCTTAAATTTTGGCGGACCTTATATCGGCTTCATGGCTACGACTACAAAACTCATGCGCAAGATGCCCGGCAGGATCGCAGGCCAATCAGTGGATGTGGATGGACA
>DCUA01000144.1:1142-6114 GCA_002329675.1 Firmicutes bacterium UBA1426 | reverse complement strand
AGACTCTCAATAATTAAATTCAGCAGAAAAGCGAGACCGGCTGCATAGATCAGTCCCGGATCCACATACTTTCTGATAAACACCTTCATCTGTAGTATACCCCTTTGAGCTACGCCTCACTGACCGCCTTACTAACGAGATTAGCCATGACAGCAAACTCATCCAATCCCAGAGTTTCTGCTCTTCTTCCGGGATCTATGCCTGCGGTTTCCAGCAATGCAAGGATCTGCTGCTTGTCCATACCGTAAAGCCCGGTGAGAGAATTAAGCAGCGTTTTTCTTCTCTGGCCGAAGCCCGCCTTTACAACGGCAAAAAAGGTCGCAGGATCCAACAGCTTCACCGGTGGCTCTTTCCTTACGGAGAGGTTCAGCACAGTGGAATCCACCTTTGGCTTAGGAAGAAAAACTTCCTTTGACACCGTTGCCACCACTTCCACGGTACAATAGTACTGAACCGCTACAGAAAGAGCTCCGTAGGCCTTTGTGCCCGGAACTGCCCGAATCCGATCCGCCACCTCTTTTTGCATCATAATGGTCAGGCTTTGGATCCCCTGTGCTCCTTGGCCTTCCTCAAGAACTTTCATGATGATGGGAGACGTAATGTAGTAAGGCAGGTTACCAATGAGTTTGACGCTTTCAAAGCGCTCTCTGTTCCCGGCAGAAGCTTCATCGATCAGTTCTGCCAAATTCATTTTTAGAAAATCGCCGTTGACGATCCTTACGTTCTGATAATCTTTTAAGGTCTCTCTTAATATCGGTATGAGATTTTCGTCGATCTCTATACCGATGACCTGTTGTGCCTGCTCTGCAGCCGCCGCTGTAAGGACTCCCATACCGGGACCCACCTCTATGACCAGGTCCTGCCTTCCTATACCGGCACCGTGGATGATGCGGTCCACAATGTTCCCATCGGTCAGGAAGTTCTGCCCGAGACTTTTGGAAATATGAAAACCGTATTTATCTATGATCTTGCGGGCTGTCGCCGGCGAATAAAGCTTGTCCATGCTTGTAGAATTCCTCTCTGCTTATACCATATCCGTTTAAGCGTGCTAAAAAGGTTTTCGTATTGCTGTACCCTATCCCAAGCACCTTTCCCATTCGGTTTCTCCGCTGGGCTGCCTGGGCTGTGCCCGCCAGACCGAAAAAAAGAAGATCATCCATAGTAAAAAGATCTCTGTCTTTTGAAAGGGTGTACTTTGCCTTTTCTAATGCTGTTAATATACTTTCCGCAGATGCGTTTTCAATACCGATGTCTGTGTCCTTCCGGGCATCCTCCCGGTCAAGGTAAGCGTGTCTGCTTCCGGGAAAGCGTTCTTCAATGCGCTTTCTGATGCTTTCTCCTGCAAAATCCGGATCTGTAAAAACGATAAGGCCGGGACCATTATACGCCTTCTCCAGGAGCTCCCATGTCTCCTTGCTGATGCCAAAGCCGCTGGTCACTATTACCCGGGCGTCAACGGCAGCTTTTACAGCACTCTCATCATCCCTGCCTTCTACGACGATGATCTGCTCAATCTGCTGTTTCTTCATCTGCCTTACCCTTATTCCTCAAAACGTACAAAGTCTCTCCCGGAAGAATCATACGGAGCTGCTCCCTGGCCTGTTGCTCGATATATTCACTGCTGTCCACGACAGAGAGCTCTTCTTCCAATAGTCTCTTTTCTGCCTCCAAAGCTTCCAGCTGAGCCTGGGCGGCAGCCTCTTCCATCTTTAAGGTGATCACATTATAGACAGAAACGCCGATTATCACACCGATGACTATAAAAATCAGGCTGTAGACGATCCTGCGACGCATATTTTTGACCACCTGTCGCCGGGAGGGCTTCTGACAATCCTCTTTAGTCTTCTGTGTTTTTTCGGCAGCAGATAATTTGCGCCGTTCCCCGCGTTCCCGCCGGGCAGCTTCGATATCGATAACCTGATTGTTTTTAAATTCTCTGCTCCTGCGGCGCTTAGCCATAACGGACTCCCAATACCCGCGCCCTTATCCGGCGTTGTGTTTGCGGATATTGTACCATAAAAAAGCCCCGAGAGTAAAGCCGACTACCCCGTGAATCGTCACAGCTCCATAGTCGGCGTAATAGAGGCAGGCAGAGGTGATGAGAGCGGCAATAATCCAAAAGAGCATTTCCTGAATTACGAAAATGCTCTTTCGCGGCCGGTAATCTTTTTGATAGGATCTGAACAACTGTCGGAGCATAGCAATACCAGCTCCGCAGAAGAACATAACACAGAATCCAAAAATCTGCTCCCGGATCAACTGACTCATTTAAGAAGTTTCTTCAGAAAGCCGCCCTCTGATTTTTCCCGCTTTGCTGTATATGCGGCAGAGTTCACCGTACCGGTTATTACGGCTTTCCCTTCCTCGATGTCAAGTTTTTGAATATGCAGATCCTGGCCTTTCAGCAGTAAACCACCGCTATGCAGAGACAACACTATGGTTTCCTCATCAAAGCTATCTACATCTGCCACCTCTGTTATCGTGATCTGCTTCCTGTCTTCAATCAGTAAGTTGTGCATGTTCATCCCCCCTCACCTATTTCTATGCATACGTGAGGGGTTGTATGCGACTTAAACTGCGTCCTTAGTGTTCTACATTTACAATTTTGCTCCATCCTGTGCAAATTTTCAAGTAGTACGTAGATTTGTTTATCTGATGTCCATCTCCTGTGCAAATTATTGAGTTGTACGTTGATTTATTTGGGTATTTCTTCTGAGTCAGGCGTACAACCTGATTTTTTGCTCATTTCTGGGGATTATTCTGGCAACTTGGCGTGACTACGTTATTCCGCCAAGCTAAAAGAGGAAAATGGGTAGACGGTTCAATGTTATACAGAAAAAGCAAGATCACACCTAAATCTGTGGTCACTAGTACAGTTATAGGGTTTTGAAGAAGTCAAAATCCACCTAAAACGAGATAAATCCATAATATCTGTATACTTTTCAACGTTTGGTATACAAATTTAGGCGCTTGGTATACATATATGGATGTTTGGTATACAGATTTCGGCGTACATAACAAAAATCTGTGGTAAGTTTCGCCTTTGTTGGGGCTTAAATACCCTGTGGTATACAGAAAAACCATTGTTTCTCTATTACCTGTATACCACACGATCAATATCAAAACCAATTCCTATTCGATGTTTCGCACACCACGGGTAGGTGACAAAGGCAGGCTTATGGTCACCGTAGAACCCTGGCCCAGTTTGCTCCGGACCGTGATAGTACCACCATGTTCTTCTACGATCTGCTTTGCGATGGAAAGACCCAACCCGGTTCCGCCCATCTCACGGGATCTGGCCTTGTCAACCCGATAAAACCGTTCAAAAATACGGGGGATCTCATTTTCAGCAATGCCGATACCGCTGTCGCTGATCACGACCCTTGCACAACTCTCTTCTCCCAAAACGTCAACATCGATGCTGCCACCCTCCGGCGTATACTTGATGGCATTGGACAAAACGTTGAGGATGACCTGATCGATCCGGTCTCTGTCAATGAATGTCATGACCCTCAGCTTGGGGTCAAAGAGGCTGTTCAACTGCAACTCCTTGTTTGTTGCCGTCATCTCCACCTTTGTCAAAGCGGCTTTCACCACATTGACGAGGTTGGTCTCCTTCTTGAACCACTTTTCACGTTTATAGTCAAGCTTGGACAGCTGTAGCAGCTCTCTTACAAGACGGTTCATCCGATCCGCCTCCTCATCGATGATCTTAAGGAAGTGGCCGATGGTCTTGCAGTCGTCTATTTCAGTGTCCACCAGCGTTTCTGTATAACTCTTTATGGTAGTCAGAGGTGTTTTCAGTTCGTGAGAAACGTTAGCCACAAAATCCCTCTGCATATTCTCAAGCTTCTGCTGTTCGGTGATATCAAGCAAAACTACGATCATGCCTGCGTCCTGACCATTTTCGTCCATAAACCGATCAAAGCGGATATCATATACCCGTCCGCCTTTTTCAGCTACCTCGTGGAGGCCTCCATCCAGGCAATTCTCCCGGACCCGATCAAAAAGCAGATCCTGACTGAAGGACCCTATGATTTCATCGTAGGTCCTTTTTTCAATCTCCTGTTGCTTCATACCCAGCATCTGCATCGCAGCATGGTTTGCCAGAATAATACGCCCTTCGGTGTCAACAGCCAGCAGACCGTCAGCCATGTTCTTTAAGATGGCCTCAAGTTTGTTCTTTTCACTGTTAATTTCTGCCAGTGTATGGTCAAGCTTTTCCCGCAGTAAGTTGAACATCTCGGCCAAACGGCCGATCTCATCATCTGACCTTACGCTTACCTCCTGACTGAAATCACCGCGGGACATCTTCTCCGCTTTCTCCGTGACGTCGTTGATGGGGACTGTGATGCTCCGGGCAATAAAAAAGCCCAGCACCACGGTAATGAGCAGCGCTACAAACATAGCCTGCAGAAAAATCAACCGGGACTGGCTCTGAGTTTTATATACGCTTGTGATGTCTGCCCGGAGGCAGACCAATCCTTTTACGTTTCCATCCTTTTCAATGGGAAACACCATGTTTTTCACGGGGATCCCCGACGCCAGAACACCATCCTGCTCAGAGATTTCACCGGACATACCGCGGACAAGAATACTCTGATCAAGCAGATCCAGACCGCTTTTATCGATATAGTTGGGGTTACTGGAGGCGATTATGACAAAGTCATCGTCAACGACAAACATCTCCTCACGCAAACTTTCCGCCCAGGATTGAATATCCGCCTGGATTTCTTCTCTGTAGCGACCCAGACTATCGTATTCCTGAAGGGAAATTACGCTCTCTTGCACGATCTTGGTAAAATTACTGCGAATCAGCTCCATCTGGTAGTCTTCGAGCTCATTCATGATAAAGACGCCAATAACAGTCATCGCGATGAACACTAATAAAAAGTAAATCAGCACGATCCGAAAGCGGATACTGCTCCATCTCTTTTTAGTGAACATTGCGTTAAGGCCTCCTGAAATAGTA
>DCUA01000144.1:0-1111 GCA_002329675.1 Firmicutes bacterium UBA1426 | reverse complement strand
CCATAATACTCATAGCCCCACACTTCCTCAAGCAGTTGCTCTCTGGAAAACACCCGGTTTTCACGCTCCGCAAGGTACTTAAGCAGTTCGAATTCACGGAGGGTCAGCTCCAATGGAGCATCGTCCTTTCGCACTTCATAGCGGTTCATGTCAATGGAAAGATTACCAAACTCCTGAATATTAGAGGGAGCATCCTGAAGGTTATTCATCAGATCGGTGCGTCGTATGTTTGCCTTTATCCTGGCAATCAACTCCCGCATACCGAAGGGTTTGGTGATATAGTCATCAGCGCCAAGCTCAAGCCCGAGGACTTTATCCACCTCTTCTTCTTTGGCGGTCAGCATGACAATGGGAACCGTGCTGGTTTCCCTGACTTTCTTGCAGACCTGGAATCCATCCATTTCCGGCAGCATCACATCCAGTAGAATCAGATCCGGCTTAATGGACAGGGCTTTTTCCAGTCCGGTCCTGCCCTCATAGGCAGTATCAGTTTCGAAACCCTCTTTCACCAGGTTGAACCGGATAATATCCGCTATGGATTTTTCATCTTCTATAATCAATACTTTTTTCGTTGACATCTTTACTCTCCTTGTATCCAGACCAGTCGCTCCGGTCTGAATATCCATCCGCCTCATAGGTTCTCAGGCGTCAGTTGCCCAGATACTTGAGGGGGTTCTTGGGGACACCGTTCACATGCACTTCAAAGTGAAGGTGCGGGCCCGTACTTCTGCCTGTGCTTCCGATATTAGCGATGTGCTGATCCTGGTAAACCTTATCGCCCTTCTTTACAAAGAGCTTGCTGCAGTGGCCATATACAGTTACTTTATTCTGCCCGTGGTCTATGCGCACGCAATAGCCTAAGGCGCCCTCCCAGCCGGCGGATATTACTTTCCCTCCATCTGCCGCGCGAATTTTTGTACCTGTAGGTGCTGCCAGGTCAATGCCGTTGTGCATCCTGCCCCACCTCTGTCCGAATCTGGAAGTCAAAGTGGTTCCTCTGGCGGGATAGATGAACTTTCCGGTACCGATCAGGGGTGGCAGGTCCTTAGTACCTTTGAGAACCACCTGGGCTTTTGGCTCGCTGATGATCTGTGAACTGAGCTCATTGCGA
>DCUA01000172.1:5448-6429 GCA_002329675.1 Firmicutes bacterium UBA1426 | reverse complement strand
ATAACGATCATGAAAAAGACCAATCGGTATAACAGAGAAAAAGGTGGTGAGAGTCGACTGACGTCCAATTTGCTGCGCAAATTCCATAGGGGGCGCTGCCCCCTCTTGGCGGGTCTTGCGACCCTGTCACCCCCGGAGTTGTACTCCGCCAACCAAATATAATAAAAGCTTATCTTTTGATATTGGTTGGCTTTGATCAGGGAAGGTCCCCTCCCCCGATACCCCCTCCCGGACGTGAGTTCGACTCTCCCTGACATAAAAAAAGGTAATGACCACATACCCATGACGGGCAGTGGTCATTACCTTTTTTGGTGAAGGTGGTGAGAGTCGAACTCACGTCCGAAAGCACTTCCACAAGAACTTCTCCGAGCGCAGCTGATGTTTTATTGTTTCGCCTCTTCCGACGCCCGTCAGCAGGCTTCGGTTTCGGCTATCCTATTGTTCCCCTATGCTACTAGGAGCTCACATAGAGTTTTCCTGTATAATTGACGCCAGATCTGCCGACCTACAGGTGAATCGGAGCTGACGCGCGGCGGCTTAAGCAGCCAGTGCGAAGTTTGTTCTATTTTTAGCGTTTATATTTAACGTGCCATTTTTAACGTAGACTTGGCAAACTACGGCTCGCTTATCCTGATTCCGCACCCCCGTCGAAACCAATTTCACCCCCATAATAATTTGGATATATGATAAAGCCATCAGGCTTTGATCTTTGATCCTTATTTATTATACCGTAAAAATCGATTTTTGTAACATGAAATTTTTGTTACTGCAATGACTTCTTCATTTCCTGCTGGATACGACGATCCGAGTCCCGCTTGGCAATATCCTCACGCTTATCGTAAAGCTTTTTACCTCTGGCCACTGCCAGAGACATTTTTGCCCTGCCCCGTTCATCTATGTACACAGAAAGAGGCACAAGAGTAAGCCCCTTCTGTGTTGTATAACCGATGAGTTTGCGGATCTCCTGCTTGTGCAGCAGCA
>DCUA01000172.1:0-5439 GCA_002329675.1 Firmicutes bacterium UBA1426 | reverse complement strand
ATGTGCATCTGGTAAACGATTACCTCTGCATTTTCGATTTTGGCAAAGCTCTCCTTGAGGTTGACCTTCCCCTGGCGAATGGATTTTATCTCTGTCCCGGTCAACACGATTCCAGCTTCATAGACTTCATCTATAAAATAATCGTGCCGGGCTTTCTTGTTATTTGCAATGATCTTCTTTTGTCTCATTTTATGACTCCGATCTGGTTAAAAGGAAATAGCCGGAAGTCGGCACGCCCCAGAATGTCCTCCAGGTGGACCTCACCTACAGCCGCATCTCTGCTGTCGAGGCTGACAGGACGATTATCTCCCATAACAAAAATGTGGTCTTTTGAAACGGTGACAGGATCCATCTCACCGGGTGTCGCTCCTCCATAAACGTAATCTTCATCCAGGGCCTGACCGTTTCGATAAACCTTTTCGTTCCTGATTTCGATCACATCTCCGGCGATCCCGATAACACGCTTGATCAGCCTTCTCCCCTCTCCGTGTTCCGTATCAATATCTGTTTGAAATACGATAATGTCACCATGTTCAGGGGTCCCGAACATATAGGGTACCTTATTCACGATGATGTAGCTATAGGGAACGATAGTCGGATACATGGAGTATTCCCTGACCAGGGTCGGGCGTATCATGCTGGTTACTAATATGGCGATCAACAAAGCGAATAGAATGGGTTTGCCATATTCATTTATAATTCGCTTCATTTTAGTCCCTTCCGTCTTGTTCTAATGCGATCAGCGGAGCAATCCTATCTTGTCAAAGGGATAGAGCCGGATTGTCGCTTTTCCTAAAATTTTGTCTATGCTTACAAAGCCAACAGCGCTGTCTCTGCTGTCAATACTGTTCTGACGATTGTCACCCATTACAAAAAGGCTGTCTTCCGGAACAATGATCTCTTCCATTTCAGATGCAGTATAACCCTCCAGGGTGTAAGGTTCATCCAGGGGCTCACCGTTTCGATAAACCTTTCCATCGGATATGGATATGCTGTCACCGGGGACACCGATGATCCGCTTGATCAACAGCTTTTCCTTTCCGTTGGCTTGCACCAGATCTGTATGAAATACGATGATGTCACCGCTTTTGGGCTCACCAAATAAGTATGCCTGTCTGTTGAGGATTATGTAATCATACTCTTGTAGTGTGGCTTCCATAGAATGCTCTCTTACGATAGTGGGTTTGATCAGTTGTGTCAGTAGCAACCCGATCGCCAGAGCGATTGCTATATCTCTTATCCAAAGCTTCATTTCTTTTTCATTTGCTCCTATTCTTGCCTATTTTATGTTACCCCATTCACTTAAGGGCCACAGGATCCTGGTGCAGGTTCCACGCAGGTCTGACATTGGAAGTGGCCCCAGATGGCGGCTGTCAAGGCTCTCCTCCCGATTGTCCCCGAGTACGAAAATCTCTCCTTTTTCCAATGTGATCTCTGCAACATCGTCTTCCATATTACCGACTGCGTAAGGTTCATCTACTAACTCTCCGTTCCGGTAGAGTTTTCCGTTTCGGATTTCAATTGTATCTCCCTGTATGCCTACAACCCGCCGTATCTTATTGGAATCTTCCTCTCCCATGTCCGAAAAATCTCTGCGGAAGTTGACTACTGAGAAGACTTCCGGAGGGGTGGTTTTGTACTTATCCTTCATTACCATAACGATCTGACCCTCTTCTATTGTAGGGCTCATGGCATTTCCTGTCATACCTACCGGGTGTATGAACATGAAGATGATCCATGCTGTGATCCCGGCCGCAAAGTAGATCCTATATTTTTCACGAATCGGCCTGTTATCCTTTTTTTGTGCCATAAATTGCTCCTTCAAATTGTCAGCTAACTTATCATGTAAACAATCCCGTTTCGATATTCCTGAGTTGTTGCGGGAGTTGGCTCCGCAGTTCTTTGTTGTTCATGTATTCCAGTGGTGGCAGACAGTTTTCAAAGACCAACCGGGAAGCGTGCAGAAACTGAGCCTTGAGAGAATAGTCCCTACTCATCTTCGCATTCACCTTTGAGTCGCCATATTTTCGATCTCCCACAACGGGATAACCCGCTTTCGCTAGTTGCGCCCGAATCTGGTGGGTCCTTCCCGTGATCAGCTCTACTTCAACCATAGTAAACCCTTTGGAGGTTTTTAATGGCCTGGCTCTGGTCTCCATAGGCTTTCCTTCGGCAGTCTCGCTTCCTCTTATCTCAACCCTGTTTGCCGCAGTGTCTTTTTCCATCCGCCCGCGAAGGATCATGGCTTCTCTCATCTCACCATGGACAACTGTGAGGTAGTACTTACTTATGCAGCCTCTTTCCCGGAGCATACGAGAGAGGCTCCTGAGCGCTTCTGCATTCTTTCCGAAGATGACCAGACCCGTGGTATTTCTGTCAAGCCGGTTCACAGGTGACGGAACAAAGGTTTTTTCCTGCTCCGGCCTGTATGCGCCTGAATCCATGAGATAGCCAAGGACCTGATTTGCAAGGGTTTCTCTTCCCTCCTCCATAGTACCATGGGTAAGCAGGCCAAAAGGTTTCTCAACCACAAGGAGATTTTCATCCTCATAAGCGATTTGAAACTGCCTCTTTATTGTTCCGGGTTTTTCCCTTGCCAGATAGGCTTTTTCCTCTTCCTCAGATATATCGATCGTCAGCAGATCCCCCGCAACTAACCTGGTGTTCTGCGCTACCCGCCTGCCGTTGACTTTTACCCCTGTTCGCAACAGCTTATAGATATAGCTTAAGGGTGCATTCCGATAGTATTTCTTCAGAAAACGATCCAGTCGCTGGTTCCCCTCATTTGCTGAAATCTCAAGTTTAATCATTGAAACATTATACACCATTTGCATAGTGTTGGCAAAAACTATCAAGGGAAAGTAACCAAAATGTAATTTGAGAAAACCCACGAATTATGGTATATTCAGTCATAAGAGAAGGTATTTTGTGAGGGTATAACGATATGAACAGAATTAAAGACTTTATATATGATAAAAATGATCTTTTGATAGCGCTGCTTATCGTGGTAGCTGCCTCTTTCCTGATCACATCCCGGATCGATACTATCATGGCATACCCCGCAACTCTGGCTGCCGAGTTAACGACTCCCGGCGGTGAGGTCGTACCGGAGGTTCCGGATACCTCAGTATTAGACCCGACGGAAACGGATACTGACGAGGATACACCGGATGACTCGATAGAGACTGACCCGGGGAATGAACCTGCAGATCCTGGCACGGACACAGGCGGCACCAATACAGATATCGGAGATCAGACAACAGGTGAGCCGTCGGTAACTCAGGTATCCATCTACATAGAGTACGGGGCTACCGGCAGTGATATTGCGCAACTTCTCGTTGATTCAGGCTTAATCGCAGATAAGAACGTTTTCTATGATGCCGTTGCTGCAGCGGGAGCGGACACAAGGCTACAGGCAGGAAGTTTCAAGATTCCTTCGAATGCCACCCCGGCAGAGATCATCCGAATTATAACAAACTAAACCCAGCCACGGGGACAGACCCCGTGGCTGCTTTTGCCTCCGTGGGGACAGACCCCGTGGTTGCTTTTGAACCCACGGGGACAGACCCGCTTTTTTTATTCCTCCAGCAGCCTGATCATTTTATCCAGCCGCCTTTGTTGCTCCGGATTCATCACTGATCGCAGTGTTTTGATCGCTGTTATTTGCTTTTGATACTGAGCCGGATTGTTTTTCATGATTTTTTTTAATTCCCGGATTTCCGTGATCAGAACATCCTCATTCTTATTCTTGTAATCGTTGGCCACATCCACCGCTGCTTTAACTGCTGACTGCGCATTGTCTTCCAATCCCAGCTGGGCTGCCAGATCTGAAAGCATCTGTTGATTCAAATCCATACACATAACCACCCTTTCTTTCATATTATAGTCTATACTATGGTTTTGGGAGGTTACATATGAATCCTGCATTGATCCTCATCCTGATCCTGGCACTGGGCCCCGCCGGCGGAAAGAGCAAGCCCCCCCTTCCACGCATTCGCCCACCTCGCCTACCAAGAGGACCAGCCTACATCGATACCTTCAAAATGGAGATGGCACTGGACCGCCTCCAAACGATGACCCATGCCATAGAGAAAATCAACCACCTCAATCAGGTCCAGAGGGTCCCGGAACGAAAGGGCAAACTGCCTTCTATCGACAGGGTTCAGGAGTCACTGGAAGCAGTAAAAGGTTTTTTGGCTGATGGGAAGCCCAGCCGCCAGGTCGACACACTTTCCAACACCCTCTCGGGAGTCAAGAACCTCGGGAACCTGGATGAAATGATGTCGGCAATGGGACCGTTTCTGTCTATGATGAAAAATCCCGACAATAAATAGCACATCTGAACTTTTTATTGATTATCCTGTAAAGCCTTTGTAATTTAGGTCAGATACTATATAATTGTTATTGATCATTATTTGGATCAACTACAGATAAGAAATGCGAGGTGGTATTATGGCTTTCGTTACTTCCAAGGAAATGTTTGCTAAGGCACTAAAGAGCGACTATGCGGTAGGAGCCTTTAATGTGAACAATATGGAGATCATCCAGGGAATCGTGGACGCCGCAAAAGCAGAAGATGCACCGCTTATTCTTCAGGTCTCGGCAGGAGCCAGAAAATATGCAAGACCCGCTTATTTGCTCAAGCTGGTAGAGGCAGCGATTCTCGACACGGGCCTGGATATCTGCCTTCACCTGGACCACGGTGAGGATTTTGAAATTTGTAAAAAATGTGTAGATGACGGCTTTACCTCAGTAATGATTGATGGTTCCAAGTATCCCTTTGAGGAGAACATCGCCCTTACAAAGCAGGTGGTTGAATATGCCCATGCAAAGGGAGTTGTGGTCGAAGCAGAGTTGGGCAAGCTTGCAGGCATAGAGGATAACATCAAGGTAGATGCCCGTTCTGCCACCTTTACGGATCCTGATGAAGCTGCGGAGTTTGTAGAGCGGACGGGAGTGGACTCTCTGGCCATCGCCATCGGCACAAGCCACGGTGCTTATAAATTCAAGGGCGATCCTTATCTGGATTTTGAACGTCTTGAGAAAATCAGCAAACTATTGCCAAATACCCCTCTGGTTCTTCACGGAGCCTCTACTGTGCTGCCGGAATTTGTGGCTCTCTGCAACAAGTACGGAGGAAATATTCCTGGCGCCAAAGGTGTTCCCGAGGATATGATCCGTACTGCAGCCAAATACGGAGTATGTAAGGTGAATATCGATACGGACCTGAGACTAGCTATGACAGCGGAAATCCGCCGTTATTTAGTCGAGCACCCCGAAGACTTTGATCCGAGAAAGTATCTGGGCCCTGCCAGAAGTGCCATACAGGCTATGGTACAGCACAAGATCAAAAACGTGCTGGGCTCCAGCGGAAAGCGTTAAGCTTATAAAAAAACCACAGGTGTGTCCCTGTGGGTTCAAAAGCAGCCACGGGGTCTG
>DCUA01000129.1 GCA_002329675.1 Firmicutes bacterium UBA1426 | reverse complement strand
ACTATCGAGCGAAAATGTCACCCCTGTTGTAGAATTACTTTATGAAACAGGATGTGATAAGTTTGACTCGAAAACAACTGAATAAACTCGATATCATTAACAAGGCCAATGCGGGATTTCTTACTGTGGCTGAAGCGGCATCAGCATTAGGACTATCGGAACGTCAAGTACAGCGCCTGAAAAAGGAAGTGAGGGAATTGGGCCCTGCAGCTGTCGTTCATAAAAACTCATTACTGTCCGCTCATAATGCCCTTTCTTCAGAAATCATAGACAAAATCGTCTCTCTGAAGAAATCAGATCCATATGAAGCCGCAAACTTCTGCCACTTCAGGGAGATTCTTTCCGAACATCACGATATTGAAATCTCCTATTCGACTTTACATGGGATCCTCTCCAATGCTGATATCAAGTCACCCAAGAAGCGTCGGAGGTTCAAGCCGCACCGGAGGCGGAAGCGGCGACCTCAAGCAGGTCTCTTACTACAAGTCGATGCTACTCCTTTTACCTGGTTTAAAGGTGACGGAAAAAAGTATTCCATCCATGGCGCCATTGATGATGCTACCGGCCAGATTACTGCTCTTTACATGTGTAAGAACGAGTGCCTTCACGGATACTTTGAAATGCTCAGGAGGACCATTCGTAATTATGGCATTCCCATGAGTCTTTATGCCGACAGGCATACTATATTCCAGTCCCCTAACAAGGAGAAGGCGGTCATTGATCCGTCCATCAGGGTCAATGACACTCAATTGGGACGATGTCTCCGAGAACTCTCCATAGAGCTTATCCCTGCCCGATCTCCGCAAGCCAAGGGAAGGATCGAGCGTCTCTGGGGAACACTACAAAGCAGGCTTCCTGTTGAATTCTCCATAAGAGGTATCTCTACAATTGACGAAGCCAATGAATTTCTCGAGACATACATTTACGCTTACAACAGTCAATTCGCTGTTGAGCCGAGCCTCTCGGATTCCATGTTCCATAAGTTCTCCGAGGAAATGAATCTTGATTATGTGCTCTGTGTTAAAGAATCTCGCACAGTAGATACGGGTGGAGTCTTCTCATTCCACAGTAAGAGTTTCAAAGTCGAGGATGGTGCATATTCAGCAATGATACCACCAAATGCCAAGTGCCAGATCCTGACAAGCCCCAAATTCGGCGTTAAGCTTCAGTATCGCGGCATCGTCTTCAATGTGCTGAATTATGTTCCGCCGAAAAGAAAGCCATCTCCTAAAAAGGGACTTCTCATCCCGCATGGGGTTGCAGAAAGCCCCCCTTACAAGCATGCAGAATTTCTTTATACAAGCCGTATCGAAGGAGAAACCTACATTGAGATTCTTTCCATGCTGGAGGATATTTTTCTTAAAAAAATGGCCTAGCCATTTTCTATTCTTCCCTAGTTGAGTTAATTAGGGGGTGACATTTTCGCTCGATAATTAACTCTACTTGGGGGGGGTGAGGACATTTTTTTGGACTTACTCATGCTATTAAACCAATACTACGTCTATACGCCACGGGGCTCATTCCATCTAGTGACATCTTGATTCGTTTCTCATTATACCACCTGAGATATCGGTCGAGTTCATCGATGAACTGATCGATAGAAACATCTTTCCATGACCGGTAATAAAACATCTCATTTTTTAGCCGTCCGAAGAAGCCTTCACACGCAGAATTGTCTGGAGAGCAGCCTTTCTTTGACATTGATCTCGTCAACCCGGCATTTTCCATCCTTAGGATCCAGCCGGGCCAGCGATAATGGCCGCCTCGGTCCGAATGTACAATTGGATGTTCTCCATCTTCAAGACCACATATGGCATCATCTAGCATCGTATTCACTAACTCTGCATCCGGGCTGGTCCCAATTGTCCAGCTTACCGCTAACCCATCAAAACAGTCAATGATCGGGGAAAGGTAGACCTTACCAGCAGGGATGTGGAACTCGGTGAGGTCCGTCAGCCATTTTTTGTTTGGTGAGTCTGCATGGAAGTCGCGGGCGACCAGATTTTCTACAGCGGGACTTACCTCTCCCATATATGAGCAGTATCTGCGTTTTTTCTTGCATGGGACGATAAGCTGCTCCTCTCTCATAATCCTTCTAATGATTTTTTCGGATACCATTGTTCCATTACCTTTAATTTCAGTGTGCACTCGCCGATAGCCATAGCGGCTTTGATTTTCGGCAAAAACCTTCTTCACCTCCGTTCGGAGAGCAACGTATTTGTCCGGCCGACTTTGAGCCTCTCTTTGATAGAAATAGCTGCTTTTCGATAATCCTGTCATCATAAGCAGTTCATTCAACGGATATTTCATCCTCAGGGCATCGATCAGGCTGGCTTTCTCCTTGTTCGCCAGTTTTCGGGGATCGATGCCCTGGTCTTTTTTTATGATTTCTGCCGCCTTATTAAGTATATCCAGTTCCATTTGCTGACGATAGATTTGTTTCTTCAGCAACTCGACTTCTGCCAAGAGTGCATCCTTATCATCGGTGAGCCTCAATTTATCCGATTTGCTCATGATTTTCACATCCCCCTCACCAAGCAACTCTTTTTTCCATTTGTACAGGCTGTATCTGCAAATACCAAATTTATCAGCGATAGCAGCCGCTGATCCTTCCCTGGCGCACAGTTCAATAACTGCATCCTTTTTCTGCTCTTGGGAAAATTGTACCACCCCACTGCGTTTCATGCGAGCTTTTCGTTCTTCGGGAGCCAGTTCCTCAACCCAAATTCTAAGAGTCTCCCTCGAAGGATATCCGACTGCTCTTATCGTTCGGGTAATACTACGGCCGTGTTCAAGATAGTAACTGACCGCAATCTTTATCTGCTGTGCAGTATATTTGGGGGTTTTGTTATATCGTTCATGCAGTCTACCTGTTTTCAGATATTCTTTATACCAGCGTACCAACATCCTGCGATTTGGATATCCCAGCTCTCGCACAGTACTGGCTGCACATAGATCATACTTTATGTATAGCTCTACTGCTTTTTTTCGATCCTCATAGGAATACATGGACTACCTCCTGCCTTATTCCAAGTCCAGGTTTTTGTCCGCACCTCCCC
>DCUA01000216.1 GCA_002329675.1 Firmicutes bacterium UBA1426 | reverse complement strand
GTGTTGACCGGCGAGGACAGCTTTAGCTCAGCTGTGGACTTTGCGACACTGCTTTCAGATAACGGGCTCTGTATGGTGGTTGGAGAGAGTCCTGGAAATATGCCCTCTTCCTACGGAGATATCCTGTATTTTCAGACGCCGAATGCACTGCTTGCCTTCACTGTGTCCTATAAGTATTTTATACGACCAGATGCATCTAAGTCCAATTTGCCACTTCTTCCTGATATACAGGTTCCCGCTCATGACGCTATGGAGGAAACATTGCGGCTGATTCACAAGAATTAAAATAAATGTAGGAGCATTTCTGTAATAAGGAATAACGAACTTTGAAAAAAGAAGACCAGTCCAGTAGAATTAACGTAGGTGGTCATCAACAACAAACGCCACGAATAATATCTACTGGAGGTCTTCAATATGAAGTATAAACAAAATTTTAAGATTATGCAAATCACAGACAAAACATTGGTAGTAGGGGTTGACATTGCCAAGAAAGTGCACTTTGCAAGGTCATTTGACTGGAGAGGGATTGAGGTTGCCAAAACATTCAGCTTCAAGGCTAACGGTACTGGCTTTGCCAGATTAATAGAATGGGCGCGGGAAAATGCAAAAAAGAACGGCAAGGACAAGATAGTAGTAGGCTTTGAGCCTACCGGTCATTACTGGTTCACATTTGCGCAGGCAGTACTGGAAGAAGGAATGATGGTGGTACAGGTAAACCCATACCATGTGAAGAGCAGCAAAGAACTCGACGACAATTCGCCAAGTAAAAGCGACCGTAAAGATCCAAAAACCATAGCAATGCTGGTGAAGGACGGAAGGTACCAGATACCCTACATACCGAAAGGGAAATATGCTGAACTCAGAAAGGCCAATAACCTGCGAGAAGAGTGGTTGAAAAAGATATGGGCAATAAAAAACAAGGTACAGAGATGGCTGGATACGTACTTTCCGGAATTTTTAGAAGTATTCTCAAGCTGGGAAGGGAAAGCCGCCATCATAACACTGGAGAGAATAGGGCTTCCTAATAAGATAGCTGCGATGACGACAAATGATATTGTGACTATCTGGAGAGAAGATGTAAAAAGGGCTGTAGGCGTTAAAAAGGCGCAAATGCTGATAGAAGCAGCAAGCAGTAGCGTGGGGCTCAGAGAAGGTCTGGAAATGGCAGTATATGAAATCCAGCTGCTGATGAGGGAGTATCGGGAAGTGCGAACAATTATGGATGGGCTTGAGGTGAAGCTCGAAGAGATTGTTCTGACAATACCGGGTGCAGAGAAAATGCTGCAAATCAAAGGTGTTGGCATAAAGACAGTAGCGGGCTTCCTTGCGGAGGTTGGAGATATAACACGGTTTAATCACCCAGACCAGATAATAAAGCTTGCTGGGTTAAACCTAAGGGAGAACAGTTCCGGTAAGCATAAAGGCGAGACAACGATAACAAAAAGAGGGCGCAGCAGGCTCAGGGCGCAGTTGTTCAGGGCGATCCTGCCGATGGTGGCCAAGAACAAAGAGTTCAATGAACTGCACAAGTATTACACGACAAGAACTGAAAATCCTCTGAAGAAGAAACAGTCGCTGATGGTAATGTGCAGGAAGCTGATAAAGATAGCATACAAGCTGATTACAGAAGATGTCAGCTATGACCCCGAAAAAATGATGGGCGATATCCGGAGAAATCCGGAGCCAAGAGCGGCTTAGGCATAAAAAGGTAGCATTCCCTTGGGGGAATGCATCAGGGAGGACAAAATGGGGCGAGTAACGGGCAGAAAAGGAAGCAAAAAAACTTTTCAAGAATCCAGTTGACAACGAGCCTCTCCCATATGAAATCCTGCCAGCAGGCCATCCACCCATGCCCCCGAAGTATGCGCAGGAAGAAGGGCTAAGGGGCATAGATGGCTGGCCAGCCAATAGGCTATCATATGGGACCCCCTCATTGTAAACCGCACTTAAAAAGTTTTTTGCTTGAATGAAGAACAAGGAAATCAACCCTTCCGGGTTGATGATTGAAAGAGAAAAAGCACTTTAAATTCGTTCTTTACAGCTTGTGAAGCGTTTGACCGGTGCTGGGAGCAGGCGCGTCTCCGCCAGGCGGACTTCCGGCAGGAAGCAAAGGCAGCACAGGCGTTAAAGATAAAGCAGTTTTCGAGACATCTTAGATTGCACCTTGACAAAGAGAGCCGATAGTCAGCAGGAATTTTTTCCAGGAGGGCGCATAGACGACCCAGCAAAGGAGCTAAGCTGACATCCACCTCATGGACAGGCAGAACGAAGGAATTAAGGCTACGAGCCAGCGAGATATGGGAGGTTATGCCACCTGAGATTATGTGGAAGAAACAGAGCCGGTATAAGTTGTAAAAATGACGCAGCTTATTAAGGTTACCCTTTTCCCCATATTTTCAGGCAACAAAGCATTAAAATGCGATTTATCCATGAGGGGCTCTCTTTAAAAAGGTGAAAAACTAAGAGCGAGTGAGAAAACGCAAGAAAATGAAAGTTAATAGAGGGAGAATAAAATGAAAGGTGTCATTTTATCCGGAGGATCGGGCACTAGATTATACCCGATCACAAAATCGATTTCTAAGCAGATCATACCAGTATATGATAAACCGATGATATACTACNNGAAAATGAAAGTTAATAGAGGGAGGAAATGAGGATACTATGAAACACAGGTATTTGAGGAATGTAACAACGCTTCGGTTGTCAACTGAACAATGCATTGGATGCGGGAGGTGCGCCGAAGTTTGCCCCCATGGGGTTTTCAGCGTAAATGAAAAGAAAGCACGGATCGATGATAAGGACAGTTGCATGGAGTGCGGCGCCTGCGCGCTCAACTGCGAGTTCGGGGCGCTTTCCGTGGGCTCGGGCGTAGGCTGCGCGGCCGCCATNNAAGTGCGGCGCCTGCGCGAGAAACTGTCCCGTGGATGCGATCGCTGTCAATCCCGGAGTTGGATGTGCCGCTGCGGTGATCACAGGATGGCTTACAGGGAGCGAGCCTGATTGTGGCTGTTCAGGCAGTAATGGCTGCTGCTGAAATGGTATAATGAAGAGAGCGCGAATGTTTCAGACCGAACTTCGCTGGTGTCTCTAATAAATAAATGGCAGTGGAGACTATGGAGGTGTGGCTCATAAATGAAAGTCCTTATGATCAACGGAAGCCCGAGACAGGGCAGCAACTGCAGCCTGGCGCTGAGCGAGATGAAGAAAATATTCGAAGCAGCGGGTATCGAATGCATTGAGTATGAAATTGGCAATAAAGATATCAGGGGCTGCATTGCCTGTCATTACTGCAAAAGGGAAGGAAAATGCGTATTTGACGATGAAGTGAACAAGCTGGCTCCATTGTTCGAAGAGGCTGACGGCCTTGTGGCAGCAAGCCCGGTTTACTACGCATCTGCAAATTCAACACTTACGGCATTGCTGGACAGGCTCTTTTACAGCACTCCCTTCGACAAGACCATGAAGGTCGGAGCATGTGTCGTTGTTGCAAGAAGAGGAGGATGCTCGTCGACTTTCGATCAGCTCAATAAATACTTCACTTTGTCGGGGATGCCGGTTGCTTCCAGCCAATACTGGAATTCGATACATGGCAACCTTCCCGGAGAAGCCGAGCAGGACGAAGAAGGGATGCAGACCATGAGGACTCTTGCAAGGAATATGGTCTTTCTTATGAAAAGTATCGAACTCGGGAAGAAGGAGTTCGGGCTGCCAGAAAAAGAGAAGTGGATTCCCACGCATTTCATAAGGTAATATCATAAGTAACATCAACGTTTCAGAAAGAACATGCTCCAAAATGTTCAGGCAGGTGTGAACTTATACTGTGCCGGACTTGGAGGTGGAAAATGGTTTCTGATCAATTGAAAGAGAAGATAGAAAATGCGCTCAACACCGCTGATTTAATTATCGACGAAATTCGTGGCGGATTTGCTAAGCNNCATAGGGTCACGACATCGGATGATATCTTCATCCTCTATATATGGCAACCTCCGCTTGATGATAAGTTGACACTGAATATGGGAAAGTTTCATTTATGCTGATCAGAAAATAAGAACCGGGCGACTGTGCTGTTTTGGCAAAACTGTTTTATGATACTGTTCATACGGTTAACTCCAGGGATTATGCGAAAGAGCAACTGAATGCGT
>DCUA01000161.1:23702-32161 GCA_002329675.1 Firmicutes bacterium UBA1426 | reverse complement strand
ACAGATCTATGAGGAAACCCGTGAACGATTCCCGGAACTTCAGGTAAGACTGCTTCATGGAGGTATGAAGCAGTCGGAAAAAGATCAGGTCATGGAAGAGTTTTATACAGGAAAAGCAGATATTTTAGTTTCTACTGTTGTTATAGAAGTAGGTATCAATGTACCTAACGCCACTGTGATGCTCATAGAAAATGCAGAGCGCTTCGGGCTGGCTGCTCTCCATCAACTGAGAGGGCGAGTAGGAAGAGGTGCACATCAATCCTATTGCTTGTTGATTTGCGATTCAAAAAGTGAAATCGCAAAAGAGAGAGCCGCAGTCATGGAACAGACGAACGACGGTTTCCTCATCGCTGAAAAGGATCTTGAACTGCGTGGACCGGGAGAATTCTTCGGAGTGAGGCAACATGGGATACCCGAACTCAGGATCGCAGACCTTTCAAAGCATTTGCGAATTTTGGAGACCGTTCGAAAAGAGGCAGCTGATCTTCTGGAAAGAGATCCGCTTCTGACCGCAACAGAAAATAGTCTCTTAAAGGAAAAGCTGAGCAATTTATTTGAAGATAAGGACATGATAAGCATATAGTAGAAAGTAAATGGCGGATCACTGATCAAAACAGGAAAGCCGCCATTGTGCTTTAAAAGTAAAAAAATAATGTGGCAAAACAGTCCATGACATGAAATTATTACATCGCATAGTTTCACCTGCAAAGGTTAAATTAAGAGTGTAAACAGGAGGTGAAAAACTATGGCAAACAACACAAACGTGGTTGCAAGCGCTAAGCCCGGATTAAAGAACATGAAAACAGAAATCGCCAATGAATTGGGACTTGCAAATTATGAAAACATGGATAAGGGCAACTTGACAGCAAGACAGAACGGTTATGTAGGTGGTTATATGACTAAGAGATTGGTTGAGATGGCCGAACAGCAGTTATCCGGTAAAATCTAAACGGATGACCGCAGAAACTAATTCGTTATCCCTAATGAGCCAAAACGGGTCTGCATGAGAATGCAGGCCCGTTTTGCAATATGATCTTTCAGTTGCTATTTTCCCATCTTATGTTAAAATTAATTGATAAGAAAGGGGCGTTTGTATTGCGTATTATAGCCGGGCATTTAAAAGGCAGAAAGTTTGAGGTGCCCAAGGACAAGCTGATCCGTCCCACCTCAGGTAAAGTAAAGGAAGCTCTTTTCAGTATGGTCGGGCCGGACCTGGAAGGTGCGGTAGTCATTGACTTATTCTCGGGCACCGGAAGCTTAGGTCTGGAGGCTGTCAGCAGGGGAGCACACAAGGTATATTTTGGAGAGAAGTCAAAAGAAGGTATCCAACTGACTTCAAAGAATATTGCAACCTGTCGTACAGAGGATCGCTGTAAACTGATCAAGGGGGATTGGGAATATGTCCTCGCTCAGATCCACGAACCCGCAGATCTTATCTTTTTAGACCCCCCTTATAAAGCGGGACTTATGGAATCCTGTCTGGAACAAATTTGGGAGCGTAAACTATTGGCAGAGGACGGTATTATAGCAGCTGAACATGATGTGCATCAGAAGCTTCCGGATCATATCGGCGGATTCTCCATCTGGAAAGCAAGGAAATACGGAAATACTGTTATCACGCTATACACTATATCATCGGAGGAAACGGACCTATGAAAAGAGTACTGTACGCAGGCACTTTTGACCCGGTCACAAACGGGCATCTCGATCTGATCAATCGTGCATCAAAATTATGCGACAAGTTGATCGTTGGCGTATTGGAGAACCAATCTAAAAGACCCTTTTTCACCTCGGAAGAGCGAATGAAAATGATCAAAGCCGCTACCAATAAGTTAACAAATGTAGAGGTTATCAGCTTTGACGGCCTCCTGGCGGACTACGTAAATAACAATCAAATCGATGCGGTAGTCCGGGGCTTGCGTGCGGCCATGGATTTTGAGCTGGAAATTCAAATGGCGCAGATGAATGCAAGACTATATAACAAAGATGTAGAAACTATATTTTTGATGACGACGCCCCAGCACTCTTTTATCAGCTCCAGCATAGTAAAGGAAGTATTTTCATTGAACGGTGATATTAGCGGATTAGTTCCCAAAGTGGTATTGAAAGAACTGAAGAGAAAATATGGAAAATAAGAATCAGGAGGGATTGGCGAATGAAGGTTTTAGAACTCTTAGATGAAATCGAGGATATTATTGATACCAGTTCCGGATTTCCGCTGACGGGTAAGATCCTTGTTGATGCCGAGGAGTTACTGGAAATCGTCCGGGAGATCCGTATCGAACTGCCGGATGAAATACAGCAGGCTCAGTGGATCAAGGACGAACGCCAGCGCATTCTTGATGAAGCTAAGCGGGAGTATGAAGCCGTATTGAAAGAGGCAAGGACACAGGCGGAATCCTTGATCGAAAACGACGATATTACAGTAAAAGCGAAAATCAGAGCAGATGAGATCATGCATGTGGCGGAAACCAACGTCAAGAATCTCAAGATGAGTACTTTTGATTATATTGACAGCATTCTGTATAATTTCCAGGACAAGATGGACCAGCTCAACGCTGTCTACTTTACAGACATGTTTAATGAGATCCAAAAAACCTTTGACAGTATCAATACCACATTGACTGACAACAGGAATGAGATCAAAGACATGATCTATAAGACTCAAATGGAGAATGATCATTAATATTCGGAAGCCGCTGTGAATATGATTCACTATGAAACGTTCAAAGCGGTATTCCACAATCTACATATGGGCGGGAATCATTGCCTCTGCTGCTGCGGTATCCATGGTGATCTTTCCTGCGGTGATCTTAGATTCAGCAAAACAAGGGATCGCTTTGTGGGCAAGTTCTGTATTGCCCGCATTGCTTCCTTTTTTCATTTGCGCAGATTTTATGATTTCTTTAGGGATCCCCGGTATCGTCGGAGCTTATTTTGAAAGGCCTTTTCAGAAGCTGTTCGGTACACCGGGAGCTTCTGCCTTTGTGTTTATCGCCAGCGTGACTTCAGGCTATCCTATGGGGCCAAAGCTCATCGGACAAATGCGAAGAAGAGGGGAACTGACGGACAGAGAGGGCATACGAATGCTTTCCTTTTGCTCTACTTCAGGTCCATTGTTTATGCTGGGGACTGTAGGCGCAGGTATGCTGCATTCTCCGGCAGCAGGAGCCGTGGTTGCCGTATCCCATTACATGGCTGCAATCGTAAACGGTCTGCTGTTACGCTTATTTGGCAAGAAAGATAAAGGACAGCGAAAATGTATAAGAACACGGTACGCTGAGCCGACCGTTGCTAAAAAAACAATGCTGGAGATTCTTACTGATTCAATAATATCTTCACTTAAGACCCTGGGGATCATCTGCTGCTATATCATCATTTTCACATATGCAACGGATCTATTGGAAATGACAGGAGCGCTGAGTTTATTAAAAAACTCTCATGATTCGGGTTTCGTGAAAGGATTGCTTGAGATGACCATAGGAGTGAATGAAATTGCAGCATCGGAAGAAATAGGGCTCAGACTGAAATGCACAATGGCTGCTTTCCTCGTTTCCTTCGGAGGCCTGTCTATATTTGCCCAGTCTATAAGCGTTCTGGGCGGAATGAAGATCAGTCCTTTTGTCTATTTGAAGCTAAAGCTGTCTCATGGTGTTATCGCTGCTATAATAGCGTATATGTCTGCTCCTTATATATTGAACCGTGCTGTACAAAACGTCGGTTTATTTTCAAACTCTACGGGGGTATTCCAGCCCGGCTTTCTCATGCAATTGCTATTTTCCGTCAGGATGCTTATAATAATAGTAATTCTTTTCCTGTTCACTGTGATCATTGAACTTATTCTGTCTTGGAGAAAGGAAACATCTGATTGAACAACGTCGGGATCATAGCAGAATATAACCCCTTTCATAACGGACATCTCTATCACCTGCAGGAAACAAAAAAGCTGGGACAAGCAGACCATGTAGTTGTGATAATGAGCGGAAACTTTACCCAGAGGGGAGAACCGGCCTTATATGACAAATGGACCCGGGCTGAGATGGCAGTCAGGAATGGCGTGGATCTTGTCATTGAACTTCCTTTTGTATTTGCGTGCAATAATGCGGAGTATTTCGCCATGGGCGCTGTAAGGATTCTTAACGGATTAGGCTGCATCTCTCATTTGTCCTTTGGCAGTGAATCAGGTGAACTTGAAGGGTTGCTAAAAGTCGCAGATCTGCTTGCGGAGGAAGAACCCGAGTTTAAAGAAGCACTTATGATGTTTCTCGGACAGGGGCTCTCCTATCCCCGTGCACGTTACGAGGCGCTGAAAAAACTTGAGGGAGAAGAAGTTGCTGCTCTGATTCGTGATCCCAACAATATACTTGCAGTAGAATATTTGAAGCAATGGATCCTCACCGCCAGCCAAATGAAACCTATCGTCGTGAAAAGGAAAGGGAGGAGCTACCACGACGAGAGTATTGATGACGCCCTTTCCAGTGCAACTGCCATACGCAGAAAGCTCGAGGAAAACCGGGATATCGACCATATACTGCACGTAGTTCCTGAGGCAACAACCGACACTATGAGAAACGCAGAAAGCGAGCCGGTTACGGATTCAGAAGACCTGTTTACTATGTTGGTATACAAGATATTGACCACTTCCAATGAAGAGCTGGCAGAGATACTCAGCGCCGGTGAAGGGTTGGAGAATAAGCTGAAAAAGGCTGTCATAAAGAGCAAGAACCTTAATGAACTAATTGCTTCTGTTCTTTCCAAGCGTTATACCGAAACTCGGATCAAGAGGCTTTTACTCCATACTTTAATCTCGTTAAGGAAGGATGATTTTTTCCGGAATCTGGAGAATCCCCACCTTTATGCCAGAGTTTTAGCCTTTTCCGGCCTGGGAGCAAAGCTGCTTCGGCACATCAAACGACAGGAGTGCAATTCTATCCCTATAATCACCAACTTGAACAAAGAGGTTCCCTTGGGGGACCCTCTCTGGGAGTTCCTGCGTTACGACGTTCTTGCATCGGATATTTATAACCTCGCCTATAACAAAGAAATCTACAGGCGTTCCGATTATGTCTGCAAACCCTATTGTGAAGACAGGAATCCTTGATTCTGTCATTTGCACTTTTTTTATAGATTTTATTTGATAATGGAGCTATAATTGTATTTAGTATTTAACGCAGGAATTCAACCTGTTGGACAAGTATTCGCCGAATAGAGAAAAGGAGTGTAAGAATGAAGGTATTAGTGGTAAACTGCGGTAGTTCATCTCTTAAATATCAGGTATTGGAGATGGATGATTCTACTTTGTTAGCAAAGGGACTGGTTGAGAGGATCGGTATCGATGGTTCCGTCATGAAGCATGAAAAAATTGGAATGGACAAGTATATCCTGGAAGCACCTATGAAGAACCACAAAGATGCTATAGGTTACGTACTTGAAGCTCTGACCGATAAAGAACATGGTGTGGTTGCCTCGATGGACGAGATCAGCGCAGTAGGGCATAGAGTCGTTCATGCAGGAGAAAAATACGCCAGTTCCGTCCTGATCACACAAGATGTGATGGATGCGTTGGAAGAGTGTATTGATTTGGCACCTCTTCACAACCCTCCTAACATTTTAGGTATCCGCGCCTGTCAGGAACTAATGCCTGAAACTCCGATGGTCGGTGTTTTTGATACCGCATTCCATCAAACGATGAAACCGGAAAATTATCTGTATGCTATTCCCTATGAGTATTATGAGAAGTATAAGATCCGTAAATACGGTTTCCATGGAACAAGCCACAAATATGTATCCATGAGAGCGGCTGCTATGCTGAACAAAGATGTGAAGGATATTAAAGTCGTAACCTGCCATTTAGGCAACGGCGCCAGCTGTGCTGCCGTGAAAAACGGAGTATGCATCGATACCAGCATGGGCTTTACTCCTCTCGATGGTCTGGTCATGGGAACAAGATCCGGAGCCATTGATCCGGCAGTCATCACTTTTATTGCAGAAAAAGAAGGCATCGGTGCAGATGAAGTCATTAATATACTGAATAAGAAATCCGGTGTGGCCGGTATTTCCGGAGTAAGCAGTGACTTCAGGGATCTGGAAGAAGCAGAGGCACAGGGTAATGAGAGAGCGACTCTGGCGCTGCAGGTATTTGCTATGCGTGTCAAATCCTTTATCGGATCATATATGGCCAAAATGAACGGGGCAGACTGTATCGTGTTTACTGCTGGTGTAGGTGAGAACGATCCCAGTATGAGAAAGCTCATCTGTTCTGATATGGAAGGACTTGGAGTCGAACTTGATGACGAAAAGAACAACGTAAGAGGAAAAGAGACGGTCATCAGTAAGGACAGCTCTAAAGTAAAAGTAATGTTGATCCCAACCAACGAAGAGCTGACGATCGCGCAGGACACTGTTGAGATTGTTGGAAAACTCAAGTAAAAATTCGTTGACAAAGCATTTTGTCCAAGGTATAATTTGTAGCGTTCGTACACAAAGAAGGAGGTGTTAACGATGGCAGTACCAAAGAGAAGAACTTCGAGTGCGAGAAGAGACAAGAGAAGATCGCCTAACATGAAGATGGCAGCTCCTGCATTATCCACATGTCCTAAGTGTCACGAGCCCAAGCTTCCACATAGAGTATGCCCCACTTGCAACTATTACGATGGTAAGGAAGTTGTATCCACTGAGGCCTAGTCTATCGATCTCTCACTGAAATTCAAATCGCCGACGATTGTCGGCGATTTTTACTTGTTTTCAATGGTCGATCTACTATAAATCGTTCATATTATAGAGGCCGGGTTTTTGCACTATAAGAAATTCGGCGGCTTTCAAGACACCGACGGCAAATATTTTGCGGGAATAAGCGGTGTGGGTAAGTTCCAGCACCTCATCCTCTCCGGCAAATATGACAGTATGTTCACCGGGTATAGTGCCCAATCGCAGAGCGGTGACTGCTGTGCTATTGCTATTGAGAGCATCTTCAAGAAGGTAGGCAGTACCACTTGGCGCATCTTTTTTATATTTATGGTGTGTCTCGAAGATGCCAGTATCGAACTCACTACCCAGTATGGCGGAGATCTGAGACAAAGCCTTACAGAGTGCATGGATCCCAAGAGACATGTTGGCGGACTGAAATACAGGGATTTGTTTGGATGCTTCCTGGATGATACGATGCTCTTCCTGACCCAGACCGGTAGTTGCAATGACAACAGGCGAATCGTGCAATATGCACCAGCCAAGAAGATCCTTAATAGCAGCAGGATGTGAGAAATCAATGACTACATCTGCCTTAGGAGGAACAAAGGCAAAATCCCTGTAAACCGGATAGGGAATACCCTCACTGCATTCCGGATCTACTCCGCATATTACATTATACTCACTGTGCTCCGAAATGGTTTGAGTCAGCATACGTCCCATTCGGCCGTTGCATCCGTGAATTATTATATTCATGGGACCCTCCTTACAGCAAACCGCAAGCGAGCATCTGCTTTTTGATTTTTTCAATGGATTCGGGTTGAGGCGGGCAGAGCGGGAGTCTGTATTCGAGCTCGATCATTCCCATCAAATGTAAAGCAGCTTTTACAGGAATGGGGTTGACCTCACAGAAGAGTGCATCGATGAGAGATTTCATAGCCAGTTGCATCCTGACAGCTTCTTTCACTCTCTCATTCAGATAATGATCGATCATTGTGTGGGTTTGACCGGGCGCAATATTTGCCAGTACGGAAATAGCTCCCGATCCTCCCATGGCTACTATGGGTATATTGATCTCATCGTTGCCGGAGTAAAGTGCAAAATCCTCATCTACATATTTTGCGATTTCCACCACTTGCGCCATATCTCCGCTGGCTTCTTTAATGCCCACGATATTCGGATGCTTGCATAGTTCTGAAACAGCATAAGGAGTGATATTTACACCTGTTCTGCCCGGTACAGAGTAGAGGATAGCAGGAATGTTTATATGATCGGCGATAGCGTTATAGTGGATGACAAGCCCTTTCTGTGTACACTTGTTATAGTAGGGTGTCACGAGAAGGAGACCGTCGGCACCTTCTTGTTCCAATGCTTTGCTCATTTCAATAGCATGGTGGGTATCGTTGCTTCCCGCACCGGCAATGATCGGCACCCTGCCTGCAGTTTTTCTTATTGCATACCGAACGGTTTCAACATGTTCATCATCATTGAGCGTGGATGCTTCTCCTGTGGTTCCGCATATAACCAGGGCGTCGATCCCCTGGTTTATCTGCCAGTCGATCAATCGGCCAAAGGATGGGAAATCCACTTTTCCTTCTTTAAATGGTGTTACAAGAGCAGTGGCTGCACCTGTAAACAATGTCATATAACACACCTCACTTGCTTTATTTTATAAGCAGTTCGGCAATCTGAACGGCATTTGTAGCCGCGCCCTTTCTGATATTGTCTGCAACCACCCAGAGGTTGAGTCCGTTTTTCACACTGAAGTCTCTGCG
>DCUA01000161.1:21050-23563 GCA_002329675.1 Firmicutes bacterium UBA1426 | reverse complement strand
AGTAACTGTGATTCGGATGCTGTCATCTCCTAAGATCCTCTGTGTCTCGTTTATCATCTTCATTTCTTCTTCCGTATACCCGTTTTCCTCAAAGGCACCGATGTGAGGAAGACAATTCCCGGCGATGGGGTGGGGATAAGCTAACATCTGGTCGTTACCGATAAGGCCTTGTGCTAAATCTTCGATGCCTCTGGCACCTGTGCCGGAAACAGCCTGGTAAGTGGAATAGATGATCCTTTTTATTTTGTACTTATCGTGGAGAGGTTTGAGAGGCACTACCGCCTGTGTGGTTGAACAATTGGGATTTGCTATGATTCCTTTATTCCAAAGGACATCCTTTGGATTGACCTCGGGCACCACCAGAGGAACCTCAGGATTCATCCTCCAGGCGCTGCTATTGTCAACAACTACAGCTCCTTTAGAAGCGGCGATGGGCGCAAATTTTCTGCTGACGGTAGCGCCTGCGGAAAAAAGCGCAATATCAACCTGCTTGTTATCGAAGGATTCTTCAGTAAGTTCTTCGGCTATGTAATCTGCACCCCTGAAGGAAATGGTCTTGCCTGCAGATTTTGCGGAAGTCATAACATATAGATTATCAATGGGAAAATCCCGTTCTTCCAACACTTTTAATATTGTGGTTCCTACAACACCTGTGGCTCCGACTACGGCTAAATTAGGCTTTCTGTTCATCTTGTCTTATCCTCCTTGTATGTTTCATCGCATTATCAATGCCATGTTGTTAATATTGTATTTCTGTCATGGTCCATAAAACGGTAAGCCCTGACTACTCTTAAGAGGGGAATAACTACTCCTGTAGTGGGGAGATTATATAGCTTAATATTATATATCATTTCGCCGGAAAATGTAATGTTTTTTTTTCATAGTTTCAGCCAAAGGCTTATCTCTTGCTTTCTGATCTATTACTTGTGGGTATGGCGTATATTAATATATTCAAATCCACTCCTTTAGGTGATATAATAAGTGGAGCAAAAACTGAAAGCGAGGAATACTATATTGACATTGTTTGAGGGCATCATCTTAGGGTTAATACAAGGGTTGGCAGAGTTTCTGCCTATCAGCAGTTCCGGCCATCTGGCCATCGTACAGCATTTTTTCGGGATCGAGGGAGAGAGCGTCCTGGCCTTTGCTGTATTGTTGCATCTGGGAACACTGATTTCCCTTGTTGCAGTCTACTATCGACTGCTTTGGGAACTGATCCTTGAGTTTTTTGCTGTTATAAAGGATCTGATAACCGGCAATGGTTTGCAGATCAATAAAAATGAGACCAGAAAGCTGGGACTGATGATTATCGCGGCCACTATACCCACCGGGTTGATAGGTGTGCTCTTCAACGATTTCTTTTCCGGTCTTTATAATTCTGTTCCTGCGGTAGCTATTTGCCTCGTCTTAACCGGATGTTTTCTCTGGCTGGCGGAAAGAATGGATCAGAAAGGAAAGAATGTGAAAGAAATGAAATTCAGAGATGCTTTGTTTGTAGGTCTCTGTCAGGGGATTGCCATAATACCGGGAATTTCCAGGTCCGGCGCAACCATTGTAGGTAGCCTGTTTTCCGGGCTGAACCGTGAATTGGCCGTCCGATTTGCGTTTCTGATCTCGATCCCTGCCATCCTGGGAGCCGTAGTATTGGAAGCACCGGCAGCTTTTGAGGAAGGAATGGCAGCAGAAATTCTACTGCCCGTAGTTGCCGGGGTGGTTGTAGCTGCTATCTCAGGTTATATTGCGATCAAAACTATGATTCGTGTGGTATCAAATAAGAAGTTGTACATCTTCTCATTTTATACCTGGATCGTGGGAGGCCTGGTGCTTCTCTACACTTTTATGAACTTACGGTAATCTAGGAGTATATTAAATGGCGGAACAAAAGAAAAAAGCCGGGCGCCCAAAGGGCTCCAAGAACAAGGCGACGAAGGAAAAGCTGGATGCTGATTTAGCAAAAAAACAAGCGCAAAGCCGGCTTCGGGACGAGATCTGGGCTATTGTTATCATGGCAGTGGGTGCTTTTCTTGTCATATCCCTTCAAACCCAGGCAACAGGAGAATTCGGGCGCATTGTATCCGATCTGTTAAAGGGTCTGTTTGCTGTGGTTGCCTACGCATTACCTTATTACCTCATCCTCTATGGACTATTGCTCTTTCTCAGGAGGGCAGCCCATATAAACGGAAGATCTGTGCTGTTTCTGTGCCTGATTTTCCTCATGGCAGCTATTCTGAACTCGGCAAGATTCCTCGGTGCAGAGGATCTTTCCATGTCAATTGCTTTTATCCGGGATGCTTTTGACAATGGTGTTCAACTAACAGGAGGAGGAGCCTTTGGCATGACACTGGGCTTGCTGTTGAAAAAGGCAATCGGTATTTACGGTCTTTACATATTTGCGTCAGCCGCTATAATTATCTCGCTTATGCTGGTCATCAATACTCCTGTGTCCCAATTCATTGATCGTTGGAGTATGAAACGCAAGACTTCAAAGGAGAAAAGAGAAGGGGAGGCGGCTG
>DCUA01000161.1:0-21018 GCA_002329675.1 Firmicutes bacterium UBA1426 | reverse complement strand
CCATCACCCCGGGACAGATGAAGATCATCGATTACATGAAGGATGAAGAACTATTTGAGCCGGGCCAAAAGACTGAGAGTGTTGGACTGGAAAAACCTGCAGCGACCGAGCCGGGAAAGGGCCTCTCTGACGAGGGGGAGGGAGCAAAAGAGAATGCTGCACCGGCTAAAAAGAATAAGAATCAGGAAGAAGTACAACCCCTGAAAATTGATATGGATAAAGCCCCGATTCCTTATGTGATGCCTCCTATGGATCTGCTGAAAAAAGTTCAGACCGGGCCGCATATAAATGAGAATATCAATCTGAAGCAAAAAGCCATAAAGCTGGAAGAAACGCTTAAGAACTTCGGCGTCAATGCAAAAGTACTTCAAGTAACAAAAGGTCCGGCTATCACACGCTATGAAATACAGCCTAACGTTGGCGTGAAGGTGAGCAGCATCGTACGCCTTGCCGACGATATTGCCTTAAACTTAGAAGCCAAAAGTATTCGGATGGAAGCCCCTATACCGGGGAAGGCAGCTGTGGGTATTGAAGTAGAAAACGATAGAATCAACTTAGTGTCTATTCGTGAACTGCTGGATTCCAAAGAATTCAAGAACTCTCCATCCAAGATCACCTTTGCCGTAGGAAAGGATATTGCAGGCACCCCTATAGTAGCAGACTTGAAGAGTATGCCACATCTGCTCATAGCCGGCTCTACAGGATCGGGCAAAAGTGTCTGCCTGAATTCAATTATCATCAGTATTCTCTATAAGGCAAGGCCTGAGGAGGTAAAACTGGTCCTCATCGATCCTAAGGTGGTGGAGCTGGGTAATTATAACGGCATTCCCCATTTGCTGATACCAGTTGTAACCGAGCCTTCCAAAGCTGCAGCAGCCTTAGGTTGGGCCGTTTCGGAAATGACAGACCGCTATAAGAAATTTGCAGAGATGGGGGTCAGAGATCTGGCATCCTATAACGAAAGCATTAAAGAAAAGGATAGCGAAGCCAGACCGCTTCCCCAGATCGTAGTCATTATCGATGAACTTGCAGATCTGATGATGGTTGCGCCGTCACAGGTTGAGGAATCCATATGCAGATTAGCTCAGATGGCAAGAGCTGCAGGTATGCACCTGATTGTTGCTACACAGAGACCATCTGTTGATGTAATAACCGGTGTCATTAAGGCAAATATACCATCAAGGATCTCTTTCGCCGTGTCCTCCCAATTTGACTCCAGAACCATCCTGGATATGGCCGGTGCGGAGAAACTGGTAGGAAAGGGAGACATGCTCTTCAATCCCTTGGGCGTCTCAAAACCCGTTAGAGTCCAGGGATGTTTCATATCTGACTCAGAAGTACATAATGTCATCGACTTCCTGAAGAAACAGGTCCCTGACAATGAATATGCCACCGATGTCATACAGCGGATCGAGCGGACATATGAAAACGAACCCGATGATGATACTGACGAGTTGCTGCAAGAAGCTATCGAAACAGTAGTTCGCGC
Source organism: Firmicutes bacterium UBA1426 (assembly GCA_002329675.1). Taxonomy (GTDB): domain Bacteria; phylum Bacillota; class Clostridia; order Peptostreptococcales; family Anaerovoracaceae; genus UBA1426. The sequence continues at coordinate 19,529 of DCUA01000161.1, read as the reverse complement.
GGAACAGGCTTCTGTTTCCATGCTGCAGCGCCGTTTCCGGATCGGCTACAACAGAGCAGCCAGGTTGGTTGACATGATGGAAGCAAGAGGCATTATAGGTCCCAGTGACGGAAGCCGGCCGAGAAAGGTCCTGATGACGGAGGAACAGTTCCTTAGCCTGGGAAAAGATCCCGATGATAATGATAATGATGATGAATAATAGAAAGGAAAATGGATGCGAATTTATATCGAAACCTTAGGTTGTCCCAAAAATGTATCGGATTCCGAGTACACCGCCGGGCTTCTCGCCGAAGCCGGCCATGTTATAGTAAATGATGCGAGGAAAGCGGACGCCATTCTTGTTAATACCTGTGGCTTTATCAACGATGCCAAAGAAGAGTCTATAGACAGGATACTGGAGCTTTCGCAGGAACGGTCCGAAGAAGGGATTCTTATTGTATCCGGATGCCTTTCCCAAAGATACGGAGAAGACCTTGGAAAGGCTTTACCGGAAGCGGATATCCTGTTAGGAGTTAATGAATACCAGAACCTTCCACAGATTCTTGAAGAATATCAAAAAGGGAAACAGGAGCTGTATTTCAGCAGTTACGAAAAGGAATATTCCGAAATGCAGGCCAGGACATCGTTAGGGGTTTCTTATTCTTCTTATCTTAAAATTGCAGAAGGCTGCGACAATGTCTGTGCATATTGCGTGATCCCCGCTATCCGCGGCGGATATAGAAGCCGGAAGAAAGAAAATATTTTGGGAGAAGCGCAGCATCTGGCCGAAAATGGATGCAAGGAGCTGATCCTCGTGGCACAGGATGTCACAGCCTACGGGATAGACCTTTATGGAGATTATCATTTGCCGCAGTTATTGCGTGAGTTGTGCCGGATCGACGGGATCCGGTGGATCCGCCTGATGTACTGCTATGAAGATCGCATTACAGATGAATTGATAGAAGTGATGGCAGAAAATGATAAGATATGCAAATACATCGATATTCCCATTCAGCATGCAAGCGACAGAATCCTGGAATCCATGAACCGGCGCTCAACAAGATCTTCCATAGAGGGCACGATCAAAAAGCTCAGACTGGCTATGCCGGACATCCATATACGCACTACCCTGATAACCGGCTTTCCCGGCGAAACCCGGGAAGATGCACAGATACTGGAGGACTTTGTTGAAAGCATGAGGTTTGAACGCCTGGGAGTTTTCGCATACTCCAAGGAGGAAGGTACGCCGGCAGCTGCGATGAAGGAGCAGGTACCTAAAAAAATCAAGCTGGCAAGAAGGGATCGTCTGATGCGGTTACAACAGCAGATATCCCTGGAACACAATATGCAGAAGATCGGTCATGTCTATGAAGTTCTCGTTGAAGATATGGAAGAAGGAAGCTATGTGGGCAGAACGGCTTACGATGCGCCTGAAATCGATAACAAAGTGATCTTCACTTCAGAAAGACCATTATCCCCGGGTGATTTCACATATGTCAAAATAGTGGATGGTTTCGATTATGACCTGACGGGGCATACTGTCACTGAGGAAAACCCGAGTAAAGGAGAGGAAAATGAACTTACCAAATAAACTTACCATATTAAGAATCCTATTAATACCCATCTTCATAGTTCTATTGATGAACGGGTATTATTACAGTTCCGGCATTCTGTTTATTCTCGCTTCCGCAACAGATGCCCTGGACGGGCACATTGCCAGAAAGCACAACCTCATTACGAACTTTGGAAAGATCATGGATCCTCTTGCAGACAAACTTCTGGTTACCTCCGCTATGATTTGTCTCGTGGAGCTGGGAGAAGTAGCGGGCTGGATGGTAATCGTGATCCTGGCAAGAGAGTTTATTATCACAGGCCTTAGAACGGTAGCAGCCGGAGAAGGCATCATTATCGCAGCAGGCAAGTCCGGTAAGATCAAGACGATATTACAGATGGTGGCATTATCTATAATTCTCCTGCGGGATTGGCCCTTTTCCTTATTCACAGACCTTCCGATAGGCTATTATCTGCTTTGGATCGCGGTTATTGCGACCATATATTCAGGTATAGAATACATTGTTCAAAACAAACAGATATTTAAAATTTAGATAACATGAGGTGGACCTTTGAAATCATCAATTTTAAGCGTAGGCACTGAACTGTTGTTCGGGCAGATAACAAACACAAACACTACTTATTTATCCCAGCAGCTTAATCTATTGGGCATCGACGTGCTTTCCCACCATACAGTAGGTGATAACTCCAACCGACTGTTTCATATGATTGAGCAGACCTTCAAGGACTGTGATCTGATCATCACTACAGGAGGACTCGGGCCCACACAGGATGACCTTACAAAGGAGATCGCCTGTGAGGTCCTGGAGGATGAGTTGATCCCACATCCTCCCTCAATGGAAAAACTGGAAAACTACTTCAAAAAATTGAACCGTCCTATGACAGAGAATAATTGGAAGCAGGCATACTTTCCCTCAAGAGCAACTGTATTTCCAAACGATGTGGGAACCGCTCCCGGTTTCGCTCTTGAAAAGGACGGAAAGACTATCATCTGTCTCCCGGGACCACCCAGAGAGATGAAGTATTTATTTGAAAACGAAGTTAAGCCCTATCTGGAGAAGATGACAGAAAATGTGATCTACTATCGCATGCTTCGATTGTTCGGTATCGGAGAGTCAATGCTTGAAACTGAACTATTAGATCTCATAGACAAGCAGACGGATCCTACGCTTGCAACCTATGCCAAGGAAGGAGAGTGCAGTGTACGGATCGCTTCAAAGCGGAGTACAACGGAGGAAGCAAAGGCTGCTGTTGATGAGATGATCGAAATGGTAAACGAAAGGGTGGGGGAATACGTTTACAGTTACGATGACGAGGAATTATATCAGGTTGTGGGAAGAAAGCTTATGGAACGCAATATCAGCATATCAAGCGCTGAATCCTGTACCGGAGGTTTATTTGCACAAACACTAACGCAACTCCCGGGAATTTCCTCTGTTTTTGACAGAGCTCTTGTGACATACAGCAATCGGGCAAAGATCGAAGAACTGAATGTTAATCCCGAAACCCTGGAGCAGTATGGAGCAGTCAGCGAAAATACCGCTATTGAAATGGCAGAGGGTTTAAAGCAAGTGACTGGCAGTCAATTGTGCATTTCCGTTACGGGAATTGCCGGACCTGATGGAGCAACTGCTGATAAACCTGTGGGACTCGTATATATCTGTGCTATACTCCACGATCAGAAAATCTGCAAAAAATCCCTTATGCGGAGTGTAAACCGCAGCTGGAACCGCAACTATGCGATGTTGCTGATGCTGGATATGATCAATCGTCTCCTGGATAATAAAAAGATAATATAATTCTATATATTTACAATTTATGTATAATATGCTATTCTGGAATCATAGATTTTCATTAGGATACGAACGTGTATATGTTTTGCTTGACCTTAATGAAAAGTTGCGGTATCATATCAACAGAACGTATGTTCGTACGAAACGGAGGAGACTATGAGCACCAATCAGAATGAAAGAGAAAAAGCCCTGGAAGCAGCTATGCTGCAGATTGAAAAGCAGTTCGGTAAAGGCACCATTATGAAGCTGGGCAGTGAAGGTGCCAGACTCAACATCGATTATATATCCACAGGTTCTGTCAGTTTGGATATCGCTACCGGAATCGGCGGGGTACCAAGAGGCAGAATCATAGAAATTTTTGGTCCGGAATCTTCAGGAAAGACCACTCTGGCTCTGCACATTATTGCGGAAGCGCAGAAAAAGGGTGGCAAGGCAGCATTTATAGATGCCGAACACGCTCTGGATCCCGAATATGCAGGAAAGCTTGGTGTTAACATCGCTGAACTGCTGGTCTCTCAGCCGGATACGGGAGAGCAGGCCCTGGAGATCTGCGAGGTTTTAGTCAGAAGCGGAGCACTGGATGTGGTTGTTGTGGACTCCGTGGCCGCTTTGGTCCCTAAGGCGGAGATTCAGGGAGAGATGGGAGATTCTCATGTGGGACTACAGGCCCGTCTCATGTCTCAGGCTTTGCGTAAGCTTACCGGTTCTATCAACAAGTCCAACACCAGTGCTATTTTTATCAACCAGCTTCGCGAAAAGATAGGTGTCATGTTCGGTAACCCGGAGGTTACTACCGGTGGCCGTGCTTTGAAGTTTTATGCTTCCATGCGACTGGATGTCCGTCGGATTGAAAGCATCAAGACCGGTGACGCTGTTATCGGAAACCGCACCAGAGTCAAGATCGTAAAGAACAAGGTTGCACCACCCTTCAAACAGGCAGAGTTCGACATCATGTACGGAGAGGGGATTTCAAAAGAAGGAGATGTTCTGGATTGCGCTGTTGAAGCAAAGATCGTGGAAAAAGCCGGCGCCTGGTACAGTTTCAAAGGTGAACGGATCGGCCAGGGCAGGGAAAATGTCAAGAACTATCTGAAGGAGCATCCCGAAATGCTGCAGGAGATCGAGACCCTTCTGAAGAAAGACTTGATTTCGAATGGCATGAAAGTAGACGAGGACGGCGTGATCACGGAATAAGTCATAGGAGGTCAACAGAGTCTTTTACAGTATTTACTTTCTATTTACATAAAATTGGTGTATAATGAACCATTGTACAATGGTTCATTATTTTACAGTATTATCCGGAGGAGGGAGCTTCAATTGAACGGACTATGGAATGAACTGCTGATCGGAATAGTAAACTTTGAGTTTCAACATCTGATCATGTTTGCCATCGGTGGCGTGCTTATTTATCTTGCCATAGCAAAGGAGTATGAACCCATGCTTCTGTTGCCTATCGGTTTTGGTGCAATACTGTGCAATATTCCCCTATCTTCTGCAGTGGGGGAAGAAGGTTTTCTTACATTGCTTTACAATGCGGGTATCAGAACAGAGTTGTTTCCCGTTCTGATATTTATCGCTGTAGGTGCCATGATCGATTTTAAGCCTCTGATGCAAAATCCTTTTATGTTTTTCTTCGGTGCGGCTGCGCAGTTCGGTATTTTCTTTACCATGATGTTTGCCCTTGCCACCGGTCATTTTGATCTGAAGGAAGCAGCTGCTATCGGAATCATAGGGGCGGCAGACGGGCCCACATCGATCTATGTAGCCAAAGAATTTGCCCAGAACTATTTGGGGCCGATTTCTGTAGCTGCCTATTCTTATATGTCCCTTGTCCCGATCATACAGCCACCCGTGATCAGGCTTCTCACAACGAAAAATGAGAGGCGCATCCGGATGAAGTACAATCAGGTGGAAATTCCAAAGATCATAGAGATATTGTTCCCGATCTCTATCACCGTCATCGCAGGCATCATCGCTCCAATAAGTGTGGCATTGATCGGCTCTCTGATGTTTGGAAACCTGATTCGGGTATGCGGTGTCCTGACCCGTCTCTCCAATGCAGCTCAGAATGAGCTGGCCAACCTGGTTACACTGCTTCTGGGCATCACCATCGGTTCTACCATGACGGCAGAAGCTTTCCTGAACGTTCAAACGCTCATGATCATGGGGATGGGCTTGATAGCCTTTATCTTCGATACGGCCGGTGGGGTACTGTTTGCAAAATTCATCAACCTCTTCCTGAGGGAAAAGGTAAATCCGATGATTGGCGCTGCGGGTATCTCGGCATTCCCCATGTCGGGCAGAGTCGTTCAGAAGATAGCAAAAGAAGAGGATCCTCATAATTTCATTCTCATGCAAGCAATGAGTGCAAATGTTGCCGGCCAGTTAGGCTCTGTAGTAGCGGGAAGCTTGATCCTCGCACTGGTACCGGCTGTTCTGGCCACTATGTAGGAGGTGACGATATGAATATGGAATTGATTGGCGCTGGCTTTGAGGTAATGCTATTCGGTTTGGGCGGAGTGTTCTCCGTTCTGATCCTGTTTTACTTCTCCACCAAGATCCTGCTTCGTTTTGCGAGGAAAATCAATGCAAAGAGAGAGCAGATTAACACTTGACATAACAGAGAGCTATGTGATAATATTTTCGTGTTTGTTAGCCGCACATAAAAGGCTCCTAAATGCGCAAATGCGCTGCCTTTGATGGCGAGACTGGATAGAGGAGGTAAAATTAATATGTATGCAGTGATTGAAACCGGCGGAAAGCAATACAAGGTTTCGGAAGGTGATGTACTTAATGTTGAGAAACTGCCTGTTTCCGCAGGAGACAAAGTAACTCTGGATAAGGTACTTGTCTACTCTGACGGAGAGACCGTAAAGGTTGGCACACCGTACATCGAGGGAGCTAAAGTAGAAGCAGACGTAGTCGAAAACGGCAAGGGCGAAAAGGTAATCATCTTTAAGTTCAAGGCTAAGAAAGACTATCGGAAAAAGCAAGGCCACAGACAGCCATACACGATGCTGAAAATTGCATCTATTGGCATCAATGCCTGATAGGATATTTCTAAAAGGCGATCCACACGAAATGAACAGTGAAATAACTGATATTAATTCAGATAACTGCACAAGATAAAGGAGGTGTAGTGAGATGGCATCAAAAAAGGGCGTAGGTAGCTCCAGGAACGGACGCGACAGCGAAGCCAAACGACTGGGAGTCAAAAGAGCCGACGGCCAGTTGGTTAGCGCAGGAAGCATTCTGGTAAGACAGAGAGGAACCAAGTTCCATCCCGGCAATAACGTAGGAATCGGCGGTGACGATACATTGTTTGCAAAGATAGAAGGCACCGTAAAGTTTGAAAGAGCCGGAAAGACCAGAAAACAAGTCAGCGTGTATCCCAAGGAAGCATAACGAAAAAGCCCCTATTTAATAGGGGCTTTCTTAGTCATTGTATTGAAAAGTGGAGAAACATCATGTTTGTTGACAGAGCAATTATTACAATTAAATCCGGCAAGGGCGGCGACGGCAGCGTCTCATTTCGCAGAGAACCATTTGTTCCCGACGGAGGCCCGGATGGAGGAGACGGAGGCAGAGGGGGCGATGTGATTTTCATCGCAGATTCCAATATCAAGACCCTTCTGGATTTCCGATATAAAAAGAAGTATGAGGCAGAAAACGGAGAAGACGGCAGAAAGAAAAAGCAGTTTGGCAAGAGCGGGGCAAACTGCGTGATTAAAGTACCTGTCGGAACTTTACTCATCGATGAAAAGACAGGAAAACCCATAAAAGACCTTGTGAAGCACGGTGATAGTTATCTTGCCGCAAAAGGAGGCAAAGGGGGCAGAGGTAATGTTCAGTTTAAATCCTCTGTGCGACAGGCTCCGAATTTTGCCGAAGCCGGCGGTGCAGCCATAGAGCGATGCATTAAACTGGAACTAAAGCTGATTGCGGATGTTGGCCTGGTTGGTTTCCCCAATGTGGGCAAGTCTACCTTACTTTCTGTTGTCACAGGTGCTGAACCCAAGATCGCAAACTATCATTTTACTACACTGACACCAAATCTGGGTGTTGTACAGTACGATGACAGTTCTTTTGTCATGGCTGATATTCCGGGTCTGATCGAAGGAGCCCATCAGGGAATCGGGTTGGGATTGGATTTTCTGAAGCATGTGGAGCGCACGAAGCTATTGATTCACGTAGTAGACGTTTCCGGTTCGGAAGGTCGTGATCCTGTTGAAGATTTTGAGGCAATCAATAACGAACTGCAATCCTACAGTCCGCGATTAGCAGCAAAACCTCAGATCGTAGCCGCAAACAAGATGGATATGACCAGCGATGAGCAATATGAGGTTTTCAAGTCCTATATCGAAGATAAGGGGATTGCTGTATTTCCTATATCCGCACCTCTTCATCAAGGCGTTTCCCAGTTGATTGCATATACTTTCGCAACCCTCGCAGCTTTGCCGGAGGAAGAGGAACCGGATTATGAGTTCTTTGACACGGAAGGGGAGCCGGATAGTGAAGAGTATCGCAAGATCCATTGCAGCAAGGATGGACCGGTATTCGTCCTTAGCGGAATACAATTGGATAAGATATTTCGTTCTACTAACTTCAACGATTTTGGTTCACTGCGGTACCTCTACAAATATATAGAGGACAGGGGTGCCATCGATGAATTAAAAGAGATGGGGCTTACAGACGGCGACACCATTCGCATCGGGAACTATGAATTTGATTATATTGACGAATAAGACCAACTGTTACAGGTCGACTTTGAACGAGACAACCTTACCGATGTAATGGATCTCGCTCATATCCTCAAAGAAATAAGTATCGTGAGATTTATCATCCGGGATCAAGAGGATCTTATCCTTAATGAAATAGATCCGCCGCAGGGTAGGTACTCTGCGGTTATCCGGATAAAAGGCAATGATATCCCTGTCTTTCAGCAAATCTACCTTCGTGGGCATAATATAGATATAGGCATGCACGGGTATAAAGGGTGACATGGAACTGTCCGCCAGGAAGAGGTTCAGCATTTCTCCCTTTGCGTCCGCTTCTGCAGCATCTCCGCATCTGAGGCAGATCTCTCTTACCAGATCGTTTCTCTTGTGCGAATCCTCACAGTTGACATATTCTGAGGAAAGTTGCAATGCAGCCAAAACATCAAGGCCTTTTATGTAATCTTCCATTTCCTTTGTGAATTCTTTATTGGTGGCTTTACACAGTGATTCCAGCATAACCTTATTCAGGCTGGAAGAAGCCAGCATATATTCCTTGACCATGGATGGTGCTTTTTCCATATACCCCTGGAAGACCAGATGGGCTTGTTGGTCAGAACCGCAGACCTTTGCCAGAATGAGGGAGACCTCCTCACTGGGTGGCGGTAGCTTGCCATTTTTCAGTTGTGATATATAAGATGGTGTGATTTTCAGATTAAGGTCTTCACAGCGCTTTGCTATCTGGCGAAGGGACAGCTCACTTTTCTTGATTATTAAGTCCAACATTTCTGCGTACGTCATATTTGCCTCCGATACTGCGTTTACTGTCTGCTTAACTATAACATTTAGTACATATTGTTGTCAATATAGGTCGAAACTACTAAATACAGTGTTTTTGTAGTTTGTTACATAAACCGTTGCAATCTTTATATCATAATCAAATAAACATTGGCACATCGTTAAATATTTGATAATATATACATAGAAAACGATAAGCAGGGGAACTCATGGATGCAAAAATAATAAAACTTAATTATGAAGAAGCGGAGTCCATAGCAAAGAAATACTTTCTTCAGGTCAGCGGTTTGAGTGCCGATAAAGTGTATCACGACGAGCTGCTTACGGAGGCACTGCAACTCCTGGAGAAATGCAAGCCGGGCATTGATATGACTGCAATGATAACGACTCTGGACCCTGGCGCATTTCGCAACAGCATCATTATCATAGGCGAAAGTCAATTCACCTGCACTGCTTTTCAACAGATCGAACCTGATAAAGTAACTACAATCTTTGCCTACCTGATGACTTTGGGCGAATGCAAAGCAGGAGTTACAAACTTAGCTGAAGAATACTATGCTGATCTTTGGGGTGACGGTTTTTTAGAAGCCGGGCGTCAGATCCTGAGAGAACAGATTCGCAGATATGAAATAAAAAATACCGACGAGTATTATATTTCTGAGTCATTTGGGCCGGGCTTTTATGGAATGCCACTGGATAAACTTGCCGATCTGATAAGGGAACTGGATGGCAGTAAAATCGGACTTACTTCTGAGATGGCTGAGGTATGCGCAAAAGAAAAATGCTCCGGAGGTTTTTTCTTCATTACCAATGGAGAAGGGGTTTTTCCAGCAGAAGAATGCAAGGATTGTATAGGTCACGAGGGTGGATGCTTGTTTTGTGGTGGTAAAAACCTGATCCCGTCCGAGGAAACATGCATGGAACTCCTGAAAACATACGGAACGCCTCCTCATGTAGTCCGTCATTGCATAGCAGTCAAAGAAACGGCTATGCGCATGGCAAAAGCACTGAACGAAAACGGTGAAAACCTGGATCTTTCACTGGTCCAGGCTGCCGCCCTGCTTCATGATATTGCCAGAACAGAAGAAAATCACGGGGTCAAAGGTGCTATTATTGCGGAAAAACACGGTTATCATCAAGTGGCAAAGATGATAAAATGCCATATGTTTTACGCAACTAACCCATACAAAAACAATATCAATGAGCAAGACCTGCTCTGCCTTGCCGATCGAATGGTCAAGGAAAACAAATATGTGGGTTTGGATAATCGCATGCAATATGTACTGGATAAGCTCATTGCAGCTGGAATAGATACAGAGCGTGTACGTCATCGTATGGAAGAAAACCGTCTGATCAAGGAGCGGATCGAAAAAACTATTGGCAAGTCCATCGATGAACTGATGGTGTAAAATACTTTTAGTTATCAAGCTGACCCTTCCCTCATATGCTATACAAGCAGTAAAAGGGGAGGGATTTTTCATGGCCTATAAACGCAGAAGGATACCCGTCAGAACGGGCAAAAACTTGGGGAAAACCATGATTCGCCAGGTTCTCTTATGCATCCTGCTCCTTCTCGTTATAATATTAGCTAAGAAGATGGACACGGCCATCGTGAACAACGCATTCCAGGCCGTAAAGGTACAGTTTACGAAAGATGTTACGATAACCGGCATTACAGATGCTGGAAAGGCGGTTCTCGGCAGATTCAAGGATGGAACCACCGCTGTGGTCGCATCTTTAACGCAAGGAAACAAGGGTTTACAGTTCTCAACACCCTCGGATGTTCCAGGCACTTACAGCGTTTCTAAAACACAGGGTTCCTCAGGAAAGACTATGGAGTTTCAATCAGATAAGGAGATCCAGGTCTACGCTTCTGCAGGAGGTACCGTATCAGAAATCGGTATCGACGCAGAAGGCAATAAATACATAAAAATCTATCATGGAAATGACATAACGAGCTTATATGGCGGTTGCTCTACCACCTATGTGCAGGCTCTTGAAAAGGTGAAAAGAGGGCAGATGATCGGTTCTGTGGCAGCAGAAGAAGGGCATAAGCTGCGCTTTGAGATCTGGGATGACGGTAAACTGGTGGATCCCGCTGATTATATTGCCTTCTGAGTAAAACAATGTTACAAATACAATTTTCGGGTATTCGTTTGAACATTCATTTTACTTTCCTGCTTTTAATGCTTCTAATGGTCCTTCTTGGAAACGGAAGACTGGCAATCTTTTCTGCCGTTTTTTCCTGTCTCCATGAATGTGCTCACGCATTGATGGCAAGAAGATTGGGTTACACACCTATCAAAGTATCAGCAGGTCTCTTCGGCGGTGTTCTACATCTTCAAGAAGGGTATATAAAGCCCTTTTCGGAGCTGCTGATCCATTCTGCCGGGCCATTTTTCAATCTTTGTGTCGCGTTCTTAAGCTATTTTCTTCATAAAATAACAGGGTGGCCATGGGTCTATGATGTTATTGCAGCCAATCTGGTGCTTGCACTCTTTAATCTCATGCCATTTTATCCACTTGACGGCGGTAAATTGATCGGTATTTACCTGGCTCGCTTTGTAGGATACAGCAAGAGTTATACTATCTCCAAAACATTTTCGGCTATTTTTACCCTTTTACTTTTCTTTTTAGGGCTTTACTTGGTACAATATAATGTAGTAAATTTATTGATATGTGCTCTGGCCGTCAACCTTTATATGGCTGGAAGAAGTGACACGAGATATTCCTTCTACAGGTTGATGAGTATATACAAAGAACTTGAAAAGGAGAACTATATATGAAACTTGATCAACAGCTTGAAAAGCTGCTGCCCCTGGTAGAAAAACCCGGCCGGTATATCGGAGGGGAATTACATTCTGTAGTAAAGGATGAAGAAGGGATCGTTACACGATTTGGATTTGCATTTCCTGATACCTATGAAATCGGGATGTCCTATCTGGGCCTGCAGATCCTGTATAAAGTGCTGAATGACATGGATGGAGTCTATTGTGAAAGACTCTTTACGCCAGCTTTGGACATGGAAGAGAAAATGAGAGAGGAAGGGCTTCCTCTATTTACTTTGGAAACAAAAACTCCTGCAAAAGAATTGGACATGCTGGGTTTTACTTTGCAATATGAGCTTTGCTACACCAATGTGCTCAATATGCTGGATCTGGCCGCTATTCCTCTTAAGAGTTGTGATCGGGAGGAAAGGGATCCCTTTGTGATCGGCGGCGGACCTTGTTCCTTTAATCCTGAACCGGTTGCGGAGTACTTTGACTTTTTTGTAATAGGTGATGGAGAGGAGTCACTCCCCGCCATCTGCAGAGCACACGCGAACTGGAAAGAAAGACAGGGTAACCGTAATGAATTTCTGTCAACCATATCAAAATTACCGGGTATTTATGTTCCGGGATTCTATCAGCCGGTATACCAAAAAGATGGCAGGTTAGAATCCATCAATAAAAATGTACCGGATGCTCCGGAGCGCATAAGGAAGTGTATTATATCCGAAATGGACGAGGCACCATTTCCAACTAAGCCCATTGTTCCTCTGATTGAGGTGGTTCATGACCGATCGGTTATGGAGCTCTTTCGCGGCTGCACCAGAGGTTGCCGCTTTTGCCAGGCCGGTATGATTTATCGGCCTGTAAGGGAGCGTTCAAAGGACTGCGCACTGGACCTGATCGAAAAACAGCTCTGTTCAACGGGACATGATGAACTTTCCCTGCTTTCCCTGTCAACAAGCGACTATTCGGATTTTGTGGATCTGGCGACAGAACTTGTCCGTACCGGAAAGGAAAAAAACGTTGCGATTTCTCTTCCGTCTCTGCGCCTGGATAACTTTTCATTTCAGGTCCTGAACGAAATACAGGGCTACAAGAAGACCGGGCTGACTTTTGCCCCCGAGGCAGGCACGCAGAGGTTGCGTGATGTCATCAATAAATGCATCAGCGACGAGGATATCTACAATGGAATGCGCCAGGCCATAGAGTTAGGATGGAACAGCGTGAAGCTGTACTTCATGATCGGTCTTCCCACTGAGACTTTTGAGGATCTCGACGGCATTGCAGAAATAGCGAAAAACATTATGGCCATTTACTACGAACATAACGGAGGTAGAAGAGGAGGCAAATTTCAGATCAATGTAAGCGCTTCCAACTTTGTACCGAAACCTCATACTCCTTTTCAATGGGTTGCGCAGGATAGCCCTGAGCTCTTCCGGGAAAAGCATCACTATCTGAAAGATAAATTCAGAAAGATCAAAGGGGCTCAATTCAGCTATCATGGGACCGAAGCCAGCCAGATAGAGGCTATACTGGCGAGAGGAGACAGGCGATTAAGCGAAGTGATCTATAAGGCTTGGAAAACCGGGTGCAAGTTTGACGGATGGAGAGAACATTTCAAATATGATAAATGGATAGAGGCAATGAACGATTCCGGACTGGATCCGGATTTCTATACCTCCGGCAAGGTCAGTGAAGGTGATGTTCTCCCCTGGTCGCTCATTGACAGCGGTGTTGATGATGCTTACCTTCAAAGTGAATGGGAGAAGGCAGTCATGGGGCAACAGACCGCTGACTGCAGAGAAGGTTGTACCGGTTGCGGTATAAACCGTTATGTAAGATGCGAAAGGGAGGGGACAAAATGAACAGGTATCTGCTGAAATTCGAAAAGACAGGACAGCTTCGCTATACATCTCATTTGGATCTCCTCCGTTTATTCCGAAGGACATTCAAGAGGGTCGGAATTGATCTCCTTTACTCTCAAGGGTTCAATCCTCATCCGAAAATGAGCTTTGCTCAGCCCTTATCACTCGGGTATACCAGCATAGGAGAATATCTGGAAATTGAAACGAGAATGCCTTATAATGAGAGTTTCCTGGTAGATTCCATGAACAGTTCACTTCCTTACGGAGTGAAGGTGTTGGATTGTCGTGAAATTCCTGATCCCCGAAAAACAGCGGCTTCCCTGGTGCGCTGGGCAGATTATAAGGTCAGGTTACCTGAAGGACACGCATTTCCAACAGATCTGCAGCTCAGGCTTTTTCTGGATCAGGATGCGATCCTCGTGTCAAAGCGCGCAAAGAAGGGAAAAGAGATGGTGGAGATCGATATTAAGCCTATGATCCATGAGCTTCAAACTGCCTTTGACGATGATGGGAAACTGGTCCTTAAGATGAAAATCCGTACAGGCAGCGAATCGAATCTGAACACTGAACTTCTTCTGGGCTCATTGTTCGATTTCTCCGGGATCCCTCTGGAAAAGTATGAACCACAAATCATGCGAGTTGAAATGTACCGCGAGGACGGACGACCCTTATCCTCCATAGAATAATACAATGGAATATATATTATATATTGACATATTCTGCCATCTAATGTATTCTATATTCAAACGCATTAGGTGGTGATCCATGTGAACTTGTCAATAAGTCGCAAGATGCTTTATAAGGTAATTGCAGGGATTCTTCTCATTGCAGTTACCTTTATTGTCTATTCCATTCGCCAGTCCGGTGATGACGTAATTTGGATCGATGAAGGTGAAGCCCGGACTAATTACCAAAACCCGCAGGAAGAGATTATTGCCGAAGACGAACCGATGGTCGCGTCCTTTATCGTAATCGACGTATCCGGCGAGGTAATGGTTCCTTCTGTCTATACACTCTCTGATGGTGCCAGAGTTTATGAAGCTGTCGATGCAGCAGGTGGATTGACTGAGAATGCAGACACCAGAAACACCAATCTGGCTGCTATTTTATCAGATGGAATGAAACTTTATATACCCAGCAAAAAAGAGGTGGAAGAAGAGGAGAAGCAAACCGGTGAAACTCCGGGAAGTCGTTATATCAATGGAAGCACATCGCAGAGCGCCGCCGCGTCAGGCGGTTCAAAGGCAGGATTGATTAATATCAATACCGCAAACTCGGCCGAACTTCAAAAGTTGTCCGGTGTAGGTCCGGTTACAGCGGATAAGATAATTTCTTATAGAAATGAATACGGCGAATTCAAAGCAATTGAAGAGTTGATGAATGTTAGCGGCATCGGTGAAAAAACCTTTGCAAAGCTTAAGAACACTATCACTGCAGAATAAAATGCTAAGGAATTGCCCACACTAAATTTGAGGTGAGGCAATGTTTAGTCAACGTAAAAGCTTTTGGAAAAGACGATGGTTTTTAATTACTGTCGTGGCGATCCTGGGAGCGGGCTATTGGTTCAGCCAGGGAGATCGGTTTCCCTCCGATATGAATACTCCGGTCGGGGAAGAAGTAAACCAGAGAGTGGAAACGCAGCCAGGAACGAATCCTTCAGGCCAGAGTCAGAGTGATGTAGATGTAGTTACAACCACACCGGATACGACTGAGCCTGAACAGGAAAACTTTTTCCTGATTAAAGAAATCAATGGAGTTATCGAAGTCTACTACTATAACGGAGAGGGGGAGCCGATCTTTATCAAGAGCACCGACATTGCATTTTCTTTGTTGAGTGAGGGAGACCAGGCCATGTTCTCCGAAGGGATCCTAATCAAAACAGAAGAAGAGCTGGATGAGCTTCTTCAGGATTTCGGGAGTTGAATATGATAAGAAAAATACAAGCAAAGCTCAGGATACCTTCGATTCTGTTATTTATTGTTTCTTTGATGCTTTTTGCCGGTGCTGGTATCACATTTAACAGCATACCGGATCAGATCAAGATCTTTGCAGATGAAACAAAGGTAATCAATCTTCCTCTTAAGGAAGTGACCATTAAAGTTCTTCCCGAAACCAAAGTAATACCGGGTGGCCAGCCTGTTGGCGTCAAAATGGATGTGAAGGGTGTCCTGGTTGTGGGCCTTGAGGAAATCCGGACAAGCAGAGGAGAGAGAATCAATCCGGGATTGGAGGCAGGCCTTGAGATCGGTGATAGTATTCTGTCCATCAACAATACTCCTGTGGACAGTCCGGAGGAAGTCAGAGCAGTGGTCAATGAAATAAAAGGTCAGATCCGGCTGAAGGTCAACCGTCAGGGGGAAACTCTATACTTCCGGATCCTCCCCGTAAAAGCGGAGGAAGATGGCCTTTATAAGATCGGCGTATGGGTAAGAGATAAGACTGCAGGTCTTGGTACCTTGACTTTCTATGATCCCTTTTCAAAGAGTTTTGGGGCATTGGGACATGCTATAACAGATCCGGATACGGGACATGTACTACCGGTGGAGAAAGGGGAATTACTGAGCGCAAATGTGGAGTCCGTGAAACAGGGCAAGGCCGGAATACCCGGAGAAATACGCGGCATCTTCTATGAAGCGGACGAGCCACTGGGCAATCTCTTAGTCAATACTAATTTTGGTATCTTCGGATCCTTCTATAAACCGATCACCAATCCCTTTTATCCGGAACCTATGGCCATCGGATATCAAAACACTGTAGAAGAAGGCCCTGCATGGCTTTTGACCACGGTAGACGGGAACAAGATGGATAGATATGAGATCCATATTGATAAAGTCAATCGTCAGTCAAAACCCAATACAAAAAGTATGGTCATTTCCGTTACAGATCCGCGGCTCCTGGAAAAGACCGGCGGCATCGTACAAGGCATGAGCGGTAGCCCTATTATTCAGAACGACAAAATTATAGGTGCAGTGACACATGTCTTTGTGAATGATCCACTAAAAGGCTATGGAATATTTATCGAGTGGATGCTTCAGCAGACGGATCAATTGTCGAATGCTGACTAATAGTATAGAATATTCGAATAATATTTATCTTGCTAATCTGACAATATTTTATTACTATAAAAGGGAAATGTAGTAAGAACCATAAATAAGTGTATTCCCGTCTAAAAAGGAGGAAAATGATGAGCAGGGTTAGAGTCGGTATCGCTGATGACAACAAAGACTTTTGCAATATTCTGGCCGATTTTTTTGAAATGCAACAAGATATTGACGTTATATTTACAGCGAGTGATGGAATGCAAACTGTTGATGCTGTCCTGAGGGACAAACCGGATGTTCTGATTTTAGATATGATCATGCCGTATCTGGATGGTCTGGGAGTTCTGGAAAGGCTGAATGCCGTGGATATCGATCCCATGCCGAGAGTGATCATGTTATCAGCAGTGGGGCAGGAAACCATTACGCAAAGGGCAATCAATTTAGGGGCAGAATACTATGTTGTCAAGCCATTTGATCTGAATATCCTGGCGAAGCGTATCCAACAACTTTCCGGCTCTGCTGAAAGCTCCTCCACGGCGAATAAGAGCAATGTAGTGAAATCTGTTTTGCTCGAAGAAGAGGGTAAGAAGAGCAATCTGGAAATTGATATAACAAATATCATTCACGAAGTCGGCGTACCCGCTCATATTAAGGGTTATCAATACCTCAGGGATGCAATCACCATGGTGGTGGATGACATGGATCTTTTAGGAGCTGTTACAAAGGAACTATATCCGGCCATCGCAAAGAGAAACAATACCACCCCCAGCCGGGTAGAAAGAGCCATTCGCCACGCTATCGAAGTGGCCTGGAACCGTGGCAGAATCGAGACGATCAACAGTCTTTTCGGCTATACAGTCCATAACGACAAGGGCAAGCCCACTAACAGTGAATTCATCGCAATTATTGCGGATAAACTCAGACTGGAGAGAAAAGCCAGCTAAGCAATCTTTACAATCAAAAATTATTTTTGACAGCGGGAAGCAACAAATTTTTCGCTGTCTTTTTCATATAATAGGTAAGCAGCGGGCTTGTCCGGAAGTAAGCAAGGAGTGACGCTATGAAGACCTATGCAAACCTATTTCTCATCCCTTTTATATTAGTGATTGTTTTCTCTTTTTTTTCAGGATTCACAAAAGGTACCGACACATATCTGGTGGAAGAGTTAATAAAGGAAAGAACCGATATCCTGCATAAAGTATATTTTCATCAGATCGATCCCGAAAAAGGAGAGGAGCTCCTTTATGAGATCGAGACTCAACCCCTTTTGGCTTCTGATATTCGGGCACTTCGTCAATTTACGGACACGGATATGGATATGGTCAGAGATCTTGAGATCCTGGTGTTGGAGCAGACTTCCAATCTCTATGGAAAAAAGTCTTACAGGGGTGATATACTTTGGTATATGAGGGGGCCATCCGGAGACTATGTGCAATCCATCGATTACAGCATTCTGCTGAAGAAGTCAGGTAACCTTTATAAACTTTCAGAGTTTACGCCTGTCCAGCCCTAGTGTTTCCCTCATGCCATGTTTTTCTGGAATACATAACATTTTGGTTTATTTTTCAAAAAAGGATGGTATAATAATTTGGCGTGAGGTATTGAAAACATCAAGGAGGATGGACTTTTGAGAGAAGTATATTTAGACTACTCAGCTACCACACCGGTCAAAAAGGAAGTGTTGGAGGAAATGCTTCCCTATTTCACTGAGAAATACGGCAATCCCTCCAGTCTGTACGCAAAGGGCTTTGAAGCAAAAGAAGGTTTGATGCTTGCAAGGACAAGGGTTGCGGAGCTGATCGGTGCACAAGATAGAGAGATTTACTTTACTTCCGGAGGCACAGAAGCGGATAACTGGGCGGTCGTTGGCGCAGTGAAATCCAGAAAAGCCAAAGGAAACCACATTATAACGACAAAGATAGAACACCATGCGTTGCTTCATACATGCGAGTATCTGGAGAAGGAAGGCTATGATGTGACATATCTGGATGTGGACAAGTATGGCATTATATCTTTAGAGCAGCTGAAAGAAGCGATAACCGATAAAACCGTTCTGATCAGCATTATGTTTGCAAACAATGAGGTTGGTTCCATCCAGCCCGTGAAAGAAATTGCTGCAATCGCAAAGGAAAAGGGGATCCTCTTCCATACGGATGCTGTTCAGGCTTTAGGAAACGTGCCTATCGATGTAAAGGATCTGGGGGTGGATATGATGTCCATTTCCAGCCATAAGATCTATGGACCAAAAGGAGTAGGCGCCCTATATATCCGCAAGGGACTCGTCATCACAAACCTGATTCAGGGCGGTGCACAGGAATACAAAAAAAGAGCAGGAACGGAAAACCTTGCCGGCATCGTAGGCTTTGGAAAAGCCAGTGAGTTGGCCAGGCTGAACTTAGATTCACACATTAAAAATATCTCTGAACTAAGAGACTATTTCCTTTCAGAGATAAAAAGCAAGATTCCCGATGTTGACGTGAATGGATCTTTAGAACACCGTCTACCGGGCAACCTGAATCTGGTTTTTAACTATGTGGAAGGGGAGGCGCTGATCCTCTATATGGATCTTCAAGGGATCTATGCATCTACCGGTTCTGCCTGTTCCTCCGCCAGCTTTTCCGCTTCTCATGTGCTGGCGGCCATGGGATTGCCGATCGAACAAGCCTATAGTTCCGTGCGTTTCACTGTGGGTGACTTTACCACGAAAGAGGATATAGACTATGTTGTAGCTGAGTTAGTAAAAATTGTAGATAAATTAAGATCTTTTTCGCCCTTTGACAAAGATCACGTAATGGAAACAGCACAAAAATGCAACTGCCAGGCTTAATAGGCAGAAAGGAGATACGAAGATGGGTATGTACAACGAAAAAGTTATGGACCATTTCACCAATCCAAGAAATACCGGCGTCATTGAGAACGCCGATGCAGTAGGTACTTACGGAAGCCCCGTTTGCGGCGATATGATGGAGATTTCTCTCAAGGTTGAAGATAATGT
>DCUA01000049.1 GCA_002329675.1 Firmicutes bacterium UBA1426 | reverse complement strand
TTTCAGAGCAGGAAGGAAGGCGTCTTTTTCGCACAAAGTCTGATTGACAGCGGAAACAATAACTTTATGAAGGTCAGTCTCCGTTACGGTTCTCGCCGGACAGTCTATCCCGCTGGTTTTCTTATGAAGCCGACTCACACATCGCCACACAATCGTTTTCCCGCTTGGCAGATTCCAGTGGGTTCGCTGAAACACATCTCCGCAATGTTCGCAGAACACAATGCTTGACAGAGCATACTTTCCGCTATAGACCCGGCGTTTTCCGGTACCCGTCTGCAGGTGTGCCCGCCGGACGATTTCTTCCTGCACCTGCATATAAATTTCTCTGGGAATGATTGCTTCATGGCTGTTCTCTACATAGTATTGCGGAACAATGCCCTTGTTGACCACCCGTTTCTTCGTAAGAAAATCTGTGGTGACCGTCTTCTGCAGGAGAGCATCCCCGATGTACTTCTCGTTCTGAAGGATCTTCTTCAGCGTACTTGCAAGCCACACGTCCTTTCCTGCTGCGGTTTTGATCCCGTCTGCCATCAGCCCCCTGCCAATATCGTAGTAACTCCTTCCCTCAAGATATTCCCGGTAGATCCGCTTTACGACCTCCGCCTCTTCCGGATTAATGACAAGGTTTCCGTCTTTGTCCTTGTCATAGCCAAGAAATCGATTAGCACAGACCTGCACCTTGCCCTGCTGGTAACGATATTGCAGTCCAAGGCGGACATTCTGGGAAAGGCTCTGGCTTTCCTGTTGCGCCAGGGATGCCATGATAGTCAGAAGGACTTCGCCTTTCGCATCCAGAGTATTGATCCCCTCTTTTTCAAAAAACACGGCAATGTTTTTCTCCTTCAGCTGACGGATGTATTTTAGGCAATCCAGGGTATTCCGAGCGAATCTGCTGATTGACTTCGTAACAACCATATCAATTTTTCCATCCATGCAGTCAGTGATCAGACGGTTGAATTCCTCTCGTTTTTTGGTATTTGTCCCGGAGATACCATCATCGGCATATATCCCGGCAAATTCCCAGGAAGGATTCTTCCTAATGTATTCCGTATAATGCTCAATCTGCGCCTCATAACTGGTAGCCTGCTCATCCGTTTCCGTGGAAACACGGCAGTAGGCTGCCACCCGGAGTTTCGGCGTACTGTCTGCTTTTTTCCTGCTGCCGACCCGCTATCGGGCAGGAATCATTGTTATTGTTGCCATATTCATTCCTCGCTTTCAATAAGGCTATACACGTAAGCGGCCTGTTTATATGGATCTCTGTATTTCTGCCGCACTGCAGTCATATGGAATTTTGTCGGGATTGGTTTTTCAGCCTTCGGTTTCTGTCCCCCTTTTCGCCCTAATGCTTTCATACGCCGCAAACGTTCTGCTTCAGCTGCGTCGAACGTCTCCTGATCAATAATCGCCGGATAAAAATCATCTCCAAGATAGTATCTGGTCTGCAGCATCCTCTTGACACTGCTGTGAAACATCTCAAGTCCCACAGATTTTGCTGCGTCCATATAGCCCTTGCCAGAAAGATAAGCTTCATAAATCCCTCGAACCTGTGCCGCCTGTACTTCATCAATAACCGCAGCGCCGTTTATAATTCTGTAGCCGTATGGTAAATGTCCCTGTCTCATACTCAAATTTCCTCTTTCACCTCCAGTCCACATTTCAAGCAAAAGGTAATCTCATTCCTCGAATGTACTATCATTCGGTCGAGAAAACGTTCCACCAGCGCCCCGTCAAATTCCGTAAGCATTCCGCAGTGATTGACGAAGCGCAAAAGCTCGCCCAATGCATCTGTCTTCTCCATATTTCCGTTGATCTCCTGTACCAGGGGAGCCTTTTCTGCCGCAAGCCTATCCGCCTCCACCGCAAGCTCATTACACTCTTTTGTGTAAAGCGCTGGCTCAAGGTAACCCTTTGCCATAATCGATGTAAGCGTTTTTCGCCGTTCTGCATTCTGCTCAAGCTGTGTGTCTATGTCGTTAATCCTGCGCAGGCTTGCCTTATGCGTTTCGCTCCGAAGGCTGTCAAGAAGCACCTGCAGGACTTCCTTGCGACCGAAAACCAGCTTGTTTATCACTGTCATAAACGCACGCTCGATATCGTCCTCCCGGATAGCCTTCATCGGGCAATGCTCCTTATGATCAATATGTTCCCGGCAAACCCAGGACGGGTACCGCAGGTTGCCCGTGTAATTCACCTTTCGCTTGAAGGGTGAGCCACAACACCCACAGAAAATCTTTCCGGTAAATGGATACTTATTCTGATATTTCTGATCGGCCTTCTTTATATTTTTTTCTTTTGCATGCTGAGCGATCAATTGCCCGACCGCCTCGAAGTCCTCACGACTGATGATTGCCTCATGATGATCTTCCATGTAAAACTGATCCCTCTCACCTCGGTTTGTATGGCGTTTAAACTGAAAATCAGAATAGGTTTTCTGGAACAGGCAGTCCCCGGTATACTTTTCATTTCTGAGAATCCCCCGGATCGTGGATGCCGTCCATGTCCCATTTCGTCGAGTCGGCACCTGTTTTTTGTTCAGATTCCTTGCAATGGCTGCACTGCTTTTACCTGACAGTGTTTCAGAAAAGATATAACGCACCCATTCGGCTTCTTCCTCTAAGATAGCAAATTCGCCATCTTTTACACTGTAACCATATGGGGCATATCCAATCTTGAACGTACCATTCTCAAATCTGTGCCGGACACTCCATTTACTGTTCTCTGAGATCGATATGGATTCGCTTTCTGCCAGACTGCTCATAATAGAAAGAAGCAGTTCACTCTCCATCGAACCCGTATCCAGGTTCTCCTTTTCAAAGTAGATGGGAATGCCTAACCCCAAAAGTTTCCTGACCAGTTCCAGACAATCTGTCGTATTTCTTGCGAGACGGCTGAGAGACTTGGTAACGATATAATCTACTTTTCCGTCCTCACAATCTGCAATCATCTGTAAAAGTGCTGGCCGTGATTCTTTCTTCGTCCCGCTGATACCCTCGTCATAATACAGACCCGCAAATTCCCACTCAGGATTCGCATTGATATAATCCTCGTAGTGACTCTTCTGCGTTTCCAGACTTACAATCTGAGCATCCATCCCCGTGGAGACCCGACAGTAAGCTGCTACACGCTTTTTCTTCTTTGCCAAAACAGCATTTGAAGGATCAATTTTAGTAATCACTTTCATGCCAAAGCCCTCCTTTCGGTACGTGACATGTTCCCATATACTCTCGAAAATAGCAACTTATAATTCAAAGAATAGCCGCCAGATAAGGTGAGAATATTTTCCTGTTTTCTGCCATAATCTTGTCAAATTCGTCTATGGTTATGAGATTCTTTTCCAACATCTTTTTCGTGATCTTTTCAGCACAGATATAGTGGAATTCGTTCTGCAATTGCTCCGGGGTATATCTGTGTTCCGGTACTGCAATCTCTGCCAATGGGGTCATGATTTTTGTCACCTGCATAGCCGTGACCTCCTCTCTTAGGGAACTGTTCCATCCCTTTCTACTTCCTACCGAAAAAATCAACCCCTAACGTTTGAGCACAAAAAAAGGCCTGCAGATACCTCCGAAGAGACATCCACAGGCCATCCTGTCATACGAAAATCCTTATAACACCACGCTTCTGACATATTTGACAGCAGAAATTCTATTATACTGTGGATTTTCGTGAAAATAATAGGTATATATAAAAAGGTATAATATATAGAGAGATAGGAATTACGTGTAAAACCTGTCAAATGTAAGACACTACAGGCGCTGGCAATACGCCAAAGACACCCAGCCTGCTCCTGATTTCAGCCGCCCCCAGCCAGCTGTGGAGCCCTTACCAGACTTCACCTCAACAATGGTAAATACCCCGATGCCGGTAAACTTGCCTGTTCTGGCATGGTCTGTCCCCGGTCCCGTCCGGATATTCAGATCCGTGATACTGACCTTCACAAGGAAGGGCACATCCGCTGCTGAAGCAGCCGGTGCATATACCGCCTTGCCGGATGCATCAAAGACCTTATATCCCGGATTGGCATCCGCACACTTTTTTGCATTCTCCAGAATCTTGAACGCTCCCTTCTGCGACTTGGAATCATCCCAGGTCTTGCGAACACGGTACCATGCGACTTCTTCCTTCACATCGTACTGCACCAGATTCCACCGCTCAATAATGGAGCAGAGCTTCTCCACATAGGTCAGGCTGGTGGCGTATCCTCCATCCTTGATGATCTGCACCGCCTTCTTGTAATCCGTGCATCCATTCAAACCATCATAGCGCAGTCTGCTGCCGTTCTTTGCTCCCAGCAGATAGGCACTATGGTCAGAGATGGAATCCTCCACGCAGGAGTACTTGCGAAAGTCCGCCGTGATGGTCACATAGCTGCCGTCCGCATTCTGCTCCTTCGTCTGCTTGGTGTATTTACTCGTCCCTTCCCAGGTGGAACCTGCCCAGGTATTGCCGGAGAGAGAACACTTCATCAGGGAATTAGACACAGCCGCCTTGGAATACAGCATGGTGACAGCTGGCGGCTCCACATCCTCCGGCAGGTCAGCCCTTCCAAGAATCCCGTCGGCAAAGCCAAGCTCCACCGCCTTGTGGGCATCCATCCATGTCTCCGCATCCATAAGATGGGAGAGCTTTGCACGGGAAAGTCCCGTCTTGATCTCATAGGCATTGATGATGGAATCCTTGACGCTTGCAAGCATCTCGATGGCTTTCTGCATCTCTGCGGTATCGCCCATCGCCACCGTCATGGGGTTGTGGATCATTATCATGGATACCGGTGATACCAGCACCTTTGTGCCTGCCATCGCAATGACCGATGCGGCGCTTGCCGCGATGCCGTCAATCTTGACCTTGACATTATGCGGATAGTCCATCAGCATATTGTAGATCTGGGCCGCCGCCACACAGTCCCCGCCTGGGGAGTTGATCCAGACGGTGATGTCGCCGGAGCCTGCCATCAGTTCCTCTTTGAAAAGCTGCGGCGT
>DCUA01000158.1:6238-6591 GCA_002329675.1 Firmicutes bacterium UBA1426 | reverse complement strand
GTTGTGAGGAGCATTGCGGATACGGATGCTGCATTCTGCAGTGCTGATCTGGTAACCTTTGCAGGATCAACGATACCGGCCTTCATCATATCTTCGTACTTCTCACTTACGACGTTGAAACCGACACCGGCTTTTTCAGCCTTGATCTTTGATACTACTACGGAACCTTCCAGACCTGCATTTTCTGAAATCTGCCTGATGGGTTCTTCCAGGGCTCTCATGATAATGCTTGCGCCGGTCTTCATATCGCCATGCAGCCCTTCCACATATTTGGCTACGGATGGGATCACATTTACGAAAGCGACGCCGCCACCGGAAACGATACCTTCCTCAACTGCAGCTCTGGTAGCATT
>DCUA01000158.1:0-6112 GCA_002329675.1 Firmicutes bacterium UBA1426 | reverse complement strand
GTATTTTCTTTGTTCACTTTAACTGTAGCAGCGGAACCGAGCATATCCAGAGTTGCTTCCTTCAAATCGTAGCCAAGCTCTTCTGAGATGACCACACCGCCTGTCAGAGCTGCGATATCTGCCATCATTGCTTTTCTTCTGTCGCCGAAGCCGGGGGCCTTAACAGCTACGCACTCGAAGGTACCTCTCAGCTTGTTGACAACGATGGTTGCCAGCGCTTCACCTTCAACATCCTCAGCGATGATGAGGAGCTTTCTGCCCTGCTGAACGATCTGCTCCAGAATCGGGAGGATTTCCTGGATGTTGGTGATTTTCTTATCGGTTAGCAAAATGTATGGATTGGAAAGTACTGCTTCCATCTTTTCTGCGTCAGTGACCATGTATGCGGACAGATAACCTCTGTCAAATTGCATACCCTCTACAACTTCGAGGGTGGTGCCCATGGATTTGGATTCTTCAACGGTGATTACGCCGTCTGTACCGACTTTCTCCATGGCATCCGCAATCAGATTGCCGATTTCCTCTTCGCCGGCGGAAATGGATGCAACCTGTGCAATTTCGTGCTTTCCTTTAACAGGGATGGAGATGCCTTTGATTTCCTCGACAGCTACATCAACGGCTCCCTGGATACCTCTTTTCAGCACCATGGGGTTTGCGCCTGCGGCTACATTTTTGAATCCTTCACGGATAATGGCCTGAGCCAGCAAAGTCGCCGTAGTGGTTCCGTCACCTGCTACGTCGTTGGTCTTGGTAGCAACCTCTTTTACTAACTGTGCACCCATGTTTTCAAAAGCGTCTTCCAGTTCGATTTCTCTTGCAATGGTTACGCCGTCATTGGTGATCAGCGGGCTTCCGTATTTCTTATCCAGCAATACATTTCTGCCCTTGGGTCCAAGGGTGATTTTAACGGTATCTGCCAGTTTGTCGACTCCTGTGAGCAGTTTTTTTCTGACTTCTTCGCTATAATTGATTTCCTTTGCCATCTTCTATCTTCCTTTCTATACCAATATGTTTTCGTCGTTCAAGAGGAATAATTTATTGTCGTTTACACGATTGCGAGGATATCTCTCTGGGATACGATCGTGTATTCCTCACCGTCGTATTTGATTTCCGTACCAGCATATTTCGAGAAGATTACGATATCCCCTACTTTCACTTCCATCTTGACTTCTTTCCCGTCAACTGTGCCGCCGGGGCCTACTGCCATAACTTCAGCCATCTGGGGCTGTTCTTTCGCCTGACCGGGAAGTACGATACCACTCTTGGTCTTTTCCTCCGCTTCCAATCGTTTGATGACAACTCTGTCGCCCAATGGTTTGATGTTCATTCCCTAATCTCCTTCCGTTTTGCTTATATTAATTTTATGTTTGATGTTGTTAGCACTCATCCTTCCGGAGTGCTAACAATAATTTAATACACTCTCCAAAGATTGTCAATAGTTTTTCCAATTTTTTTATTCCTAAACAACCACAGGGACAGACCCCCTGGCTGTATTTGCCCCCACAGGGACAGACCCCGTGGGGGCAAATACAGCCAGGGGGTCTGTCCCTATGGTTGTTATTTGATTCCCCGTACGTCGATATCCACAGCTATGACATTTAAGGCGGTCATAGCCTCCACCTTTTCCGCGATCTTCTTCTGGAGTTCTTTCGCTGCATCCAGGATCATTGTTCCGTATTTCATCACTACCAATACGATAATGCGAACTCCCTCATCGCTGCTTTCTGCAGTCACCCGCAGCACGGTCTCCACGCCTTGTACTTTATCTCCAATGTAGGTGGCAATGTCGGTGATGACCTTATCCGACAGGTCATAATCTCCAAGATAACTAAAGGTCGGCCGCACAACAGTTTTTTCGGCATAAGTAGTCTTTCCGCCCCAGCTGCGGAAAATACGCAGAGGATCCAGAAAGTAACCCGAAAACTGCCTCTTGACCTGAAANNTTCCCTCTGACTCTCTGATGTGATCTCCTCGATGGCGATCAATCTGCTCAGTTCCGGCAATTCAAGCCGTTCTCTGATCTTGCTTACCATCTCTTTGGATGTCCCCAGTATCAGTATTCCGGGAGGGCCTACCTCACGAATCTTATCCCGGACTTCCCTGCAGTGTTCATCTTCCGTAAAAAGGGCGGTTTTGATCGCTTTGATTTTTGTGTTCTGGCGCTTTGCCGAGATTCCGGCAAGGACCCGGTTTCCAAAGATGAATAAGCCATCATCAATGATGGCCTCCAGATCCAACTCTTTACACAGGCTCATTGCGTGATAGCTTTTACCCGTTCCGCTCTTTCCGTATAGTCCAAAAACCTTCATGCAGATATCCTCATAAAAACCGTTGTGAAATTTTTGTTGTTCTGCTATAATCAAATTGCTTGGTTCTAATACCGTAGCTCACAATACTAAAGGAGGATTTAATCATGTCTTATGTCATCGAAGATTCCTGCATCGCCTGTGGCGCTTGTGCTCCTGAATGTCCAGTAGAAGCAATTTCTGAAGGCGATCCCATTTATATCATCGATCCCGATAAATGCATTGATTGCGGCGCCTGCGCGGACGTCTGTCCCACAGACTCTCCCATTCCTGAATAGGCTGTCGTCACATAAAGTGTGAATAACCGTTTCCTTGGAAACGGTTATTTTCGTTTAAAGTCTTCTCTTGTGTGAATTCGCCACTCTTTAAGGACGTTCCTGGTGGCTGATAAAGTAAGCAAGCGTATTGAGGCTGTCGCTCAGGTGAACGTTCTCCAGCACTATGCCCTCTCCCACTTCAATGTCTGCAGGAGCGAAGTTCCAGATACCCTTTACATTTCCTTCAGTAAATTTGTTTGCCACGTCCTGAGCACTGTTCTTGGTAGTACATATGATCCCGATTTCGATTTCATTCTCTGCGAGATATTTTTCAAGAAACTCGTAATCCTGAACTTCGATATCGTTGATCTTAATACCTATCAGCTTAGGATTCACATCAAACATAGCTGTGATACGGAATCCCCTCTTATAATAGGTGGCGTAATTGGCAAT
Source organism: Firmicutes bacterium UBA1426 (assembly GCA_002329675.1). Lineage (GTDB taxonomy): Bacteria > Bacillota > Clostridia > Peptostreptococcales > Anaerovoracaceae > UBA1426. The sequence continues at coordinate 3,096 of DCUA01000158.1, read as the reverse complement.
TGCTTGTCCAAGATTTCCACATCCTACAATGACCATTCGATAGTCCCTGTCCAGCCCCAGGATCAAACCGATCTGTGTGAACAGACTTTGGACATTGTATCCGTAGCCTTGCTGTCCGAAGCCGCCAAAGTTATTAAGATCCTGACGGATCTGTGATGCTGTGTAACCGGTCAGTGCGCTGAGCTCATTGGAAGAAATCCGCTCAATATCCTTTGCTACAAGTTCCTCTAATATCCTCCGATAGCGAGGCAGACGTCTTATTACTGCATTAGAAATTCTGTTGTCTCTCATCTTTTTTTCACTCTTTCCTAAATACCCTCGATTGCCACAATATTTATTATGTATTATACTGTAAAGCGCTGAGGTTCATACATCATCGAACGCCGCAGATTGGTCCGGATGCTAGGTGGCTCCGGAAGGGTATGCTGTTAATAGAATTTGGTAAATCCAATTTACACTAGGACATAGTATACCATTTATTTCATAAAAACTCAATAAATAAATTTTTCTGGGTTGTAACTGGTTTCACAACGTTACATACCCTTTATTAAATAGAATCAGGAGCTGTTTATGGTAATCACATCCGCCTCTGGCGTAGGCAAATCATATGGTATCAACACAATACTTCAGGATGTTTCCTTCCACATCAACGAAGGGGATCGCATCGGCATTATCGGTGATAACGGTGCGGGCAAATCTACCCTGCTTTCTATTCTGACGGGTGCACTTTCCTATGATACTGGGGAGTTGTTCATGTCCTCTCAGATCGATGTAGGATATCTGAAACAGCACGATAATTTCTCCTCGGAGAATACCGTATATCAAGAGATGCTTTCCATTTTTTCCGAAACTATGGCAATGGAAGAAAGCATGCACCATATGTCCACCCTGATTTCCCGGAAGTCCGAAGAGGGAGAAGATGTGAAGGATCTGCTACTGAAATATAACGAACTTATGGAATCCTTTGAGCGAAGGGGAGGCTTCAGCTACCGGAGCGAAATACGTGGAATCCTATCCAGCATGGCATTTCCTGAGGAATTTTACGATAAGAAGATCTCCACTCTTTCCGGTGGAGAAAGAACAAGGCTGGCTCTTGCTTCTCTTTTATTGAAAAAACCCGGGTTGTTGTTGCTGGATGAGCCGACCAACCATTTGGATATCGGAACCTTGAAATGGCTGGAGCAATATCTAAAAAGCTATTCCGGAACTCTGGTCATTGTATCCCATGACCGATATTTCCTGGATCAGACCATAACGCGCATCTTTGAGATCCAGCACACGAATCTCTTTGCATATGAAGGAAATTACACTGTTTTTCTCGAAAAAAAGAAACGGAGAGAAGAGGAACTGCTGCGAAAATATGACCGACAGAAGCAGGAAATCCAGCGCCAGGAAGAAATGATACGTCGCTTCAAGCAGCATGGTACGGAAAAACTGGCGAAACGGGCCAGATCCAGAGAAAAGCGCCTCGACCACATTGAGCGTCTGGAACGCCCTGTTACCTCAAAGGGACGTATGAAGATCCAGTTCAAAGAGAGGTTTGTGAGCGGCGCCGACGTGCTGTTTGTCCAGGATCTCTCCATGAGCTTTACCGATAATAAGGAAGTCCGATCCCTTTTTACCCACTTGGACTTTGATATCAAACGAGGGGAGAGAGTCTGCATCGTTGGTCCTAACGGTATAGGAAAAACCACCCTGCTGAAGATCATAATGGGGCGGATAGCTCCCGATTCCGGCACAGTCCGACTGGGGCACAATGTTTCGCCCGGATATTACGATCAGGAACAGGCAATGTTACGGACCGAACTTACTGTGCTGGAGGAACTCCACGAAAGTTACCGCCTTTATTCGGAGACGGAGCTGCGGAGTATTTTAGGAAGATTTTTATTCCGCAATGACGACGTTTTTAAGAAAGTGAGTGCTTTATCTGGAGGCGAAAGAGCCAAGCTCTCACTCTTGAAGCTCATGCTGTCGGGCGCAAACCTTCTGATCATGGACGAGCCCACAAACCATTTGGATATTGCTGCCAAGGAAGTCTTTGAAGACGCATTGCTGGACTTTCCGGGAACGGTCCTCATCGTTTCCCACGACCGGTATTTGCTCAACAAAATTCCCACCCGTATATTGGAGCTGTCTGCGGATGGAATAGAAAACTATCTGGGCGGGTATGACTATTATCTGGAGAAAAAACAATCAATTAGCTCCGGCAAAAGCTATCTTGAAGAACTGGGGCGAATCACTTCTGGGGAAAGCAGTGACTGGAAGAAGGAGGAGCATGCCGACTTATCTTCCAAGGAAGCACGAATGGAAGCCAGAAGGAAATCAAAAGAAGAAGAAGCCAAAAGGAGGCGACTGGAAAGAGATCTTGCAGAAACGGAAGCTTCCATTGCCACTTTGGAAGAGGATATCCAGAATTGGAAATTGGAGATGTGCAAAGAGGAGATCTATTCCGATCACGTGCTTTCCGCTTCGTATTTGCAAAAAATAGAGGAAGCTGAATCCGCCTTGAATGCAGCTTATGAATATTGGGCAGAACTGCACGAAAGAATTTAAAATAGGTGTTGCAGTATTCATACCCTTCACTTATAATAGGCTTGAAACTCAGGCAGGGACCTATGGGAGTCTGCTACATCAATGGAGGTATGAAATGGTATTTGATAAAATTAAAGAGATTATAGTAGAGCAGTTGGGTGTTGATGAAGCGTCGATCACGAATACTACTCATTTGATGAAGGACTTGGAAGCAGATTCTCTCGATGCAGTGGAAATCATCATGGCAATCGAAGATGAATTTGACATCGAAGTACCCGATGAGGATGCGGAGAAATTCCAGATTATCGGTGACATCGTTAAATATGTAGAGGAGAGAACCGCCTAAGGGACAATCGCTGCAATTGACTGTATTTAAAGATAAGAGAGACCGTGAAGCCAAAGGCTCCACGGTCTTTTTCTAAGATTTTAAGATTACTCTGTTTTAGTTCTTTTATTGATCTTATTCCGAATTTGTGAACTATTCTAGCGGCAAAAATGCCCTTCAGACGCTAATTATAGTTCTCATTTTATTAATTATGAACTTAAACTTCGCACATCAATAAT
>DCUA01000182.1:8645-10804 GCA_002329675.1 Firmicutes bacterium UBA1426 | reverse complement strand
TGCTAAAAGCCTGGAATAGGACAGCACGTCGGACAGATAACCGGTAATTCCGTACAGGCTCCCAAGGCCGCCGATGATCTTTCCGATACCTTTTTTGTTCCGTCCTGCAGTAAGCAGGATGCCTACGGCGCCGATGATGGCCATCCATTTCGCCAGTCCCGGTACGACACCAACAAGCAACAAGGTTGCTCCAATGAGAAGCAGATACCACAGCCCCACGTCAAAGAGGGCATCCAGAGGCCTTCCGTCTTTGATGGACAGCCAGGCATTGAGTCCCATGCCGATGAATATATGGATGCCTCCAAGCAGGAAGCAGAACAGAAGCAATTTCATGGGTTCTTCCAGAGGGTTGAACCAGATAGGGGGAATGACGACAGTTGCGTCGAAGAAAGTCTTGGCCACAACGGTAACGATGTCGCCGAACCAGCCTCCGAACATGGCTCCCCAGAATGTGGTGGAAAGCCCGCAATAAAAGAACAGCTTGATCATCTGGCGCTTCATGCCTTCCAGTTTATATTTCTTCAGAACCATACCCGTTACTATAGTCAAAATGATACCGTAGGCTGCATCGCCCAGCATCATGCCGAAGAATATAGCATAGGACAGGGCAAAGAACGGTGTAGCGTCAATGGCTCTGGAGTCTGGCAGGGCATAGAGTTTGGTGATGGCTTCGAAGGGCTCATTAAGACGGCTGTTTAACAGCAGGACCGGCGTTTCTTCATCCTTGGCCGGCTCTTCGATCTGGAAATAGCAGCCCATGTCGGTGAGCAGGCTGCTCACCTTATCTTCTGCCCGGGCGGGCAGCCAGCCATCTAAATAGAACGCTCTCTTGGTGATCAGGAGACTTTGCCGAATGGCGGCCTTGTCTCTTAGAATAACAAGCTTATCATAAAGCAGCTCCATCTCTTCCTTGTCTGGTTCGTGGGAGCGGATAGAGCCTTCCACTTTGCGTTTCTCTTCGGCCAGCACTTCCGCATGCTTCTCTAAAGCACTGATGTTTTCCTCTGCTGTACCTTTCATATCGGCGAACTGGACCTTTGAAAAACCGAAGTCGCGGAAAACTTCATCTACTTCATTGCGCTGGTCTTTCATGCANNNGCTTTGAATCGGTCCACGTCCGTATCAACAGGCACAACGCCCAGTATAAGATCTGTGGTCTTTGTTCCCTGCTCTTCCAGGGGCAGGTCAAGTCCTCTCCAGGGCTCAATGGATAGCTTCAGAGTTTCTGTCTTGTTTATAGAATTGGAGATTTCTGCATGCCGCGCAGAGAGTGTATTAACAAGAGCAATCTTTTCTTCGATCCTCTCTTCCTCCTCCAGGGCTTTACGGAAATCTTTCAATGAAATTATTTTTTTGGTATGTAATAAGGACTTCTTCCCTACGCCATACTTCGCAATTGTTTCCAAGGCCTGGTTGACCTTAGCGATTCGGCTGTCATAGACGGAAACGGTATCTTCGTCTTCGTCCCGGGTCACCATTTCCTTCCACTGGTCATCCTCAAGTTTTGCTTCCTGGTCCTTGATCTGGACAACCCCTAGAGCCATGAGCTTTTCCATCAATTCTTCCCGATCCGAGACAAGTCCAATGACAGAAAGCTTCTTCATTCTGGCAATCGACACTTACTTCACTACCTTTCCGATGATGATGGAGACAGCGTTGTCCAGGTTTTGCTCTGCTATCGCTGTCCGATGGCTGATATCCTGCTTTGCTTTTTCGATGATGTCGTCGTAGTTATGTTGCGCATCTTTCTGGGCTTCCTGAAGAATTTTCTTGTATTCCTCCTCGCCCTGCCGCTGGGCTTGTTCCAACAGCTGTGCAGCTTTTTTTTCGGCATCTACGATCATCTGTTTTGCCTCTGCGCTGCTTTTTTTGCGGATTTGCTCTGCTTGCTCCTCCGCTTCCTTGATGATTTTGATCTGCTCGATTGCCACTATTTCGCCTCCCGTTCTTAGATTATTTTATTATCCCCGTGAGGAGTATTGTCAAAAAGGTAAAGCTATAGCCTGGCTCTTAAATATGTTAAAAATATATCATTCTCCGTGACATGTGTACATAATTTGTAAATTCCATAGAGTGTTAGAAGGATACTTTGATCTTTCAATATAGTTTGATTATTCTTGAAATATTAAATTGCTCATATTATATGACATTTTTGCTGA
>DCUA01000182.1:0-8556 GCA_002329675.1 Firmicutes bacterium UBA1426 | reverse complement strand
TTCTGTAAGGTTTGCTTCTTTATGCGTTGGGTATTAGAAAGTTGGCTTTCAATATTATATATCCGACTTCTAAAGTACAGGAGTGCGTATTATTATGAAGAAAAAGAATATGAAACGCGTTTTGCTAGTTGCTATCCCGGCAGTCCTCATCGTTGCCGCTCTTTTCTTTGTGGGGAATGGGGCTGGTCCGGTGGAAGTTCTGGCCGTAGAAGTGAAACCCTATGCGGAGAAAATCATTGCCGTTGGGCAGTTGGGGCCTGCTCAGGAAACTACCCTGATCGCTGAGGTTAGCGGAACTGTGAAGTCACTCACTGCAGAAGAGGGTGGCACGGTGTCCGCCGGTGAATTGCTGCTGGAAATTGAAAACCCGGTGACAACAGAGTATAGCACGGCCTCCACCGAGTATAGCCGACTGGGCTCTCTGGTCTCCACTTCCCGCACCGACTATAACAATGCAAAAACCCTCTTTGAGGAAGGAGCTATTTCTCAAGTTGAACTTACCGCCAGAAAAAATGCATTGGATTCTGCCGTTTCCCAACAAAAGGCGGCTTTACTCCAAGTCGAAATCGCGGCTGAAAATGCGAACAAATACAAGCTTCGCGTTCCATGGGATTCCTTGCTCCTGAAGACTTACGTAGCGCCGGGTGAATATGTGAAAGCGGGCCAGTCTCTCGTGGATATCGGAAGCGTTGATGGCTATCGGATTACGGCGGAAGTAGATGAAAAGTACTTTCCTGTCATAAAGGAAGGCGTGGCTGTGCTGATTTCAGTGGGCGACTCAAACACAGGCGCTATCAGGAGTGAAGTCGACAGCATTACACCCCGGATTAACAAGGAAACCGGTACTTTTGAAATCAAGATCAAAGTTCCGGAGGACTTCCCTTATATAGCATCCAACCTGACCGTGAGCTTAGAAATCCTACTCTTGGAAAAGGACGCCGCCATTGTGATTCCTAAAAAATATTTCACTGCTGAAGAATCAAATGCGGGGTTTGTCTTGCTCTATCGTGAGGGCAAGGTGAAAAAAGAACAGGTGGAAATCGATGCCGGCTTCGGTTCTAACGTCTTGGTCCTAAATGGGCTTAAAGAGGGAGATTTGCTGATTTCTCCTGAGGCGGACCTCGTAGAGGGCGATTCGGTTAAGAGCTATAAGGAAGGGGAAGCAAATTGAAATTCGAATTAAAGATGGCCCTTCGCTTTATGCTCAGCGGTAAGAGCCAAACCCTCTTCATTATTATCGGTATCGCAGTAGGCGTAGCTGTGCAGATATTCCTCGGGTCTCTCATCACCAGCCTGCAGGATAGCCTCGTGGATGAAACCATCGGAAACAGTGCCCATATCACCCTAAAAAGTTCAGAAGATGTAGTAACCCGGACGCTGAATGCCGATGTGTCAGATGACTTGCTTTTTCGGGGCAATGCGGTTTCTACAAGAAAGAATATAGACAATTGGTCACTCATCGTGGACGAACTTGCCGGGGAAGAAATGGTGACTGCCATTTCGCCTACGCTTCAAGGAACTGCACTGGTACGAAGTGGCGGTATCGATCGCTCCGTTCAAATCAAGGGCGTGTTTCTGGATGAGGCCGACCTGATCTATGAGATTTCCGACAGAATGGTCACCGGCAATCCCTTGATTGAGGGAAACACTGCTGTCATCGGCTCTACCTTGGCTCAGGATATGGGCCTGGAGTCGGGAGATAACTTCAATTTGCTTCTCCCCAACGGTGGTACGGTACGCCTGTTAGTTGGCGGTGCTTTTGACCTTCAAAATGAAGCAGCCAATAGCTCTTTGATTTTCATGGACCTTAGACGGACGCAGAAGTTGTTTAACACGGGGGATGCAGTGTCTTCCATTGAAGTACAGATCCGGGACCCCTTCGAAGCCGATCTTATCGCCGGCAAATGGAAGGAATCCCTGGACAACGTAAAAGTGGAAGACTGGATGGAATTAAACCAGCAACTTCTAACTGCATTATCCAGCCAGAGCAGTTCCTCGTACACCATACAGTTTTTCGTAATTTTGTCCATTACTCTTGGCATTGCCAGCGTGCTGGCCGTTTCTGTCATTCAGAAATCCAAGGAAATCGGTATATTAAAAGCAATGGGTACCACGAAAAAAAGCACCAGCAGAATCTTCATCCTGCAAGGGCTGCTGCTGGGCATATTGGGATCCTTTGCGGGAATCGGCCTGGGGATTCTTCTCCTCGGCAGTTTTAATTCGGTTGAAGGTTTGTCCTTCAGCATCACATATCAATGGAGAAACGTTTTCCTGTTGGCGGCCATCGCCACCTTTGCAGGCGCTATCGCTTCGGTCATTCCCGCAAAGCGGTCAGCAAATATGAACCCTATGGAGGCAATAAAAAATGGATAATACACTGCTCATGGGTCAGAACCTCGTACGAGAATACGGAACTGAAGTCATCACAAGGGCCTTGGACGATGTGAGTGTCAAGCTGAACGTTAAAGAGTTTGCCAGTATCATTGGCCAGTCGGGGAGCGGAAAAAGCACGCTACTCAACATGTTGGGGGCCCTGGACCGACCGACCAGCGGGAAGCTTCTCTTCCGGGACAAGGACCTTTCCGGAATGAACGATTTGGAGATGGCTCAGTTTCGAAACCGTAATATTGGATTTATTTTTCAGTTTCATCATTTGTTGCCCGAATTTACCGCTCTGGAAAACGTACTATTGCCCACGTGGATCGAATCGGGGAAAGCAGACAGGAAAAGGGAGGCTCGTGCCATGGAATTGCTAGAATTGGTGGGTTTGAAGGATCGCATGAAAAACATGGCCACCAATTTATCCGGCGGCCAGCAGCAGAGGGTGTCCATTGCCCGCGCTCTGATTAACGACCCCAATCTGGTTCTTGCGGATGAACCCACGGGAAACCTGGATTCCGATTCCACGGATCAGGTCTATGAGCTTCTTCGGAATATCAACCGGGATTTGGGCATGTCTTTTCTTATTGTTACACATGATCGGCATATCGCGGAAAAATCCGACCGGGTTATCGAGATGAAGGACGGCCGGATCATCAATGACTATAAAACGAAGGACAGGTTGCCCGAGGATCTGTGGGAATGTCTGGCCCCTAATAATTGCAAGCACCGGCGGACTGCGTAAAGAAAGTCTCCTGCTTTTCTTACTTCTTAGATATCGTGTATCAGGTTGTTAAGCCATTTCTTTGAATAGAAGCGGCGGCGGCAGAACAGGCTCTTGCCGAACTCTTCCGCCTGAGCCATCATAACAATTAAGTACACTGGCAGGTCTGTAAAAAAGACGCCGAAAAAGACTAAGGGTACGCCGATCCCCCACACGCAACCTACCTCTACAATCATGGCAAATCTGGTGTCACCACCGCAACGCAGGGTTCCCACGATATTCAATCCGCCGTATACTTTTAGCCACATCATGCAGCCATAAATGGCCAGGATCCATAGCATGTAATAGCGGCCTTCGTCGGTGAAGTTAAACAATTGCACGATAAAGCGGGAGCTGATGATCAGCAGGCTTCCGGAAATAAGCCCTACTTTGATGCCTATTCCGAGCAACCTCTTTGCAAGGGCAAAGGCGTAATCCAGTTGTCCCATTCCAATCCGCTGTCCGACAAGAATCAGCAAGGCATCTCCCAGGCTGAAGATGGCCAGTATAAACAACTGATTTATGGTGTTGCTGGCCTGTATGGCCGCGTATTCGGTGATGCCCATTCGGCCGTAAAAAGCGTTGTAGGTTGCCATTCCCAGGCTCCACATGGTCTCGTTGACGGTGACGGGCAGGGCGCTGGTGAGTACCCTGACAACCAGGATCCTCCGCCAGGAAAAGAACTCTTTCAGCGGTCCGGCCAGGATGTTGTGCTTTCCAAAGATCACGAAGAGAACCAGCGTCAGTTCCAAAGTTCTTGCAATGAGAATTGCTGTTGCAGCGCCCATGATGCCCATCGCAGGCAAACCGAATTTCCCGAAAATAAGCAGGTAGGCCAGGAGGGTATTGGTGGAGAAAACGACTATGCTTATGTATAGGGGAATCTGCGTTTGCTGGGTGGAGCGCAACGCTGCGGTGCAGGGCACCGTAATAGAAACGGTAAGGAAGCTTAGGGCAAATCGGCGGAGAAATCCACTTCCCATTTCGATGGCTTCGGGAATATCCGTAAATAAGCGAAGCACCATCTCAGGGAAAAAGGTTGCAGCGATGAAAAAGATCATACCGATGCTAAAGCAGAAGGTCACGGCAAAGCCCAATACCCTTCTGATATTGTGAAGGTCTTTGACACCCCAAAACTGAGACATGAAGGCGGATGCACCGCTGGAAAAGCCAAAGAGAACACCCCAGTGTATAAAGAAAAGCTGAGTGGACAGACCAACAGAAGCCAGTTCCACCTCACCCAGACTACCTACCATGAGGGTGTCGATCAGGTTGAGGGAAGAGGCTATGAGGCTCTGCAATGCGATAGGTAATGCTACCCGGCGCAGGGTTCTGTATAGGGATTTTGATTCAATGACAATATTCTCTTTATCTATCAAGTTCGTTATTCCTGTATTCGTAAAATTCAGCCCCGGGGACCCAGCCAGAGGGACAGACACTTTGGCTGCTTTTGCACCCACGGGGACAGACCCCTTGGTTGCTTTTGAACCCAGGGGGACAGACCCCCGTGGTTCTATGTTCATAATAGTGTTGAAATCAGTGCCTTTAACAAATTTACCTGCCCCGGGGTCTGTCCCTGTGGGTCACTTTTCAGCCAAAGTGTCTGTCCCTCTGGCTGGGTCTGTCCCCCTGGCTGTTTTACAGGGATTTTATTATGTCTGTAATTCTTTGGCAGGCCTTTCCGTCACCATAAGGATTCACGGCTTTTGCCATGGCGTCATAAATCCTTTGATCTGTGAGAAGTTCCTTGGCCAGGGAGTAAATGGTATCCCTCTCGACTCCCGCAAGTTTCACCGTACCGGCTTCGACGGCCTCCGGCCTCTCTGTTTCCCTTCTTACTACCAGAACGGGTTTTCCAAGAGCCGGAGCCTCCTCCTGCATCCCGCCGGAGTCGGTTATGATGAAGTGGGATCTGGCCATCAGGTTGACAAATGGCTGATACTGAAGGGGTTGGATCAGGTGCACACGCTCTGTTCCGCCCAGCACTTCGTCTGCCGCCGCCCGGACCTTGGGGTTTAAGTGGACCGGATAGACGATCTCTACATCGTCGAATTCCCGGGCAATATCCCTCACGGCACTGAAGATGTTTATCATGTTCTCACCCAGGTTCTCCCGGCGATGACAGGTCACAGTGATGACTCTGTGGCGATCAAAATCGATCCGCATGAGGGTTTCATCCTCGAATTCGTAGGGCTTCTCTGCTACAGTGAGCAGAGCATCAATAACGGTGTTCCCCGTTATAAATATCTTGTCATCGGCAATGTTTTCTTTGAGCAGATTCTGCCGGTTTCTCTCCGTGGGCGCAAAATGAAGCTCAGCGATATGGCCGGTAAGGATCCGGTTCATCTCCTCCGGATAAGGCGAATATTTATCATAGGTCCTAAGGCCCGCCTCCACATGGCCTACCGGGATCTTCTGATAAAAGGCTGCCAGAGCCGACGCGAAGGTAGTGGTGGTATCGCCGTGGACCAGAACCATGTCCGGCTGCACTTCATTTAATACCCTTTCCATACCCAGTAGTACGTTGGTACTGATCTGGCTGACGCTCTGGTTGGGCTTCATGACGTTGAGATCAAAGTCCGGGGTCAGTTCAAAAAGTTCCAGTACCTGATCCAGCATCTCTCTATGCTGTGCGGTAACGCAAACGACGGACTCCAGTCCGGGCTCTTTCTCTAATTGGCGAACCAGAGGGGCCATTTTAATGGCTTCCGGTCTTGTTCCAAATACGGTCAAAATCTTCATTCTATATCCTCATTTTCTGCTGTCTCGTCTATTGTAACAGGTGCTTCTGTCGAGTTTCCATTAAAGGGTTTGCCAAAACCACGATCCTTCATAAAGACGTAAATCAGGGTGACAGCGATAGCGATCAGTAGCAAAGCGTCGATAAAGAGATCCCGACTGATAAGGATGGCCGCCACACCCATTATTCCGCTGATGCAATAGAGGGTCAACACTGTTCGTTTCTGGCCCATTCCCACATTCATGATCCGATGATGCAAATGTCCTTTGTCGGCCTCCATGATGGGTCTGCCGTTCTTCAGCCGCCGCAGAATAGCCAGGGCTGTGTCAAGAATGGGCAGGGCCAGCACGAGAATTGGAAGAATCGTTGCAACGACCGTCGCACTCTTCATGGGGCTCATAACTGAAATAGCTGCAATCATAAAGCCCAGATATAAGGCTCCGCCATCTCCCATGAAAATTTTTGCGGGATGAAAATTCCAGGGCAAAAACCCCAAACAGCTTCCGGCCAAAGCCATAAAGACCATGCAAATAGCATATCTTTGATCCACATAAGCAATATAAGCAATGGATATCGTGGCAATGAAGCAGATACCTGCCGCCAGTCCGTCCAGACCGTCGATGAGGTTAATGGTATTTGTAATGCCCACAATCCACAGTACCGTCACTACGAGGCTGACAAACCATGGAAATTCAATGATTCCAGCTCCAAAAGGATCGCTTATAAAGGAAATCCTCACGGAAAACGCAAATAAAATACAGGCGCTGAGAATCTGCCCAACAAGCTTGATATTTGCCGGTAAGCCACGGATATCATCCACAATGCCCATGATAAGAATCAGGGTGGCGCCGATGGCAATGCCTATCATCCGTCCGTCAATGACGCCAGGAAGGAACAGCGCGATGGCTATCATGCTCCCCAGGTAGATGGCGATACCCCCGAAACGGGGCATAGTCTTTGTATGCATGCGTCTGTCATCCTTGGGGATGTCAACAGCGCCGATTTTCGGTGCAACTTTTATTGCTAAGGGTGTCAAGGCAAAGGCAATGATCAGTGCAACGAAAAATATTACAAATATTGCGGATATCATTTTTTCTCTCTTTCTAAAATCTCGACTTTCAAGCCTGCTTCATCTAACATTTCCACGGCCAGTTCATCGGGATAACCGTCCTTAATAACAATACGGCTAATGCCGGCATTGATGATCATCTTTGCACAAATCACGCAGGGCTGTGTGGTGCAGTAGAGGGTTCCTCCCGCTATGCTCTGGCCCAGGTGGGCTGCTTGTATGATGGCATTTTGCTCTGCATGGAGGCCCCGGCATAGTTCGTGGCGTTGACCGGAAGGCACATTGAGCTGTTCGCGCAGGCAACCCCGCTCTTCGCAGTGTTGAATTCCTGTAGGAACGCCGTTGTAGCCGGTGGCCATGATGCGGTTGTCCTTTACGATGACGGCTCCTACCTTACGCCGGGTACAGGTTGAACGTTTTTCGGCCACTTCTGCCATTTGCATAAAGTATTCATCCCAGTTGGGTCGGTTCATCCTCTCACTCCTCCTTTTCAACTACGGGGCAACCACGGGGACAGACCCNNGCCCGCACTGTATCCATAGCATCCTTGCAGTAGAAATCAGCGCCGATGGTCTTTGCATATTCCTCGTTAAGCACGGCGCCTCCAACAGCTACCTTGCAGTCAAGCCCTGCTTCACGTAAAGCACGTATGGTGGCCTCCATATTGACCACGGTGGTCGTCATCAGTGCGGACAGGCCTACTAATTGTATCTTCTCTCGTCTGGCCGTATCTACAATAAGCTGTATGTCTGTATCCTTGCCAAGATCCAGCACTTCATAACCGTAATTTTCCAGCAGCACTTTTACAATATTTTTACCGATGTCGTGGATATCGCCCTTTACCGTAGCCAGGATGATCCTGCCGTAGTTAATGGTCTCGCCTCCGGCCATATGCTGCTTCAGCACTTCAAAAGCGGGTTTCACTGCATCTGCAGACTGAATGAGTTGGGGCAGGAACTTCTCCCCCGTCTCGTACTCCCGGCCAACGGTCTCAAGAGCCGGTATGATGATCGTCTCCACAATTTCCAGCGGTGGAAGTTGCTGCAACAATTCCCGGGCAGCCTTTGCCGCCCGATCCACATACCCATTTATAATGATATCGGTAAGATTATTGGTTTCACTATTGCTTTCCCCGTCGTCTCCGGCCTTTTGAGTCTTCGTTGCTTCGGCAGCTTTCTGGTCTGCAGATCCGTAACAGGCGATAAAATCCCGTGAATCCACATCCTTACCAGCCAGGGTCTCAAAGGCCCGGATAGTGTCCGTATATTCAGGCTCCAGGGGATCGGTTATCGGAGCATCAAGGCCCGCTTCCAGAGCCATAGCTAAAAATGTACGATTCAACAGCTTTCGATTGGGCAATCCAAAAGAAACGTTGCTGGCACCCAGGGTAGTCTTTACACCGAACCTGGCTTTCACCCTGCGGATGGCTTCCAGAGTATCCCTGCCTGCATTCTGTTGTGCGGAAACGGTGAGAGTAAGGCAATCCACCAGGATCCGTTCCCTGCCAATCCCATATTTTTCTGCCTCTGCTATAATGCGCTGGGCAATAGCCAGGCGCTCATCTGCATCCATTGGCAGGCCCTTTTCATCCAGGGTCAGAGCAAT
>DCUA01000059.1:32807-44659 GCA_002329675.1 Firmicutes bacterium UBA1426 | reverse complement strand
TTTGCCACGGCAGCTTTGATCTCATTTTTTTTAATGCCTTGTTCAGAAAGGATTCCATAGAGCCTCTTTATCAATCGCGAATCACTATCGTAGGGTAGAAACGGGTGCAGCAGTTCTGCGTCATATTCTTTCAGAACATCCTTCATATTGCCCGCTATGGCCTCGGGATAAGTGGCGACAATGGGACAGTTATAGTGATTCGGCGCGGTTTTGTCTTCCACTATTTCATGGTTGATGCAGGGGTAGAATATTTTCTTAACCCCCTGCTGTGCCAGCCATTTAACATGGCCATGCACGATCTTGGCCGGATAGCATGCCGTATCAGACGCGATCGTCTCCATCCCGGATTCGTATAGTTTTTTTGAGGAAACGGGAGATAGGACAACTCGAAATCCCAGTTCTGTGAAAAATGTAAACCAGAAGGGATAGTTCTCATAGATATTCAATACTCTGGGAATCCCAATCTCACCTCTAACGGCCTGATCATAAGGAAGAGGTTCATATTGGAAAAGTCTCTTCAATTTATACTCAAAGAGATTGGGCAGCTTATTATCCGAGCTATCCTTGCCAGCACCTTTCTCACAGCGATTGCCGGTTATGAATCTGCTCCCGTCATTAAATCTATTGATGGTAAGCAGACAGTTGTTTTCACAGCCTTTGCATCTGGTATGAGAATTATTCACGGTAAAAGAATCCAGCTTATCCCTGGAAATGATAGAAGAATGCGTCCCCTTTTCAAAATGATTCAAAGCGATCAATGCCGCACCATAGGCACCCATGATACCTGCAATATCCGGCCGGATAACTTCTTTTCCAACTATTTTTTCTATGCTTCTTAGTACAGCATCGTTCAGGAACGTACCGCCCTGCACGACGACCTTTTCTCCTGCTTCATCAGCATTACGAAGTTTGATGACTTTATACAAGGCGTTACGAATGACGGAATAAGACAAACCGGCGGAAATGTCACCGATCGTCGCACCTTCTTTCTGCGCCTGCTTAACCTTAGAATTCATGAAGACAGTGCACCTGGTTCCCAGGTCAACAGGATTCTTCGCAAAGAGTGCCTCCTTTGCAAAGTCTGTAACGCTCATATCTACAGACTTAGCATAGGTCTCCAGAAAGGACCCGCACCCGGAAGAACAGGCCTCATTGAGCATGATGCTGTCGATAACCCCGTCCTTGACCTTCAGGCACTTCATGTCCTGACCGCCGATATCCAGGATNNGCATTTCATGTCCTGTCCGCCTATATCCAGAATAAAGTCTACTCCTGGCAGGAATTCCTCCGCGGCTTTGTAATGCGCCATGGTCTCTATTTCACCCAGATCCACAGAAAAAGCAGCGCGGATCAAGCCTTCACCATAGCCTGTAACTGTGGACTTTCCGATATATGCATCCGGGGGGAGCAGGTCATAGAGTTCCTGCAGCATTTCCAATACTGCATCTAACGGTNNTCTTCATCTATGAGTGCGGCTTTCGTAGTAGTGGATCCCGCATCGATACCGAGAAACAGGCTGCCTTTTGCGTCTTTCAGTTCGCTTCTTTTTATCAGGTTTTTTTGATGCCTCTCTAAAAAGTCGTCGTACTCTGCCTGACTATTGAACAGAGGAGGCAGATGTTTACTGGCGCTTAATTGGGTTTCATCAGCCCTTTTCAATCTGTCTATGATCGTCTTAAGTTCTCTTGGTTCTCTTTTTTCCGATAGGATAGCGGCCCCGATGGCAACAAAATATTCGGAGTCTGCAGGAAAAATCACCTGCTCCTCCGTCAGTTCCAGCGTTTCAATAAAACGTTGTCGTAACTCGGATAGAAAAGATAACGGACCGCCTAGAAACGCTACGTTTCCTTTGATTGTGCGGCCGCAGGCCAGTCCGCTGATCGTTTGGTTGACAACAGCCTGGAAAATGGATGCAGCGAGATCCGCCAAATCTGCCCCTTCATTGATCAATGGCTGAATATCTGTCTTTGCGAAAACCCCACAGCGGGCTGCGATGGGATAAATAAGTTTGTGTTTTTTTGCGCTCTCATTGAGACCTGCAGCATTGGTTGAAAGCAGTACCGCCATCTGATCGATAAAAGCCCCGGTACCTCCGGCACATGTACCGTTCATCCGCTGTTCTATTGAAGGCCCATAAAATGTGATCTTTGCGTCTTCTCCGCCCAACTCGATAGCTACATCAGTCTCCGGTATGTATCGCTCAACGGCGGCACTGCAGGAGATGACTTCCTGTTCGAAGTCAATTCCGAGCAGGTTGGAGATCGCTAATCCACCGGAACCGGTTATCGTAACAGTGCAACGAATCGTAGGATAGAGGGCCACCAGCTCTTTGATCATCTCTTCGAATTTCTCGAAGACATTCGACATATGTCTCTCATACTTTTTATACAAAACATGATTCTCCGAATCGAGGAGAATCAATTTAATTGTTGTGGATCCAATGTCAATGCCTAGTTTCATTAATGCCGGGTCCTCCTGAGCTTGATAAGCGTAATTATAGCATGGTAGTATTGTTTCTGTAAACAAGTTTCTACATATATATATAGCGCGTCAGGAGAGCACACTGAATTATCGCTTAAAAAAAGTAAAAGGAATCAACGATCTGATTCCTTTGTACTAACGGAAAACATTCATTTAACAGGTGATAGCCTCTACTTGATTTTCATCATGTTATAGATGGCCGAAGCGGCTTCTGCGTTTGTCATTGCTTTCTCACCGTTAAATCTGCCTTTGTCGTCTCCGCGCATGATCCCCAGGCCATAACAGAGGGTAGCGTAGCCCCTGTATTCTATCTCCACTTGATCTTTAAACTTACTTACGTAGATCTCGGGATGCTCTCCAGCCAGCCCCAGACCAAGATACCGTACCAGAAACTTCGCCGCATCCTTTCTTGTAAGCTCAGACTCGGGAGTTCCTTCACCATCCTTGAGAATGCCTCTGTTTTCCAGCATTTCATAAAGTTCCTCATCATCGTAATACCTTGTTTCCGGAACAAAAAGATAGCGGAAAAAATCTATTTGTGTGATAGTCCGATCCGGTTTGAAGCTGTCTGACTTGAGATAGTAACCGTTTTCCATCAACTCTCTGACAATTTTCTCACTCCAATGCCCCTTTATGTCTTCGTATTCCGGCCGTTTTGCACTCTCAAAGAGCTTCCCGTCAAAAGAGATCCTCATGCCGGAAAATGGTTCAAACATAGCTGTCCTGGCCTCCTGATCGAAAGTGTATACTAAATCCACATCTCCATTCTTACCGGTTTTTTCATAGGCCATGGCAAACGGGAATTCTCTCATGATCCCGGCCATCATTTCAGACTCTGTCATGACATCTTCCACTGAGGGAAAGATTGCGCTGTCATGCCAGATGTTATTATAGGAAGTAATGTCTCCGGTTTTTCTGTCTACAGTTACGCTGAGCCCATTATCTTCAAACTCAATACCGTTGACCAGTCGATTGTATCGAAAACTGTAAGCTTCCGGCTTCTCCCCTTCTCTTTCGTATATTATATAGTCAATGTAATCCGGAGTAAAAACGCTCATTGCAAGCTTTTCATTTGCAACTTTTTTCAGGAAACTTTCCGCGATGCTCTTTGCAGACTCCTCAGTGAGGTCACGCTTTCCTTCTGTTCTGTCGCTGTAATAGCTGTAGCTTAATAGTTCACCAGTGCTGGCATCAACGGATCCATAGGCTTTCTCAAAGTAGATCTGCCAGATATATTTTTCAACGTCGATATTATTTCTTCTAAGAGAAGCGCTTAGTATATCCTTTTGACTCAGATTAACGGGTATTTGCCCGATTACTCTTGCTGCAGCCTCATCTTTACTGAGAAGCTTTCCTAATTTTTCAATGGCATCCAGTTCTTCTTTGGTCAGATTCTGTAGAGCCGAGTCTCCCATACCACCAACATCCATAGCTTTTTCTTCTGCATTCCCGTAGCGTACTCTGCTATAGAAAAGATCTACTATCTCACCGGTATGGGCATCAACAGCTTTATTGGAATTGGCAACCCGATACACCGGAAAAACAGATAATTGCTTATCTTTATAAGAGTAATACGATTGATATGTTAATTTGATTCCGATGTTCTTAAGAAAAGAAGATTGTGCTTTGTCGGAACCGATGCTTCCTTCCGTTGCCGGGAAAGTCGGAAGTTCAAAGCCTGCTTCCACACCGGAATAAGACTCCACCGTTCCTGTATATTTATTCACTCTGATAGTAATATTTATGAATGGCACAAGAATATTCGCATTATGATAACTATACCTGAAGACATGGCGATAATTATCCTGAAGACTGTTCTCTACGTCTACTTCCATAAAATTGGATGCGAGACCGGGTACTGCTTTTTGCAAGAAGATCTTTACGGTCTCCGAAGCCTGCTCTCTCTTTACTTTCGCCAAACCCGACTCCTCAGATCTTTGGTAGTGCTCAAGATAAAGCAGATTGCCCAGCCAATCCACCGAAGCATAAATCGAAGATTTATCGTCTCCGCTGCTCCAGTTCAGGCTCCAGACAGTACCGGTTCCCCAATCCGTCTCCTGCTCATAGGTATGATAAGAGAATTCTTTGTAATCTTCAGGGATCGCAACTACTTTTTTCACAGCCAGGATCGCCTGCTCCAACCCTTTTCCATCCTCCTCGCCTGCATAAGAAGGAATCGCCATGGTGATCCCCAGACAGGTAACTAAAGCAAGACACAATATTTTCTTCATATCTCTTCCCTTTCCGCGCAAAGGCTGCCGGCCATTCGCACTTTACAACTTGAAGTAAGACGAGGAAAATGAAGAAATGTTCCGAGTTAACTTTATCCTTAATACGATCAGATACTAAATAATAATCAACATTATCTGATATCCTTATCTGATATCCTTTCATAAAAAAACATCTATGGACTCAAGCCATAGATGTATGTATGTGAGTAAGTCTATAAGCCGGGTTCTGTATTAGACGATCATCTATCTAGGCCTGTTGTCACCAACAGGCTCGTGCGACCTACCTCTCGGGAAGCGACGGGCCGCCGCCTTTCAGGAACTGTGCCTTTCGGCAATTTCCTCCCTATCTTGGTCTTGCTCCGGGTGGGGTTTACACGGCCGGTATGTTACCATACCGCCGGTGAGCTCTTACCTCACCATTTCAACCTTACCTCGGCCTTTGGCCGGTGGGCGGTGTGTTTCTGTTGCACTTTCCCTAAAGTCACCTTCGCCAGACGTTATCTGGCACCCTTGCCCTGTGGAGCCCGGACTTTCCTCATGCATCGGATTCCCCCGGTACATGCGACCGTCTGACTTACTCACAAATTTAATTATAACATAGAATCAAAAGGATTCACAATAACATTAGATTCCAGTATTTCCACCTGATCGCCAACAGCTTTTTTTAATTTTTCAGCAAAATTTTGCGTGAATATATATTCAGTGCCAAAATGACCAGCGTCTATGATATTCAGACCCATCTCTCTCGCTTTTTGTGCCTGGTGGTGCTTCACATCTCCGGTGATAAACAGATCACAGCCATTTTCAATGGCAGCATCAATGGAGTCACCTCCGGCTCCGGTGCAGATGCCCACGGTTCGGATTGTCGCATTGGGGTTGCCTACAACTTTGGGAGGTTCCGCCAGGTTCAGCACCGACTCTACTAAGGAGGCCGCTTCTCTCAGTGTCATGGGCTCAGCGAAGGTTCCCATACGACCAACGATTTCCTTATCCCCTAAGGGTGTCCAGACTTTCAGACGGCGTACCTTCTGAAGATCCAACAGGTCAGCCAGATAGTCGTTATTCCCTCCAAATACAGAGTCAAACGAGGTATGAGCAGCATAAACCGTTATGCCGTGGCGAATCAATTTAACGATGTAGTTACCTGTCAGCGTTCCGGCATCGACCACATCGATTTTTTTCATGAGAAGGGGGTGATGTGTGATCACGAAATCGGCCTTACGCTTTGCTGCTTCTTCTATGACCGCGTTGGTGATCTCCAGTGTAACCAGGATACGTTTCACCTGCTGGTTTTGCATATTGATTTGAAAACCGCCATTATCCCATTCTTCTTCCAGCTCGCGTGGTGCAATGATCCGCAGATGGTCAAGTAATTCATCGACTTTGATTGCCATTTCCTACCTCCTGTTTTGCAGCGTTTGAATTATCAATTGTTTTTCCAGTTCTTTGAGCTTCTGTAGTCTTTCTTTATTCTTTATTAGTTTGCGCCGGCTGGCCTCAGTTCCCTTTTCAGTTATAACCGAAATAATATTCTCTTCAACTTTTATTCTACACTCTAACAATTCTTTGAGCAAGGGATCTTTGCCGGAAAAGAGCAACGGACTGATTTCGAATTCAAGATTGGAAAGCTTTTCTGCAAAATGATCATCTTTCGCTGGTTTTTCCCTGAAAGATGTATCCACCACCAGGATCTCACAGATATAATTGCCCTCTCTGACAAGACGTTCGTCACTGATGTTGTATCCGTTCCTGTAAAGCCATATCCTGAGTTTATCCCGGCCGTTCCGAGGCTGTAGTATGAACTTTTTGTAGCTTCTGGTCTTCTCCTGATCAGCTGATAGGATGCCCGTCATCATCAGTCCTCCCATACCGGCGATGATAACCGTATCCACTTCGCTCTTTTCCAGGGGGTCCAGTCCCCCTCCGAGCCGTATATCCGCCTGTATTTCCGGAGCATAAGCCTGAAAGTTCGCTTTTGCCTTCTCCAGAGGCCCTTTCCTGATGTCCGTAAGTATTACCTTTGGGCTTATGTTTTGCTGCAACAGAAAAATAGGCAGCAGACCATGGTCTGTGCCTATATCGGCTACGCTTTCCCCTTTTACAACATAATCCGCTATGGCGGCTAGTCTATCCGAAAGTTGTATCATAATCAACACGTTCCTGTCATCTTCTAATACTCTAAAATGCTAATTGTTTTCTTTCATCAATTGATTATATCAAATATTGATGGAATCCGCAAAATCAAACAGACTGTTGTACATCCTGTAAATCGTTTTCTTTCCCTTTCAGCCGGATAACTATAGCGCCTGAAGCAATCACGATTAAGCCACCAAGGATTTGCATGGGTGAAACACGTTCGTGCAGTAGTATCCACCCAAAGAATGTCGTCGTAACCGGTAGAAAGTTAGAATACAATGCGCATGGTGTCGGCCCGATAACGTTAATTGCCTTAACATAAATGAGAAAACCTATGAAGGAACTGATAACGCCCAGATATAATACTCCTGCGACAATCTGAGAATCAATAACGTTTATATCGGGTAAATTGCATAATGTATAAGGCAAAACTAACAATACCGCACATACCTGCTGTAATAATGTGAGATCCAACGGTCTGTACTTTTCCGATAAGTCTTTGGTTAAAAAATTATATATGTTCCAACTGATAACTGCGCAAAACGCTAAAAGATAACCTATGTATTTTCCTTGAAAGAACTCACTAATATCAGCGCCGATCACCATCGCAACTCCAATAACAGAGACGATGACACCCGCTACGATCAATCCTGAAGGTTTATTCTTATAGAATAACATTTCTATTACTACTGACAGGCATGGAACAAAGGCAAGCAGAATTGTAATTACAGAGACGGGCAAATATGCCATTGCCCCATATTCTCCGGCAAAATAAAGAACATCACCAAATAGCGCACATATCAAAAAAAGTGGAATATCTCTGGCTTTCAAAGGCAGGCGCCTGTCTAAAATGATTTTGGTTATGATCAAAAATACCAGACCTATCATATACTTAAGACATACCAGTGATAAAGGCTTGAATACATCTAACGCCGCCTTAGCGGCAATATATTCAAGCCCCCATAAAAAGACCAGTACTGTCATCATTATATAGATGACCTTTTTTGATCCGGACAGTTGTTTTATTTTATCTGATAACATAATCCGCTGTTACACCCCATGATAGTAGATATCTCTACTCCAAATAATCCTTGAGCTTTTTGCTCCTGCTGGGGTGGCGAAGTTTACGCAGCGCTTTAGCTTCGATCTGGCGTATTCTCTCACGGGTAACGTCGAAGCGTTTACCGACCTCCTCCAGAGTCCTCGCCCGGCCATCATCCAATCCGAAGCGCAGTCTCAGCACCTTTTGCTCTCTCTCAGTAAGTGTGTCCAACACTTCTACAAGCTGCTCCTTGAGCATGGAGAAAGCTGCCGCATCGGCAGGTGCCGGAACATCGTCATCCGGGATGAAATCTCCAAGATGGCTGTCTTCTTCCTCTCCGATAGGAGTTTCTAAAGATACGGGTTCCTGGGCAATCTTCAGTATTTCCCGGACCTTTTCCTCGGAAATATCCATTTCCAAAGCAATTTCCTCGGGGGTCGGTTCTCTTCCAAACTCCTGAAGAAGCTGTCTGGAGATCCGTATCAGCTTGTTAATCGTTTCTACCATATGCACCGGGATCCTAATGGTTCTCGCCTGATCCGCTATGGATCTTGTGATTGCCTGTCTGATCCACCAGGTAGCATATGTACTGAATTTATAACCTTTTCTCCAGTCAAATTTATCTACCGCTTTGATCAGTCCCAGGTTGCCCTCCTGGATCAGATCCAGGAACAGCATCCCTCGTCCCACATATCGTTTTGCAATGCTCACCACCAGCCTGAGATTTGCCTCACAGAGCCTTTGCTTAGCTTCTTCATCTCCCGCTTCCATTCGTTTCGCAAGGTCTATCTCTTCTTCTGCTGTCAGTAGAGCGACTTTCCCGATTTCCTTCAGATACATCCGGACCGGGTCATCTACTACGACCCCCTTTGGAATGGACGCTTCCAGATCAACTTCCCCGTCTTCGGTCAGTGCGTCCGCCTCCGGTTCCTCTTCCTGCTCTATGGCTATGATCTCAAAGTCATCAGGGTCTGTTTCGGAAACGATTTCGATTCCCATGGAAATCAGTGCATCATAGAGGTCATCCATCTGATTTTTATCCATTTCCACGTTTTCCAGATGGTTCGAAATCTCCTGATACGTGATGGCCCCTTTATTCTTCGCTGTCTCCATCAGCTCGTTTACAAATTCAAATTTCTTGTCATCCGGTTGTTCCATATCATAGCTCATTGCGCGTTCCCTTGTACCTTTCCTTTTGTATCTCCATCAATTCTTTACTCAGTTCCAATATTTTATCACTATCCTTTTCATCATCTAATATCGAAAGAACCTGGATCAGTTCTTCTTCTCTTTTCATGCTTGTCGTTGCCCGGATGTGATCGATGCACTCCTCAAAGACCCGGTTGTCCCTGTCTGCGAATTGGATCGTATCCATCGTGTGCTTGAGGATCGCGATGGCCTCTTCGTCCAGGCTGTCCTCAAGCTGCTTAAGGTCGATTTCTTCATCGGGCTTATATAAGGAGCGCAAGATCTCAAAAATCCTGTAGCATGCTGCCGTTTCGAATGCGTTCTTATATGGCTCTATCTGAGGAATATACGAGCTCTTAAGCAACATCAGGCGGATCAGGTTAGCTTCCAGCATAGTACAGCCGGCTTTTCCTTTTCGACGTGCCTCTGCTTTGCCTTGTTCCTTCGGGATCGCGCTGTAGCCGCTCCCGAACACTTCGAGTCTGAAAGCTCCTTCAGAAATACCGGTCTCTGCAGCTATTTTCTTTATATAGGTCTCCGCTTCTACCGGACTCAGGTTTTTCATTTCAAGTGCAGCTTTTTTCAGAAACGCCACGCTTCCTTCTGTAGTATTCAGGTCTACCTGCTTTTTCAAGCGCCTGAGTTTATAATCCATGAAAGGCGTGGCCTGTCTCACAAGCTCTAAAAAAGCCTCTCTTCCGTTCTTTCGGACAAAATCGTCCGGATCTTTCCCGTCAGGGATGTCCAGGACCTTTACATTGCAGCCTGCCTTATAGAGAATTTCCATTCCTCGCAGAGCAGCAGTCTGCCCCGCTTCGTCCGCATCATAAGCCAGAACGATGTTGCTGGTATAGCGCTTCAGCATTGCTGCCTGGTTCTCTGTCAGTGCCGTCCCCAATGAAGCGGATACGTTGCGCACCCCGTGTTGATAGAGGGAAATCACATCCATATATCCTTCTACGAGTATTGCACAATCTTCTCTATTTATATCCTCCCTTGTTAAATTTAATCCATATAGGTTGTTTTTCTTTTGAAAAACGGCTGATTCATGAGAATTGAGGTACTTAGGCATACCGTCCCCTATAGCTCGTCCCCCAAAACCGACAACTTTCCCTCTCGTATTGATGATGGGAAATATTACCCGGTCCCTGAATTTATCAAATATCCGGTTGTTGGAACTGGAAACGAGACCCAAAGAAAGCAACAGTTCATCCTGGTACCCCTTTCCTTTTAATAGTTCGTATAGGCTCTGCCATTGATCATCTGCATAACCTATGCCGAATTTCCGCAGTATGTTTGGCTCCAGTCCTCTGGACCTCATATAGGTGGCTGCTTTGTTCGGTTCTTTAGTAAAGCTATTGTAGAAGAATGCAGCTGCCTCCCGATTGACCTCGTACAGCTGTACTTTTTTCCCTTCTGTACCGAAACCTGTATTTTTCAGCTCAATGCTGTACTCATCCGCCAGTTTTTCAATAGCTCCCTGGAAGTCCATGTTGTTAAATCGTTGCGTGAACTCGATCACATCGCCGGTAGCGCCACAGCCGAAGCAGGTAAAAATCTGCTTGTCCTCGGAAACAACAAAAGACGGTGTCTTTTCATTGTGGAAGGGACACAAACCTTTGTGATTGCCGCCGGTCTTTTTCAACTGGACATGGCGGCCGATCACATCGACAATGTTACATCTGCTCTTTATTTCTTCTACTATGTTGTCGTTGAATCCCATGCCGTTTTGTCCTGTTCTTATGCTTCGTCTCTTATATACGACAGTCGCAGAAGGATTCCTCTTTTTAAAATAAAAAATTATTTCCAGGACTTCGGTACGAATATCTCCATGAAGAGATTCACTGCATACCGATCAGTCATGCCTGCAATATGATCCTTAACCACTTCCTGTACTCCATACAGAGGGATCCGGTTCCTCCACTCCTTTGGCAGCTTTTCCGGATCACTTTCAAAATAGTCATAGAGTGAAAATATCATAGATTTGATTTTATTGAGTTCTTCGTCTCTTTTTACCTTTTTGCTGTGATATACGTTTTCAAACATAAAATCCCGCAGCTTGTTCATATAGAACTGCTTTTCCTCGCTCATTACGATATTGCCCGCACCATCGCTGTTTCTGACCAGATCGCTGACCAGATTATTGATACGGTTCCGATGGTCGGACCCAAGCACTTTCACACAATCCGGCGGCAGATCCTTTTCCCGGATCACACCGCTTCTCAGGGCATCATCGATATCGTGATTGATATAAGCTATGCGATCGCTGAAACGGACAATTCTGCCCTCCGGCGTAAAGGGTGTGTCACAACCCGTATGATTTAATATACCGTCCTTAACTTCGGCGGTCAGGTTCATCCCTGTCAGCGTTCCATGGTTTTCCAGTACTTCTACCACTCTAAGTCCCTGGATATTGTGCTTAAAGCCCTTTTCATGTCTTTCATCTAAGAAATCTTCCCCGTTATGTCCGAAGGGAGTATGTCCAAGATCATGGCCCATGGCTATGGCTTCCGTCAGATCTTCGTTCATACCGGTGGATCTGGCTATTGTCCGGGCAATCTGTGAAACCTCAAGCGTATGGGTCAGTCGTGTCCGGAAGTGATCTCCCTCCGGCGCGAGGAATACCTGTGTCTTGTGCATGAGCCGGCGGAAGGCTTTGGAGTGGATGATCCGATCTCTGTCACGTTGGAAGTCGGTTCGGTAGTCACATTTTTGTTCTTCTTGCGAACGTCCTTTTGATTCTGCAGATTTAGTGGCACCGGGAGCTAGAATAT
>DCUA01000059.1:21010-32734 GCA_002329675.1 Firmicutes bacterium UBA1426 | reverse complement strand
CTCCGCTGCACTCCCTCCTCGATAAATAGCATCTCTTCTCCAATATTATCGATCAGGGTATTTTTCTCTTTTTCACTCATGGATTGCAGGCGCCAGGCCAACTGGCCTGTGGCAGTGCATTTCCCGTCCTGGAGATGACATTCCGGGTTGCCNNTCCGTACAAAGGAAGACCATAGCGAGCAGCAGCGGCTCGGGTGAGAGATGGATACCGGGAATGAGTCGCCCCGGCGAAAAACAGCAATTTTCAACTTCTTCGCGATAGTTTTTCACTCCGGACCGCAGTAACATTTTGCCCACCTTCATCCATGGAACGGATGTTTCCGGCCATATAACAGTGGGATCCAGCAGCGAAAATTCGCTTTCAATGCTCTGCTCTGTGGAAATCAACTGGACGCAAAGCTCATAGCATATACTGCGCCTATCCTCAAGAGTTCCTGCAAGATCCCGTGCAGCCGCATCCGGATCGTAACCTGCGAGGAACTCCGCCTCCTGACGGCTGATCTCCTCTACTCCTTCCAAGGGCTTCCAGTGGTATCTTACCCAAAATCGTTCACCCCGGGCGTTTTCCCATATATATGTGTGTACGCTGTGCCCTTCCATATTGCGATAGCTTTTTATAGTCCCGCGATTGGAATAAAGCCAGGTAATCATATGCATGGTCTCAGGATGATCTGCTACAAAACGCCATAAACGTGCCGAATCCCGTATATTCGTCCTGGGACAGGGGCTCAGGGCCTCTAACAAGGCGGGATATTTTTCAGGATCCTTTATGAAGGACACAGGTAGGTGCGTCCCCATCATGTCATAGATACCCTCAGGGGTAAAGAACTTAACAAAAAATCCTCTCACATCTCTGGCTGTATCCGATGACCCGGCTCTTCCCATCATACGGGAAAAGCGCACGAACACGGGGGTTTCCAGCTCCACGTCCTGCAGAAAGCAGGCCTTGGTATAATCCTTCATTGTCATATAAGGAATAAAGATGCCCCTTGCTCCTGCACCTTTGGCATGTATTATCGGTTCGGGCTGCCTGATCCGGTTTAACCGGGCGAGGTTTTCAATCAATCCCATGGTTAGCATAAACAAGGCCTCCTGCATTTTCTACTAATATATGCAGAAACAGACACAGGTGGTGCTAACCAATCACGAATCAAATGCCCGTATGGCCAAAGCCTCCCTCACCCCTGGAACTATCAGCCAATTCATCGCAGAGATCCCACTCCACGGTTTCATATCTGGCCACGATCATTTGTGCAATGCGGTCACCGTCATTGATGATGTAAGGTTCTTCTCCCCAATTAATCAGAGCGATCTTGATCTCGCCCCTGTAATCGCTGTCGATCGTTCCCACTCCGTTGACAAGCCCGATGCCATGTTTTACAGAAAGTCCGCTTCTTGCACGGATCTGTGCTTCGTATCCCTCCGGTAGTTCAATGGAGATCCCGGTGGGGATGAGCTTTCTCTCGCCGGGTTCTAACCTGACCGGTTCAGCGAGATATGCACGGATATCCATACCAGCGGACCCATCGGTTTCGTAGCAGGGAAGCTGTCCTCCTGCGGATGTTATTTTTACCTTCATCGGGCAAACCCCACAATCTTAGATTGGATATCATAATCCCTGCTGCTGATCATTGCAGCCGAGTATTGATCCATTTGCGTGATCATCTGTGTAGCAATCTGAAGCTCATCCATGTTTACGGCATCGATCTTGTCCATGATTTCCTGAGTTGTGAGCAAGCGAGACAGCAATAGAGTATTTTTACCGTTGGCATACATCCTATTGTTGACATTTTCCTGGCCGAACACATAAGCACTCTTTAACTGTTCCTTTGCTATCGTCAGTTCCTCGCTGTCGATACCTCGCGTCTCCACCAATTTCATCTCTTCTGCAATGGCTTCGATGGCTTCCTCCACCTTAGTATGGCTAACACCGGCATAAATAGTATAAATTCCATCCGTGACGTATGAACTGGAACTGGAATAGACGGAATATGCCAGACCCTTCTGCTCCCGGATATTCTGGAACAGGCGGGAACTCATGCTTCCTCCGACAATGCTGTTCATCAGGATCATTGGAAAATACAGCTTATCCTCCTGGGGCACACCTTTCAGGCCCATGCAGATATGGCTTTGTTCAACTTCCTTGACCCGTACCTGATAGGACGGGACATAAGGGGCTCCTTGATCTGATTTCTTTGCATTGCCTGCTTGCCCTACATGAAACTGCTCATTAAACAGATCACAGATATGGTCTGCATCGAAATTACCCGCAACTGAAATTACAATATTATCGGAGGTATACTGCTGAGCAATATACTTAAGGATCCCATCCCGGCCAATACCTTCCAGAGATTTTCGTGTTCCGATGATCGGTTGCTCCAACGGAGTTCCCCGGAAAACCATCTCAAGCAGCAGATCTCCCACATGATCCTCCGGATTGTCTTCTATCATCTTGATTTCTTCGTAGATCACGTCTTTTTCTTTCAATAGCTCCTCGGGATCAAATTTGGAATTCATGAACATATCCATCAGGATCTCGCAAGCCTGGTCAACGTTGTTTTGTAGTGTCTTTATATAGTAACAGGTGGCTTCTTTTCCGGTAAAAGCGTTCATATGGCCACCGATACGATCCACATCCTCCGCAATTTTTCGTGCACTCCTCTTTTCAGTTCCCTTAAACAGCATGTGCTCAATGAGATGGGAGATCCCTGAATTATCACGGGTTTCATCGACGGAGCCGGCTCTGACCCATATGCCAATAGAGACAGATTGTACGAATGGAAGTTGCTCCATCACCATGCGAATACCATTATTCAGTGTTTTGTTGATTATCATCAGCTGTAGTTTCTCCTTAGTGTTTATCTGGTACAAAACCAATCGGTTTGTACCTGAATTTATATTATAACATAAGTCTCAGTTTGTGTTGAAATCTTCGTTCATTAATTCCGATAAGGATACGATAGACAATCCTCGATCCTCTATCTTTTCAATAATTTTCGGCAGTGCCTTCACCGTTTCCTCTTTTGGATGCATCAGCAGGATCGCTCCGGCCAGATCCTTTTTAAGAACCCGGTCCAAAATCACCTTAGCGGTGGAGCCCTCCCTCCAATCTATAGTATCTACAGACCATAGACTCAGAAGATAATCCATGTCCTTGCATATACCCACTGTTTTCGCATCATAATCGCCGGAGGGCGGTGCAAATATATTCGTCTCTACACCGGTATAATATTGTATAACATCCTCTGTCTTCCCGATCTCTTCTCTCACCTCTTGTTCAGAGATCCGGGAACACAAGCGATGGCCGTAACCATGGTTCTGGATTTCATGTCCATGCACATAGATCTTCCGCAATAACCAGGGATTGTTCTTCGCCCATTTTCCACTTATGAAAAATGTGATCTTCAGGCCATTTTCTTCCAGGATCTCAAGCATATCCGGTATTACTGCCTCTCCCCAATCCACATTGCAGGTGAAGGCGATTCTCGGGTCATCCGCCTTGCCCTGACGGATCACGATCCCATCTTCTCCTTCGATGGATACCTCTCGCGTGTGAAACATCATATCGTACATGGTGTATACCTGAAAAAAGATGAATACAAAGGTTCCGGCTACGACCAGGCAGAGAACGATTCTTCGTATCATGTTATCACCCCCCAATAACCTATGCTGCAACAGGGGGTTCCATTCAAAAAAGCAGCCACAGGGACAGACCCCATGGCTGCTTTTGCCTCCACGGGGTCTGTCCCCGTGGCTGGGTTTTATTAGAGCAGTTCTTTTCTGGATAGATTTATCCTGTTTTGGCTGTCGATTTCCGTTACTTTTACGGTTACCACATCACCTACTGCAAGCTCGTCCTCAACTTTTTCAACTCTGTGTTTTGCCATCTTTGAAATATGGAGAAGCCCTTCTTTTCCCGGGAGGATCTCAACAAAGGCACCGAATGCCATGAGTCTGGTGACTTTGCCTTCATAGATGCCACCGACTTCAACGTCTCTCAACAGCAGTTCGATCTCCTTCTGCGCAGCCATTGCACTATCCATATCCGGGGATGCGATGGAAATGATCCCATCATCATCAATGTCAATTTTTGCACCGGTTTCGCAGATGATACGATTGATGGTGCTCCCGCCTTTTCCGATGACGATACGAATTTTATCCGGGTCGATGGACATGGAGATGATTCTGGGAGCATAGGGTGAAAGCTCTGCCCTTGGTTCAGAGATCTCCTCCATCATTTTCTCCATGATATGCATTCTGCCTTCATGGGCCTGTTTCAGGGCAGCCTGCAGTATATCCTTGCTAAGGCCATGGATCTTGATGTCCATTTGTATTGCCGTAACACCTTTGGCTGTTCCGGCAACTTTGAAGTCCATATCGCCGAGGAAGTCTTCCATTCCTTGAATATCGCTTAAAATAGCGACTTTATCTTCTGATTTGATCAATCCCATGGCAATACCCGCTACAGGGGCTTTAATGGGCACACCGGCGTCCATAAGGGCTAAAGTACTGCCGCATACAGATGCCTGGCTCGTACTGCCATTGGAAGAAAGCACTTCCGAAACCACACGTATTGCATAAGGGAATTCTTCTAACGGAGGAAGAACCGGTAGTAAGGCTCTTTCTGCCAAGGCACCGTGACCGATCTCACGCCTCCCGGGGCTTCTCATTGGTCTGGCTTCCCCTACGCTGTAAGGCGGGAAATTATAGTGGTGCATATACCTTTTTTCTGTTTCCTCGCTGATACCATCGATAGTCTGAGATTCTGCAGCAGGTGCCAGAGTGGCAACTGATAGCACTTGCGTCTGTCCTCTTGTAAAGAGTCCCGTCCCGTGCGTTCTGGGGAGAAAATGAGTCTCACACCAGATGGGCCTTATTTCATCGCACTTTCTGTTGTCAGGGCGAATACCGTCATCGAGGATCAGGCTCCTGACCTGCTCCTTTGTTATGGAATAAAGCACATTGCCGATATCCTTTTCATTATCCGGATAGATTTCACTAAAGTGTGCGAGAGTTTCCGCCTCAACTGCATCCATGTTATCCAGTCGCTCCTGTTTGTCGTAGGTCTGAATAGCGTTGCGCATTTTCTCTGTAGCAAACTCTCTGACAGCTTCCTCGATATCCTCAGGTACCTTGTACAGAGTAACTTCCTGTTTCGGCTTTCCGATCTCTTCTACGATACCGTCAATAAACTCCACTAATTGTTTGATTTCTTCGTGAGCAAAGAGTATGGCTTCCAATATGGTCTCTTCGGGCACTTCGTTGGCTCCGGCTTCCACCATCATAATAGCGTCTCTGGTTCCCGATACCACCAGGTGAAGATCGCTGACCTCTCTCTGAGCAAGAGTAGGGTTAACGACAAACTCTCCATCCACCATACCTATCAGAACCGAAGCTGTCGGTCCTTCAAAAGGAATGTCGGAAATGGAAAGAGCGATGGATGAACCGATCATGGCGACGATATCCGGTGTACAGTCGGGATCCACGCACATAACGGTGGCCACTACCTGCACATCGTTGAAATATCCTTTGGGGAAAAGCGGTCTTAAAGGTCTATCCATAAGTCTCGAACTCAAGATAGCTTTTTCCGAAGGTCTGCCCTCTCTTTTTATGAATCCGCCGGGGATCTTTCCTGCAGCATACATTTTTTCTTCAAACTCACAGGAAAGAGGAAAAAAGTCGATGTCTGCCCTGGGGGTTGCAGATGCGGTTGCTGTGACGTTTACTACGGTGTCACCGTAGCGCAACGTGACCGCGCCGTTGGCCAGCTGTGCGACTTTGCCGATCTCGGCCTGAAGCAATCTGCCACCTAAGGCGGTGCGATAGGTTTTGTAATCTGTAAATCTCATGTGTAATACCTCCCAATTTCATTCATTTGTAATCGGGCCGGCTTGACAAGTTAACCTACTCTTGTTGTTTGCTATGGAGTAAGCTAAATTCTCAAGCCCTTACCCGATACCAACCTGTGGCCCTTCTGCCACTTCAGTTAGTGTATGCAATGAAGGCGGAGGAAAATCCTCCGCCTTCGAATTACCTTATTTTCTCAGCCCTAAACGTGCGATGAGGGATCTGTATCTCTCAACATCCTTATCTTTCAGATAGTTGAGCATGTTACGTCTCTGTCCAACCATCTTTAAGAGGCCTCTTCTGGAGTGGTGATCCTTTTTGTGGATCTTAAGATGTTCGTTCAAGTCGTTGATCCGATATGTCAGGATCGCGATCTGAACTTCCGGCGAACCCGTGTCGCCCTCGTGAGTCATGTACTCTTTAATAATCTCTGCTTTTTTTGCCTGATCAATCATAATATTTCTCCTTTTTGTAATTCTCCTATGCCGTGTCTTGCGTCGGAGAGTCGCAAAACTCAGCGATAGGAATCCAGTTTTAACGACTTATGATACCATGGTAGTTAGCTGCTGTCAAGCAATCCTTCTTAATCTGGACAGCCAGCTCTTCCACGCTCTCAAAGGTTATCTCCGGGCGGATCCTCTCCAGAAATTCAACGCGGATCTCCTTCCCATAGATTTCTTTATTAAAATTAAAGATATGCGTTTCCATATTTCTGGCGCATGTATTACATACTGTCGGACGTACACCGACATTAGTAACACTCGGGTATTTAATACCGTTATAATTGCAGTAGGTCACATATACGCCATCTGCCGGACTTACCATATCTTCATCAATCGAGATGTTCAGCGTGGGAAATCCCAGGGTTCTGCCGAATCGGTTTCCCATAATGACTTTACCGCGCAGACTGTAGTAATGCCCCATAAAGCCAAGGCATTGGTCCACATCACCATTTGCTATGTAGTTCCGGATGATCGTACTGCTAACGATCTGCCCGCGAACCATATAGGGTTCTAAAATGTGAATGCCAAACCCCTCTGACAGGCCAACCTTCATCAGAGTTTCCGGTGTACCGGCCCCTTCGCGGCCGAATCGGTAGTTAAAGCCGCAATAGGCTTCTTTCATATGGAGCTTATTTACCAGAATATCTAAAATAAACTGCTCCGGCTCCATATCGCGTATAGTTTCATCAAAGGGAACCATCACCACATAGTCAACTCCCAGATCACCAAGGATCTTAACCTTTTCATCCCAATACAGGATGTTTTTGACCACATGCTTTCCGGCCAGAAGATTTTTTGGATGGTTGCTGAAGGTAAAGACGGCACTTTTCAGATTTGTTCCGATTGCACTGTTGACAGTTCTACGGATCAATTCCTGATGACCTTTATGCACACCGTCAAAATTACCTAAAGCGATGACGCTTCCCGGTAGATTATCGATTTGTTCAAAACTCGTAAACAATTTCATCTGCATAACACCTTATCCGCAGTATATAGTTTTTTTTCTTCGTCGTAAAGAGCGAGGCCCAGAAACCGATTCTTCGCATAGACGCGATAGATGCGATCCAGGCCATTTCGTGTTCGTATATGTGTAGAGATATCATCCTTCCGCGGATGCTGGAGAATTTCCGCTTCGCCGGCTCTGATATACCCACCATTGCTGAACCATGTTACCCGGTCTTGTGGAATGTCCAATTTGCCGAACCGATTCATCGGGTAATCCATAGGCAACAGGTGGTCCTGCCAGCAAGCCTCAACTTGCTCCGGAGTCACTGCATCCTTTAATAAGAAATCACCGCTTCCCATGCGAAGTAAAAAGCTCATTGCACCGCCGCAGCCTAGTATTTCACCCACCTCATTGCAAATACTCCGCACATATGTGCCTTTCGAACATCGTAGATCAAAAATGATCCTATCGGTGTCACTATCGTATTCTATTAACTGCAACTGATGGACGATCACAGGCCTTCCGGCTGCCTTTATTTCCTTGCCCTCCCGTGCATATTCGTAAAGGTGCTTCCCTGCGATTCGTACGGAAGAATATGAAGGCGGCGTCTGAAAAATATCTCCGGCAAAAGACTCGAACGCCTGTTCGATGGTTTTCAGGTCCGGCTTGGGAAAACAGCCTCGTTTATCCTCAATGACTTTGCCCCATATATCCCAGGTGTCCGTAGTAATGCCAAGTATCATTTCACAGCGATATACTTTGTGATCCAGGTCCAGATAATCCATGATCCTGGTGGCGTTTCCCACACACAGAGGCAGTACCCCTGCCGCCATAGGATCAAGGGTACCCGTATGTCCAATACGTTTTATTCCGGACACTTTTCTCAGGAAATAGACACAATCATGGGAAGTCATACCTGCCGGCTTGAGAAGATTTATGATACCGTGTTGCTCCATGATAAATCAACCTTCCAAACTGTCCAAATGTCGATCGATCGCTTCCATGATCAGCTCTTTAATATCTTTGATGTCACCAGGAATAGTACAGCCCGCAGCTTTTGTATGTCCGCCGCCGCCGAAGCTTCTGGCGATTTCAGAGACATCTGCATGGGTTTTCGCCCGCATCGTTACTTTTACTTTCCCTTCATCTTCTTTCAAAAAGGCGGAGATCTCCACACCATTTATGCTCCTGAGCTCTTCCACAATACCTTCTGTCTCCTCAGTATAGGCCCCCGACTCTGTGAGCATCTGCTGCGTCATGAAAGCTATGTTGCCTTTCCCATTGTGGAATAGTTCCATGGTCCCAAGAATCGCACATGTGATTCTTACTTTTTCTATACGCTTGCTCTGATAGATCTCCACTGTTATGCGACTGTGATCCACGCCCGTTTTTAAGAGCTCAGCCGCTACAAGGTGGGTCTCAGGAGATGTGTTGGAGTACATATAATTACCTGTATCCGTCACGATAGCCGCATAAAGCGGTTCTGCTATATCAGCATCCGGAACAACCTCCATTTTTTTCAGGAGCTGAAAAACGATCTCTCCTGTGGATGAAGTTTCCGGTTCCACATAGTTCAGATCTGCAAATGGCTGCGTGGTCGTATGGTGGTCCAGCAATGCAGTTCGGACGCCCTTTTGAAAATACTCCTGCCTCTTTTCGATCCTGGCCCAATCGCTGCAGTCCAGAGCTATACATACATCGTACTCCCATTCCTGAAAATCAGAAATCGGAATGCAATATCCCCTGTCCAGAAATTTTATATTCGCTGGTATTTTATCCTCGATCAGGACTGCTGCTTTCTTACCCTGCTTCCGAAGCGCCGCACAAAGCGCTGCTGCTGATCCAAGGGCATCACCATCCATTTGCATGTGCGGAAAAATGAGCACGGAAGCTGCATTTTTCAATAGGAGTGCTATATCATCCAGGCTACTGTTATTGCTCTTCCTTATCTCCATCCTCTTCCTCTCGATCAATGCCCAATTCTGCTATGACTTTGGATATATGCCGGCCGTATTCCAATGATGTGTCGATCTTAAACAAGATTTCAGGTACGTGTTTCAGCTTGATCTGTCTGCCCACTTCTCTTCTTATGAGGCCTTTTGCACTTTGGAAAGCCTCCAGTACTTCTATCTTGCGTTCCTCCTCTGACTCTCCGGATCCCGGATCGTTGAGGACAGAAATAAAAAGCGTTGCGTAGCTGTAATCTGCCGTCACCTCAACTGCAGAAATGCTCACAATTCCCGATAGGCGCGGGTCTTTTATCTCTCTGAGCAGCAAGTCACTGACTACTCTTCTTATCTCTTCTCCCAGCCTTCCGGTACGATACCCTTTACCCATTTGTTACCTCGCGATTTCCTCCATCTTGAAGGCTTCGATAATGTCGCCCTCTTTAATGTCGTTATAGTTTTCTATGCCGATGCCGCATTCATACCCCTGGTTTACTTCCTTTACATCATCCTTGAATCTCTTTAATGATGATATCTTTCCTTCGTGAATGACAATGCTGTCGCGAACCAGACGGATTTCTGCATGCCTCTGGACTTTTCCTTCCAGAACGTAGGCACCGCCTACTACACCAACACCGGGAACTTTGAACGTGTTACGGATCTCCACTTTTCCGAGAACCACTTCTTTATAAATAGGATCCAGCATACCCTTCATAGCGGCTTCTACTTCATTGATGATGTCGTAGATTACCCTATAGGTACGGATCTGTACCTTCTCCCTATCCGCAATAGAGGTGATATTTGTGCTCGGGCGGACATTGAATCCTATTATAACTGCATCAGAGGTGCTGGCTAACATAATATCGGATTCTGTTATGGCGCCTACTCCGGAATGAATGATCCTGACCTTAACATTCTCTGTCTGCAGTTTTTCCAATGAGGTAGTCAGAGCACCTACAGATCCCTGCACGTCTGCCTTGATGATCAGGTTGAGTTCCTTCACTTCTCCTTCTTTAATCTGGCTGAACAGTTCTTCCAGAGTCGTGCTGGAGTTACGAACCATTACTTCTTCTCTGACTTTAAGTCTTCTCTGCTCTGCTATTTCTCTGGCGATCCTGTCCTCTCTCACCGCGTTGAATTCATCACCGGCTTCGGGGACATCGTTAAGTCCGAGTATCTCTACAGCTGTCGCCGGCCCCGCCTTACGGATCTCGTCACCCTTGAAGTTTGTCATTGCTCTTATTTTACCGCTGCAGGTGCCGACTACAACGGACATACCCGTTTGCAGCGTTCCATTGAGCACAAGCAGGGTTGCAACCGGCCCCTTTGTCTTATCCAAACGGGCTTCAACGACCGTACCCATAGCCAGTCGATTGGGATTCGCCTTCAGCTCCAGGACCTCTGCCTGCAGGAGGATCATTTCCAACAGATTGGGGATCCCTTCACCGGTCTTTGCAGAAACAGGAACACTTATCGTATCACCGCCCCACTCCTCTACCAAAACTCTCTGGTCTGCGGGTAGGTTGGCAAGGTCCTGCTTAACACGATCCGGGTTGGCTTCCGGCTTGTCGACTTTATTAATGGCTACAATTATTGGCACGCCTGCTGCCTTTGCGTGGCTTATGGATTCAATGGTCTGGGGCTTGACACTGTCATCTGCAGCTACAACCAATACTGCTATATCCGTTACATGTGCCCCTCTGGCACGCATTGCAGTAAAGGCTTCATGTCCCGGAGTATCAAGGAAAACGATCCTTTCTCCGTTATACGTTACCTCCGAGGCACCAATATGCTGCGTTATACCTCCGGATTCTCTTGATGTGACATTTGTCTTTCTGATCGCATCAAGAAGTGAGGTCTTCCCATGGTCGACATGGCCCATTACCGTAATGATAGGCGGTCTGCTCTTAAGGTCGGATTCTTTATCTTCAAAGATCTCCAGACCTTCCTCCACGGCCTCTTCTTCGATCTTATCAACAACGATATTGATCCCAAGTTCAGCACCCAGCAATACAGCAGTATCTTCATCCAGGTTTTGGTTAACATTGGCCATGATGCCCAATTTCATCAATGCCATTATGATCTCAGAAGGAGTCTTATCGATTTGCTCTGACAACCCTTTTACAGTGATCGGTACATTGATGACTTTCGAACCGGGTACCAGGGTTTCTAAATTTATGTTGCTTTCCGGTTCCACTTGTTTTTCCACTTTCTTCTTGTATTTCTTAGGGGTTTGTTTCTCCATTGAGAAGGGCACCCTATCCTCTTTCTTGCGGTAATCCTTTTTACCACCCTTTTCTTTGAGAGCAAGTTCTTTCGCCTTCTTATCTCTTTCTTTCTTGCTCAACGGTGGGGCAATATCGCTCGCAGGCTTCTTCTGTCTGGGAGGCATTCCTCCTGCTTCACTCCGTGGCTGTGCCGGGCGGCGGGCATCCTGACCCTGTGCCGGACGGCGGGCATCCTGACCCTGAGCCGGACGACG
>DCUA01000059.1:5228-20991 GCA_002329675.1 Firmicutes bacterium UBA1426 | reverse complement strand
CGGTCGACGGGAATCACGTGATGTTCTGCCATCTGCCGCTGTTTGTTCAGGTGTTGCTTTTGAAGCTCTCTCAGCGGCCTTGACCGCTTTTTCTGCAGCGGCTTTAGCCGCCTTTTCTTCAGCGAGTTTAGCTGCTTTTTCTGCAGCAGCCTTAGCAGCCTGTTCCGCGGCTGCTTCCTCTGCAGCTATTTCCGAGGCTCTCTTCTTTATTACCAGACCTCTTGGTACTGCAGGTTTTTCTTCGACTTCTGCAGTTGTAGTTTTTATTGCTTCTTTGGTTGTTTCCTTGGTTACTTCTTTTTTAGCTTCCGCTTCAGTTTTAGGTGATACTTCTTCTTTTTTAAGAACCGCTTCTGCCATATTTGCTTCCTTTGTAGTGGTTTTTGCTTCAGTTTCAGGGGCCACAGCTTCTTCTCTTTCATCCTTTTCCTTCAATTCTTGCATAGAAGCCGCTTTTGGCATAGGAACACCTGCAGGAGGTTGTACAGATGCGGATTTAGGCAATGGTACACCGAGGGGTGGTTGTATTCCGCTGGCAGGAGTTTTGATCTGGAGCGTTTCTTTGACCGGTTCTGCCGCTCTCCGCGCAGGAGACTTTGGTTCTGCTTTCTTTGTTGCCGGTTTTTCCCGTGTCATCCTGGTCGCTACTGTAGCAGGCTTTACCGCCACCTTTACTTCCTTGTCCTTATCTCCTGTCTTACTTTTCGGAGGTGCTTTCACGATCTTCGTCTCTGTGGTCTTTGTTCGGCTATGCAGGACCATATTCATAATTGCTTTCGCATCAATTTCCGATATGACACTATTGTGGCTTTTTGCAACAATTCCCATACCGTTGATCTTTTCAAGCAATTCTTTACTTTCCATTTCAAGCTCTTTTGCAATTTCATATACTTTTTTAGACATACGCACACCTCACTCTTCCTTCTTACCGTTCCGCCCGTATCTATCTATTTCTTCCAATATTGCTTTCGCAAGATTTTTATCTGTTATACCGTATACACCCCGGTCGATCTCTCCCGTCATCTCCTGCATAGTTTTCATCGTGCCGTAAATGCGGAGTTGAACGTTACAGGATTCTGCCAAAGCCTGGAATTTCTTTTTTGTATTCTCACTAAGATCAGCGGTCAGAACCAGAAGATAAATTTTCCCCCGTTCGATTCCGTAAATACAGGAATTATATCCTGAGACCAGATTTCTGGATCTCTTGGCAAATCCCAGATAACTATGGATCTTTTCTCTCATAAACTGACAATTCCTCAAATATTCTATCAAGCTCTACAGGGTCTACATCCCGTTCCAGTCCCCTGCTAATGGCTTTCTTCTTCTTAGCCTTGGCAATGCATTCCATATTGGGGCAAAGGTACACGCCCCTGCCATTGGCCTTTCCTGTCGGGTCCAGCATCAAACCGCCCTCCCCGTTGGATACGATCCTTACCAATTCTTTCTTTGGCTTTGATTCCATGCAGCCGACACAGCGTCG
Organism: Firmicutes bacterium UBA1426; assembly: GCA_002329675.1. Taxonomy (GTDB): domain Bacteria; phylum Bacillota; class Clostridia; order Peptostreptococcales; family Anaerovoracaceae; genus UBA1426. The sequence continues at coordinate 19,511 of DCUA01000059.1, read as the reverse complement.
CATGGGGATTTTCTTCGCCTTCATTCCAATCCTTCCTCCAAAGAATCGTCCCCGTCATAATCGATAAGAAGGTCCTCCTCATCGAATCCGCCATCTTCATATTCCGGGAAGTACTGTGTATGGCTCTTAATGTCGATTTTCCAGCCACAGAGTTTGGCAGCAAGCCGGACATTTTGTCCTTCTTTACCTATGGCCAGAGAAAGCTGATAATCAGGCACTACAACCGTAGCCGATTTCTCTTCTTCATTGATAAATACTTTTTCCACTTTGGCCGGCGAAAGGGCGCTGCTGATCATTTCCTCAGGATCGTCGCTCCAGTTTATAATATCGATTTTTTCGTCAAAGAGTTCATCCACAACTGCCTGCACACGAATACCCCTGGCACCTACACATGCACCTACGGGATCTACATTCTCATCTTCCGTATAAACGGCGATCTTCGTCCTGGAACCGGCTTCTCTTGCAATGCTCTTGATTTCTACCACGCCGTCCTGGATTTCCGGAACTTCCAGTTCAAACAGACGCTTGACCAGACCCGGGTGAGATCTTGACAGATAAACCTGGGGGCCTTTCGTGGTTTTCTTTACATCCATAATATATACCTTAATGCGGCTATTTACAATGTAACGTTCCCCTTTTACCTGTTCGTTGACCGGAAGGATGCCTTCTGTCTTCCCGATATTAACAAATACAGTCTCATTGCTGATCCTGTGAATTACACCTGTAACGATCTCGCTCTGCCGATTGATATAGTCCTCATAGACCATTCCTCTCTCAGCTTCACGAATTCTCTGTACTACTACCTGTTTAGCAGTCTGCGCAGCGATCCTTCCGAAGTCTTTCGGGGTAACTCTGTATTCGATCACATCACCCAGCTCATACTCCGGGTCGATGGCTCTCGCTTCTTCTAAGGACACTTCAATGAAGGGGTCCGTTACTTCTTCCACTACATCTTTTCTCATGAAAACATCGATATCTCCCTGCTCACGGTCTATGCTGACCCTGACATTCTGGGAGGTGCCGTAGTTCTTTTTATAGGCAGATACCAATGCGGATTCGATGGCCTCTATCAGCAGGTCTTTTGATATTTCCCTTTCCTTTTCCAGTGCATCCATCGCAAAAATAAACTCTTTGTTCATCGTGAACCTGATCCTCCTTTTATTAGCCCAATTTGTACGGCAAATTGCTAAAATACTACAGTTAGGTTTGTCTTTGATATTTTTTCACGGGGCAGACTCATGCTCTGCCCTTTTTCATCTTCTAAAACTATATACTCATCGGAATAGTCTGCAAGCTTACCTGTAATGGCTTTTTTGCCATTTATGCTTTCGTAAAGTTTAATGTCTACCAGATGACCTTTATAGCGCCTGAAGTCTTCCTCCTTCAGGAGAGGCCGGTCCATTCCCGGAGACGACACTTCCAGGTAATAGTTCTGCTCCACAGGATCCAGCTGATCCAGTCTTTCGCTCAGAAAACGGCTCACCTTTTCGCAATCGTCTGTTCCTACATTGCCGGGCCAATCGCCTGGCTTCTCCGGTGCCTTTTCAATGAAAACTCTCAAAAACCAATCCTTGCTTTCCTTTACGAATTCCACATGATAAAGGCTATATCCCTCTTCTTCCAGGTATGGAGATAACTCTTCCATAACCAGATCCACTACTTTTCTTTTCGCCATAATTCCCCTGATGATCCTTTCTCTTATCCTCCCCTGAAAAAACGAAGAGTGGGAATGCCCACTCTTTGCTACTGCCAATAAATAACGATTACTATCGCAAACATTATGTTACCATACGAATCCAAGAATTGCAAGCGTTATTCGTAAGTATTTCGCTGGTGGCCATCGGTTGCAGAAATTTGAAAAATACCAACATCCATATCTCTATAGACATTGGTACTTCAATCTTGTTGGAGGCGACACCCGGATTTGAACCGGGGGTGAAGGTTTTGCAGACCTCTGCCTTACCACTTGGCTATGTCGCCTCGTCGGAGCCAACTCCGCTACGTTGCTCCTCCTCTTCCCCAAAAAGCTTCGCTTTTCGGGGGCCCCAATAAACAGGGTTATGATTACTTAATATGGCTAGGGTAGCAGGATTCGAACCTGCGAATGACGGAGTCAGAGTCCGTTGCCTTACCGCTTGGCGATACCCCAGCATTGCTATTTAATGGGGTGGGTAATGGGATTCGAACCCACGAATGCAGGAGCCACAACCCTGTGTCTTAACCACTTGACTATACCCACCGTATTAAATATGGCGATCCGGATCGGGCTCGAACCGACGACCTCCAGCGTGACAGGCTGGCATTCTAACCAACTGAACTACCGGACCAATGGTAGCGGCGAGTGGAGTCGAACCACCGACCTTCCGGGTATGAACCGGACGCTCTAACCAACTAAGCTACACCGCCACACGCAACAAGCTAACGCACGTCGCAACAAAGATATTACCATTCTAACTGTTGCGTGTCAAGGGATTTTTAGGCAGACTTTTTATGGCGATTTAAAGAGCACATAGGCTGTATAGTCTGCATAGAAATCATCCCTGTCGATATTCTCCAAAGCAACATACTGGAAGATCACTTTGATCTCTACTCCATTTTCAGCTTTGGTAAAGCTCATCGTCTCGGGAGGCAGCACATCTTTGCCGGTTGGCGTCATGTCTTTCATTGGCTCTGCCAACTCCAGAAAGCTCACTGAGATCAATTGTGCTCCGGCCTGATCCCTTACAGTAATCAACATATCCCCTCTGTTGACACGATCTGCTGTGAGTGTATATTCCCTTCCATCAATTTCAAAGACATATTCTTTCTCGTCGCCTATAGCCACATAGGAACCGATGATGAGAGAAATGTTATAGCCGGAAATGTCCAGGGGCACATCGGTATCCAGATTGCCATAGAAGTAACGTCTCTCTTCATTAAAGTAGTAGTAGGGATCAAATCCGAAGTGTTCTTTCATATCCTGATACATCTCAAAGTTTTCCGGTAACCATGCAATGTAATCCGTTGAGCTGTTGTAACTTAAGTATTGAAGAATATTGGTCACTTCGCGCTTTGTTTCATCCGAAGCATCGGCCTTGGGGGTCAGAACTCCCTCGGTCAGCATGCCCTCAGACTGCAGGATTGTTTCGATCCTGTCGATTTGGCTATTTCTCGATACTGAGAAGGCATCCACCGGCGGGAGTATCGATACGATGGCAAATGCTGCAGCCAAAAGCGCAATATACCGATTCTTCGAAACGGGGCGGAAGCTCAGGAAAACAGCTGAGACTAATGAAAACACAGCAAAAAGCGATACATAGTAGCGAGCTACCGTAAATCCGTAAGCATCCACCCGGATCCATACCGACACCATCTGCATGATGATGATCGGGATCCAGATCTTAGGGAATACCATGCGGAACAACCTGGCAAACCCATTTTCCGGTAAGCTGGCAAGAACAAATAAAACGACTCCCACAGCAGAGTAAATCAGAACCATGGGTCCTAACTGTCCCGAAGGCCATTCTGATGTTACCAGTATCTTCGCAAAATAAGCTAAGAGCACAATCGTGTAACCGGCAAAAAGAGGAATAGCTATATAAGAGACTAGAATCTCCAGAAACCGGGGATAGCCCTCATCACGGGACTCCGCCCCTTCGTATCTGCTGCCGCTGAACTGCGGTAGCAGAGACAGATAATAAATGGGAGCAAAAACGATCCATATGATCGTCATCATATAGGCATAGCTCTTGTTATCCACCTGGAACAGCAAAGTATCCACGGCAAAGAGTATGGCTGCGATCCCTGCTGCAAGAACACCTGAATACAGAACCGAGACGAAAAAACTCTTAAAATGAACCAATGCTATTACATTGAAGTCGTTCTTCTGTCTATATGCAGGTATCCACAGCACAGCGCAAGTCATCGCAAAAATAGCTACAAAGCTGCGGGTCAGGATCTCTGTATTAATCTCGTGGGATGGCCAGATAATAGCGAAATAACCGGCCGTCAGAAGCAGAGCAACCCCGTATACCACAAGGCTTGAATTCCTGAGTTTTTCAAAATTCTCGATGGAAAATTGAGCAACCATTCCGATGAATGCTCCCACTCCCAATGAGAAGATGATTTTCTCCAGAGTCAATGGCGTCGTACCGTCTTCTGCAATCAGATAGCATACCAAAGCAGCGGTAATCACTAAGCAGGCGACGGTAAACGGGAAACGGGAAACTGCTGTACCCAGTCCCTTTAGCATCTGATAAATTAATGTCTTTAATCGTTTCATCGGGATCGTCCTCCTCTGACATAGCTGTTAGACTACTGCTTTTTAATAAAAGTTCCGTTATTCAGTTCAAAGAAGGCGTGGTTTAACTCTTCTTCGGTATTCATGACAATAGGACCTCCCCAGGCTACCGACTCATGCAATGGAGCACCGGCTAACAAAAAGAACCGCATACCATCTTCACCCGCTTTAACATAAAGCTCTTCACCGGAGTCGAATAATACCGCTCTCCTGCGGTCATAATACGTTCCTTCTTCGTCAAAGAAGCCTCCCCCATTTACTATATAAATAAATAGAGTATCATCCTCGTTTGTCGCAAGCTTCCACTCAGCGCCGGCCTGTAGCTCCACATCGAGGTAAAGCACTTTCACATAATCTCCCGCAGTGGCGCCAGCCTTGCCGTTGTAAATACCGGATATGATGCGAACCGTTGCACCTTCTTCCTTTATCACTGGTATTATCTCTGATGTGATATCCCGGTATTCCGGATCCGTCATCTTATCCTTTCCGGGCAAGTTGACCCATAACTGGGCTCCCAGCATGCGTTCGGACGCTTTGGGCATTTCCTGATGCAGGATGCCGCTGCCCGCAGTCATCCACTGGCAACAACCGTCCAGAATACTGCCCTTGTTACCCAGGCTGTCTCCATGTTCAATATCACCTTTTATCAAATAGGTAACTGTCTCGATACCCCGGTGGGGATGCCAGGGAAACCCTTTGATGTAGTCAGCGGGATCCTCCGAATCGAATGCATCCAGCATCAGGAAGGGATCAAAATCCTCCACATCTCTGCTGCCGATTACCCGAACCAGTTTCACACCTGCTCCGTCATATTGCGTGGATCCGGTGACGACTCTCTTAACAATTCTTCTTTTCATTTTTCTTCCTTCCTGTAACCTGTACGAGTAATCCAATACCTAGTATTTGTTTTAATTTCTGTTTATACCCCTTTAAAGATTGCATCAAACCCCTTTGATATTTCCCTTGTATCGCTTTCTATGGCACCTTTCCCGTAACCGTCTCATACAATATTTTAGCGAAGTCCGAATAGTCGCATGAAATGCAAAAGGAGAGTTACTTATGAACGATAAGCTGTTGCCTCTCGACCGGTTACGCGTTGGGCAAAAAGGCGTAGTAATGGACATTGCTGCTACCGATTCGGAGAAAAGAAGATTTTGGGATCTGGGTCTTATCCGGGGAACTACAGTCGAATCCCTGCACAAAAGTCCTTCGGGGGATCCCATCGCTTATTTCATCATGGGAGCAGTGATCGCGCTACGCAATTACGATGCAGAAAAGGTGTTGGTTGCAAGTAGCATGTAAAAATAACTACGGGAGTATCCTCATGACCGTTAAGAATATTGCCCTCATCGGCAACCCAAACGTGGGAAAGAGCACTGTGTTCAACGGTCTCACAGGGCTTTCACAACATACGGGCAACTGGCCCGGTAAGACCGTTTCACTGGCCTTTGGAACATTTGTTCACAGAGGCCAGGCTTTCTCTCTGATCGATCTGCCCGGCATTTATTCTTTGATGGCCAATTCACCGGAAGAAGCTGTTGCGATCGATTATCTGCGTCAGAAAAAGCCGGACGTCGTGGTTATCGTTGCAGATGCTACCTGCCTTGAGCGAAACCTTAACCTGGCTATACAAATAGCACAAGCGTATTGTAATGTGATCCTGTGCGTCAATCTTCTGGACGAAGCCAAAAAAAAGGGAATTCAGATCGATCTGGATACTCTATCCCGGCTTATGGATATTCCGGTCGTAGGTGTAGTGGCCAGGTCAAAGAAGAACCTTGACAGGTTAAAAGATCAGATTCTGTGCACATCCCGGAACCCGGCCGATCCTGACTCTGTTTTGGCGGATTTTACCGAAGAAATGATAACGGATTCCGTAAACCGGGCAAGCACGATTTACAGAGCATGTGTTCGCCTGGAGCGAAAGGATTACAACGCACCTGACCGGACTCTGGACCGTATCGTTACGTCAAAATCTCTGGGGTATCCCATAATGCTGCTCCTTTTAAGCCTCATCTTCTGGATAACACTTCAAGGAGCAAACCATATTTCTGAGTATCTTCATATGATCCTGTTCGGACTGCAGGACCACCTATTTGTATTACTGACTTCCTGGAATGCTCCGGTTATGCTCATAGATATGCTGCTTTTCGGCGTTTACCAAACTGTTGCATGGGTCGTTTCCGTCATGCTGCCACCTATGGCCATCTTCTTTCCATTGTTTACACTATTAGAGGATTCCGGCTATTTACCAAGAGTGGCTTTTAACATGGATCGGTGTTTCCGCAGAGCATGCGCCCACGGGAAACAAGCTCTCACAATGTGCATGGGGTTCGGTTGCAACGCCTGTGCTATCATGAGTTGTCGGATCATCGATTCTCAGCGAGAGCGGCTGATGGCGATCCTGACCAATAACTTTGTTCCCTGCAACGGACGATTTCCTACATTGATCGCGCTTATCAGCATGTTCTTTGCGGGATTAAGCGCCGGGCCCCTGCAAGATGTTATCGCAGTAGGTCTACTGGTAGCGGTCATTCTCTTCGGCGTCATCGTCACTCTTATCGTTTCAAAAATACTCTCAATGACAATATTAAAGGGACTCCCCTCATCCTTTGCTCTGGAGCTCCCTCCCTATCGGCGTCCACAGTTCGTGAAGGTGATCATACGCTCGTTACTGGACAGAACAATCTTTGTCCTCGGAAGAGCTGTGGTGGTGGCAACTCCCGCAGGGCTGATCATTTGGGTCCTTGCCAACACATACACCGGTGAAACCAGCCTGCTGAACATATTTACAAACGCTCTTGATCCCTTTGCCGGGCTGATAGGCCTCGATGGAGTGATATTGATGGCATTCATTCTGGGGTTCCCCGCCAATGAAATCGTGATTCCTATTATCATCATGACCTATATGGCAACGGGAAGCATAACGGAACTGGACACCTTACAGTTGCGGACACTGCTCGTGGAGAATGGGTGGACTACGACAACAGCCCTTTGTACCCTGCTCTTCTGCCTGCTGCACTTCCCTTGCGGAACCACATGTCTGACCATAAGAAAAGAGACGGCGAGCTGGAAATGGACAGCTGCCGCCTTTATCATTCCTACTGTTTGCGGTCTTATCGTGTGCTTCATAGTCGCACAAACATTATATTTACTAGGGGTATAACGCTCTTATTATTTATACTGCAAATACCGGGTCAGAACGAACAGGGTGAGGCAGTGTCCTGCCGGATAACCACCGGCATTGCTTACGAGAAATCTGAGCTGGTTCTCCGCCTTCTCCATTAACTCGGAACTATCCATCTTATGTGCCAATCGGAGCAGATTCCAGGCGGTGATGCTGTTACCCGAAGGTATGGCTCCATCATAGGTCTCCTTTGGACGCCATATGAGCTTCTCGCTGTTAGAGGCCGTAAAGAAAAAGCCTCCTCCCTCCTCATCTGCGAAGTCTGTCATCACTCTATTGTTGCAGTCGAGGGCCTTTTGAAGATAAGAGACCTTTCTGGTAGTCTCGTACAGTTCCAGAAGTCCCCAGATATAATAGGCGTAGTCGTCAAGATATCCACTTCCTGCCGCTTCTTTATTCCTATAGCGAACTCTGAGCCTGCCATCCTTTTTCATCAGTTCTTTTTCGATAAAATCCGCCGCCGTCTCAGCGATATAGAGATATTTCTGTTCATGAAATACGCCAGCCGCATAGGCGAGAGCAGCGATCATCATACCGTTCCATGCGGTGAGTACTTTATCATCCTTGTGCAGTCCCATCCTCTTCGTTCGATAATCCAACAAAGATGAACGTTGGTCGGAAAACTCATTTGCGGCATCCCTGTATCGCTGGTTGCGCAATAGATTCGGGATGCTTTTTCCCTCAAAATTTCCTCTAATAGTTATATCGTAGCTCTCGTTGAAAGGCTTTCCCTTTTCATCTCCCAGCTGCTCGAGAACCTCCTGGTCCGTAAACACATAATACTTCCCTTCTTCCCCTTCGCTGTCCGCATCCTGGGCCGAGTAAAAGCCACCCTCCGCTGACGTCATTTCCCGAAGAACATAATCAAGAGTAGCCTCCACCACTTCCTTATAAAGACTATCCTCTGTGAGCCTATAGGCTTCTGTATATACAAAGGACAAGAGAGCATTGTCATATAGCATTTTTTCAAAATGGGGGGCTAACCAGTAGGGATCTGTTGAATAACGGCTAAAACCGCCCCCGATGTGGTCGAAGATCCCTCCCCGATACATCTGCACCAGAGTATGCTCAGCCATCTCCAATGCACTGTCGCTAAGCTTTCCTTCATGAGCTGCCAACAGGAACAGAAGATTGTGCGGTGTAGGAAATTTAGGGCTTCTTCCGAATCCGCCGTTTCTTTCATCAAATGTACTCTGCAGTTGGCTGATACCCTGCATAATCAGCTGATCGTTCAGTGGCTCATCCATCCAGGCTCCTATTTCTTCGCCTTTCAAAGTATTGAGCCGTGCTGTCATGTCCCTGCCGGCCTCCAGCAGCTCCTCACGGTTCCCGTTCCAGGCCTTGGCAGTGCTGTCAAGGATGCTAAGCAATCCGGGCATTCCTCCTCTGCTCTCCTTTGGAAAGTAAGTCCCGGCAAAAAAAGGATCGCCATCGGGTGTGAGAAGAAGCGTTGTAGGCCATCCCCCCTGCCCGGTTAACAGTTGACATGCTGTCATATATACCAGATCCAGGTCCGGCCTCTCTTCCTTGTCCACTTTTATGGATATAAAATTTTTATTTAATGCAGCAGCAACATCTTCATCTTCAAAGGATTCCCTCTCCATCACATGGCACCAGTGGCAGGTTGAATAGCCGATAGAGAGGAAAATGGGCTTGTCCTGATCTTTGGCTTTGTCAAAGGCTTCCTGATCCCAGGGAAACCAGTCTACCGGATTGTGAGCATGCTGGAGCAGGTAAGGAGATTTCTCCTGTATCAGACGATTGGGTACTCTGTTCTTAGTCATAGGCGTCACCTCTTGGTTATATCAGTACTATAACGAAATCATATCTATTTTCTCCATACACGCCAATAGTATTCTTTAATCTATTTCTCTCAGCACCTGAAGGATAGCCCTCTTTGTAACATCGATATCTTCGGCTTTTTTAATAATTCTAGCCGGAACACCGGCCACTACAGCCCCTGCAGGCACATGTGAGATCACCACTGCCCCTGCGGCCACAACAGCGCCTTTTCCCACTCGAAGCCCTTCCAGGACGACGGCGTTGGCACCTATTAATACATTGTCCTCTATCACCACTGGATCCTGGCTCATGGGCTCTAGTACACCTGCCAGAACAGCACCTGCTCCAATATGACAATCCTCTCCCACTGTGGCTCTTGCCCCCAGGACTGCATTCATGTCGATCATGGTATTCTTCCCTATGATTGCACCGACATTTACTATGGCTCCCATCATGATGATCGCATGATCTCCTATGGTTACCGGGCTGCGAATGATTGCCCCCGGTTCTACCCTGGCATTCAGGTTTTGTATGTCAGCCAGGGGAAGCATGGAATTCCGCCTGTCACATTCAATAAAGCAATCGATAATATTCATCGATTGCTCCTTGAGTATCGGTTCAATATCAGCCCACTCTCCAATAATAATGCGATCTCCACAGCCAAAAGAACGGCAGTTTTTGAACTCGATGGGCTGCCGCTCCTTCAAATAGACTTTTACGGGTGTGGTCTTCTTCGCGTTTTTAAGGATCTGAATAATATCCTTTGTATCCATAGCTCACCGATTCCGTACTGCTCTGCGATATACTCCCGGGCTGAATCTTAAGACTTCATGCGATCTTTCGTATATCTTTATGCAGTAGAAAAGCGGCTTATACATGGTGCAAATCTGTACAAACCTGATTCTTATTCAGATAACGATCCATGATATCGCATAGATTAAGGTAATCTACAGGCTTCTTCAAATATTCGTCGACTCCTGCATTGCGGACTTTCTTTTCTTCTTCAGCATCGTCGCTTGCTGTTAAGGCAATGATGGGCACACATTTGCAATCCGGATGATCCAGGCCCCGGATCGCAGCTGCTGCTTCCTGCCCGTTCATAATGGGCATTCGAACATCCATGAGGATCATATCTATGGCACCCGGCTCGGATTTTCGAAAATGCTCTAATGCCTCAAGCCCGTTTTTAGAAGTGAGGATATGGATCCCGGAGGGCTTTAACAGCGTTGTGGTGATCTCAAGCATATCGGGGTTGTCCTCTGCGATAAGTATGCTCTTACCTCTGAAGTCATAGTTTTTCATAGCATGCAGGCTTGCTAGCGGCTCGCTCAGCTCGCGAGAAGATGAGGTATCTTTTACGTTGTTGACAGATTTATTCTCCTGGGGTATTTCAAAAGGTATACGGACCTTGATCGTCGTTCCGACCTTTGGTTTGCTGACAACATTTATTTCTCCTCCCATTAAGGAAACGAGGTTTTTCGTGATATAAAGTCCAAGTCCCGTTGACTCGCGCCCGCAATCTCTGTTTCCGGAATCAGTTGAATACGGTTCAAACATGGTCTTCATAAACTCTTCGCTCATCCCGATACCCGTATCGCTGACGACCATCTCCATTAACAGGGAATTGTGCGATTTAGGCAACTGAATAAATTCCAGATCAATGCTGCCTCCCACCGCAGTATATTTAATAGAATTCGTCAGAAGGTTGGTGAGAATTTGATTCGTGCGTATGAAATCACCAATAAGCCGATTCTGGTAGACATCGGTAAACTTAATATGGAACCTTTGATGCTTTTTCTCGACGTGCGGTACAAGTAACTGGTTTAAGAATGCCACCATATTATCCAGATAGAACTCTTCATGGCGCAAAAACATCTTGCCGTTGACTATTTTAGAATAGTCGAGCATATCGTTGATCATAGACAGAAGATAACTGGACGCGCTCTCTATTTTGGAAAGATGATCTTTAAGCTTTGCTTTGTCTTCAAGTTCATCCCATGCGAGTGTGGTCATCCCCATGATGGTGCTCAGCGGCGTTTTCAAATCGTGACAGAGATTATAGATCTGCTGAGTTTTGGCTTCGTCCGTCAAAGACCTCATTCATCTATCCCCCTAAAATAACATATGTGTTAGATTACCATATGCAATCATCGAATAATGTCAAAATGTAGAATTTGACATAAAAAATGTTGTTATTAATAGTTTGATGATAGATAGACAAGCCTGGTACTAAATATATATATTGGATAAGTTAGATTGTCTTATTCATCATCCTCCACTTCTTCCAGTAGTATCCTTTCGAGAAAAGACCCTCTCGCTTCACGTTTGATCAGCCGGATATAGTCGATGTTCATGAGCTCATACCCCTTGAATTTGATGAGGCAATCCAGTGCTTCATACACATCGGCGATTTCTTCCTTATTCCCGCTGGAACGGAACTCCTCGATTTCTTCCACGACTTTATCGATGAGCGCATGGAAATATTCATCCTCATTCAGGATCCGGGAAGTCTGCTTTCTCCCGCTCTCCTCGATCAACTGGGGAATTTTGTCTCTTACGAGCTTATTATATGACATTTTCACGTACATCACCTCCTTCATAAGACTGGGGGCCGTATGTGAGGATCTTTGCTATAAATCGATCTCTTCAAACTCTGCAGAAGTGACCTGATCCATATTGACCTTCAAGGCACCTACAATCTGCGCACCTTCACTCATAGATATTTTACCGCAAGTAACGTCGCCAATCAACAAAGCATCCTTCTGGAAGGAAGCTGATTCTTCTGCAACCAGCGAACCCTTCATTTTCCCGTCGATATTTGCACTCCTGGCTTCTATGTCACCTATTACCGTTGAAGCTTTGTCTAAGTTTATGACACCGGATACAGTTATGTTGCCCTGGACTATAGCAGATATGAGGATCACATCCTTTGCACAGCTGAGATCACCCAGTAACTTTCCTGTAATTGTCACATTACCATCTGCTTTGATGTTCCCTTTCATTGCCCCGCGAAGTTCTAAATCCCCTTGAACCTTAGCATCTCCATTTACCGTCATACCATCCGCGATTACACTAGTAGAGTAGACCGGGGTATCCCGATAAGTCCGTACCGGTATTTCAGGTTCTTGCCTGGTTTCATATGTGAACTCTTCAGACACTACCGTTTCATCTGCTTTGTCTGTGTCCTTGCCAACAACACCAAGTATTTCTTTCCATGCTTGTTTTGCATTATCCTTTGCGCTCATTTAGTTTCCTCCACTGTTGATATTTTTATTTTCAGTCGCTGTATCCGAAAATGACCGGAGCAACATTACGGGTCAGGCTTTCGAAATGGTATCCGCTGGCTGACAGTTCGTCAATGATAGCGGGCAAGGCTTTGAGAGTTCCCTTTTTTTCGAGGCTATCATGCATCAGAATGATACTTCTCGTCTTTTTCTTGGATGCGTTGACAATATTATTATAAATCTCTTTCTCTGTAATTTTACCGACTGCATCTTGTGCCGAGACATTCCAATCATAATATACAAAACCTCTACGGGTCATTTCAGCGATCAGTTCCTTATAGAACGTCTTATTGTAGCCGTTAATACTTCCTCCGGGAAATCGAAATATTTCTGGTTTGGTACCGGTTATGCTGTAGACCAGGTCATATGCTTTATAGAAATCATCCAGGTAATCCTCTACGGAATTATAAATATCATTATAAACATGGCTGTAGGTATGGATGCCCACCGAATGGCCTTCTTCCACTATGTTCTTTAAGATCTGCTTTCCCTGCTCTGTTTCCAGGTTCTTTCCGATGATAAAAAAAGTAGCTCTGACCTCTTTTTCCTTCAGGACATCTAAAATCTTACGGGTCAATGTAGTAGGTCCGTCATCAAATGTAAGATAAACTGTATCGGTAGAACCTGACTGCTCCGGGATATCGCTTATGCAGAGATCCGGATAGAGATTTTGATATTCCAGATCAAAATTATATGTAGACTCTTTTCCCTCACTATTTTGCAAAAGGGACAAGCCCATAGATTCTGTCTGGTTTTGCTGCAGTTGTATGCGGTCGGTAATGATCTCTGCCTTTAAGGTTATTAACTCTTCTGTCAGACGGGCATTCAGAGACATGTGATAAAATGCAAGGCATACTGGCACTAGCAATATTATTGCCAGTGCCAGAAAAAACAAATGTTTAAAAAAACGCACGCTTCCCCAGTACATAAAATGCCTCTTTACAGGTAGTATCGTTCCTATTTATAAAGACAAGCTTACTTAATTATACAATTTTCGACAGATAAATCAAGTTATAATACGGTTATATCTGCTACGTAATGATTCATACTCCTAGAAGTGGCTGATCATATTCAAACAGTACCTCATTGATCTTAAAGATGTCATAATTGCCATTTACGATGAAGTATTCTACTATTACATCAAACTTTTGACTGTGAGACAGTGCGTAACCTGCACGCTTCAAAAGGTCATCGGTTTCCTCAAGCGACAGCTCTAAAGCCACTGCAAGAGCTATGGCAGTTCGTTTACTCGGGGTATAACCTTTACCGACCCTAATCTTTGAGAATAGCTTGCGATCAAGATTGGCTCGCTTGTAAATCTCCACGTCCGTCTTGCCTTTCGCGTCGATCAGACGCAGGAGTGTTTCAGAGAACGGCTCATCAAGATTTCCTACCAGATCATCTATCCCGGTACCGACTTTTCGGGATTCCAAAAATGAAGGTAAACTGTAGCGAATGAGATCTGCCTCTTCTAGAGCTGCACGCTCAACGTCAAGCAATTCACGCCTTCGGATTTTGTGCTCTGCAGCGTAATGTTCATCAATATAGCTTGCAACTTCACCGAGCAGTTTCTCACTGACAGCAAAGGAAGTTTTGTCGAACACCGCAAGGTACACGTCCAGGTCGTGGTCGGCCAGAAAATCCTGGATCACAGAGGTTGCTACAGCCAGCGCTTCCTCTTTCGGATAACCGTAGATACCACTGGAGATCAAAGGGAAGGCAATGCTTTCGCATTGATTCTCAACAGCCCG
>DCUA01000059.1:0-5187 GCA_002329675.1 Firmicutes bacterium UBA1426 | reverse complement strand
TATTTTGCCGGGAGACTGAATCCGGGTGTAATGACCGCATCTCCCGTCTGTATCGGTGCAAGTTTTGCACAAGCGCCCTGCATGTCGGAGGCACCCGCCGCTTTGAAGATCGCTCCGCACACACCTCCCCCCATAGTGAGGTCTGTATTGGCAGCGTTGACGATGGCGTCAACCTTCATTTTAGTGATGTCCTGGCGGACTATAGTAAAGGGCATATCCATACCTCCTTATGTTGTTTCTTTGGATCTTCTTTTTGACTTTGGTTCCAAGTATATTATACATATTTAATCAGAGATTTCCATGTATAAAGTAGCTACCACCGTAGGAAAACCGCCGATGAAACCGGCGGTTTTTGACAAATCATTATGTATTAGTTGAACATGGTCAGTAGTCTAGTACTGCATAACACGGGGCAGGTCTTTTGCCTGCTCGATCCAATCTGTAACTTGTTTTTCAGTAGGTAACTTCCGAACGAGAGCTTTCTCCTCGTTTACCTCAACCATTTTCTTATACAGGTTTTCTGCCTTTCTAGTTGCCAGTTCAGGTACCGTGTCAACGCCTGCCGCTTCCAGTAATTCGGCATATTCACCGCCGACACCTTTGATTCTGGCTAAATCTGCATGGTTGGCCCACTTCAGGATCAGTTTTTCGAAAATGCCTGCTTTCTCCGCGAGATCTGCTCGCCCTTTCTTTGTGGAACACACTTCCAACAGTTCTTCCATCGAGTTTACGCCAGCATCTTTGAGTTTTGCTTCATACGCTTCCCCGATGCCTTCGATTTCACTCAGTTTTGCCATAAACATTACTCCAAAATCAAATTTTATAGATTTTCTTCACTGACGCTGAAGGTATCCCACTGGTCCAGATCCCCCTCTTCGTAGCCCTTCATAAACCAATTCACACGCTGAGCAGAGGTTCCATGGGTGAAGCTATCGGGCACGACGTATCCCTGGGTCTGTTTCTGTATCCGATCATCCCCTACAGCACTTGCTGCATTTAACGCTTCTTCCAGGTCCCCCTCCTCCAGAATGTTCATATCATCCACATAATGCGCCCAGACTCCCGCAAGATAGTCTGCCTGCAGTTCCAATCGCACAGATAATTTGTTGTATTCTTCGGTGCTTAATTTAGCCCGAAGTTTTTGAACCTGATCCATGATACCCATCTGATTCTGCACATGATGCCCTACCTCATGAGCAACAACATAAGCCATGGCAGTATCACCGGGAGCATTGAAAAATGATTGAAGCTCCTGATAAAAGCTTAAATCGATATATACCTTACTGTCACCGGGACAATAAAAAGGGCCTGTCGAAGATCCTGCTGTGCCACAGGCGGACTGCACATACCCTGAGTACAGAACGAGGGTTGGCTCTTCATATTCCAGGTTATGACTGCTGAATATCTCGCCCCATACATATTCCGTATCTGCCAGCACAACCGATACAAACTCGGCCAGCTCTTCCTCCTCCGCAGTTTGCTGGTAGGTACCCTGATTATCTGAGTTGAATATCTGGGACTGGTTAATGATATCCCCCGGATTTCCGCCCAGAAGCAAATAAAGAATGAGTACAACGACACCCATTCCTCCTCCAAGGATACCTTTGCCTCCCATTCTTATGCCGCCGGAGCCGCGCCTGTCCTCAACATTCGAGCTTTTGGCTCTGCCTCTCCATTTCATGATTTTCCCTCCGATAAATTTGGTATCATCATTTTGTAACCGGCTCTTGTTTCAAGTCAATTATCGAACGATTGACTCAAGTTGTCAATCGTCTACAATCTCGATTTGCTTTGAGAGATCTTGATGACATAAAAGAATCAAGTTTATGAGCAAAATATGGAGTTGTGTGTGGATGACATGTTCTAAAACAGTCCATTCTGTGCAAAATATAAGTAATTAATGAAATCTAAAGATTATCCCCCTTATAATCCACACACAACTCGATTTTTTGCTCATTTTTCTTCCTACTATTGACAAGGCTGGTCAAGCCCACACCTTTTCCATAATTTTGATAGTGACAGTCCGACTTGCAACAAAAAGAAGACGGGGCGTTGGCATTGATGTGCCATACCCCGTCCCCGTACGTTTATGAAATTTTCTTAATGGTCTTTTCTTTTTCTTTGCTTCTTTAGTTCCTCAGCCCCGCCGGGCGTCACTCCCAAAATATCCCTTGCGTTACCTATATTTATATCCTTTAATTTCGTAGGTTTATTATTGAAAGCTATATCTATGAACTCTTCAGCACTGTTGAATGCCCTTTTCACAGCGCTTTTATTGGCATCAAAAATATTCTTAGGATCATATTTGACCTCATCCATTTAAAACCCCTCCTATTCTGTGGTGATATTAGTTTGCAATCTTTGAAGGGTTTTATACTCTAACACATAATGCCCATTAAATCCAAATCTCAAAGGGAATATCAGGGGATCTGGGAATCTGAAAATCAGCAATTCAGGAAATCAGGAAAACAGGAAATTCTTTTTCCCTTTCCTTTTAACCTCATACAAAGCCTCATCCGCTTCTCTCATCAGGCTCTCGACGGAGTCGCCATCCTCCGGGAAAAAAGATGCACCCATGCTGCAGCTTACATCCAGGCGATACGATCTTCCGTCATCGTTATCGTCAAACCTATATACAGAAGACACTTTATTGAAAACTTTTGANNTCCGGATAATAAGATCTTTTTCTCCAAGTTCTTCCTTTATCCTCCTGGCCAGATATTTCAGTACCCGGTCTCCGGTGCCGTGGCCTTTACTATCGTTGATATCCTTAAAATCATCTATATCTACGAGAACCAGGCAGCTGACATACCCATTGTCCCTTGATTCATTCAGACGATCCAGCAAAATGGTGTCCAGGACATTCCTATTAAATGTTCTGGTAAGTGGATCTCTGTTTGCTTTTTCCTTAAGGCCCTCTTCAATCCTTTTGCTTTCGGAAATATCGTCGACTATAATATTTGCTCCCGCAACGGAATCCTTTTCTCTGTAGGGCGTGAAATGTACTCTGACCCAGATATTTTTATCCCACAGACTGGTATAGCCCATCTCAAAAGTAATCACCCTGTCCTCATCCATACATTCTCTCAATTTGTCAGAAAAACCGCTTTCTATGAGCTTGTCAAATGTCAGGAGATTGACTTCCTTTGTAGCTTCTGCCGAAGGAGAATCTATGATCTCCAGGAGTTTTTCATTTGTATATGTGATTTTCCCCGTCCTGTCACAGGAGAGGAAACCGATCGGTGCATACTCTGCCAGGGTATACAGCATCTTCTGGTGTGTTTTCAGCTCAGTGTCCAGCCTGCTTTTTTCAATATAGAGTCCGAGCAATGATGTATAAAGAATCAATAAATCCCGGTTTTTTAATTGCTTGCCGTTTTTAAAGAACAGTGTAAAATCACCCAGAGTTTTCCCTTCTTTTTTTATCCTTGCCACGACGACTTGGCCCAGCTCAAATTCTTTTTCAAGAGTTAATGCTACATCTTCCGGTATAGCTGCACCCGTTAATTCATGAAAGGAGCTGAAGGTGATAATATCTGCCTCTTTTGTTCTTTCCTCTCTGATGGTATCGTAGTCCCAGGACTTGGATGGCAGATCAAAGCCTAATAGCTCCAAAGCTCTATTGATATCGCTGGTTTCTCCGTAAAGCGCTACTGTTGAGAAATTCTCCCCATTGGTATTAAAGAGATTGAAAGCGGCATAATCAGCTCCCGACACATCGTGGACGAATTCAGTGATCTTTTTATAATCGATATCACTACCCATGCTATCTATTAAGTATCGGGCTATCTCCTGCATTTTCTTTCCGAACGTCATATCATTAAAGACTGTCACGAACCGATTGTTTCCGGTTGGATAAGCCTTTATTGAATAGTACCTGCTGAATTCCTTTGAATGCTGTACAAACTCGATTGTCTTATTTTCCAGAACGACTTCCTTGTATATTTGAACCCATTTTCCGGATTGCGCCTTATTCAGTGCGATGTCGCGAACAAAGCTCTTATTGATAATCTTTTCTCTGCTAAGTCCGGTAAATTCCTCAAAGGATTGATTGACATCCAGAAATATATAATCTACCATATCCCCATTCTCATCAAAAACTGCCTCATGATAAGCAAAAGCAGATGAGGTGTATTGGATCGCGTCGCGGTAAATATTATTCTCCATTTGTGTTCCTCCTTTAAAAAAGGATGCGGTCGATTTTTGTTATTATACCCTACAGATAATTCTGGAATCAACAAAGTTGTCAAAGTATTTCATTACTGGAATATTTGATATTTGCTCCGTTTATTGCCTTCGTTAATAATGGTAAAGCAATATTGAGCGCTTTTTGATTATTACTCAACATTGTATGCTGCCAGGTGCCCCGGGCAAGTTTTCCCAATGCTTTCTCGGATTTGCTCATCAGGGAAGTAATTGGCGCAATGGCATTCTTCAGTTCTTCTTCGGTAAAATTAATCACAGTCTCACTATTCGCTAACTCATTTGATATCAGCGCTGAACATATTTGAAGTGCTTTAAGCCTGTTCCTTTGCAATGTATGCTGTGAAGTTCCCTGCTTGAATTTCTCTTTCGCTTTCTCGGTCCTGTCCATCATCGATGCTATGGCTATGAGAGCTTCCTCCATTTGTTTTCATCCTCTTTCTTGAATTGTGACCCTTATCACATCACCCGGCTGTTTTCCTATTTTCGCCCGTATATTTTTTCTGATCCCAATGATATGACAAGGTGTCTGCATTCTGACCAGACTCCCTTGATAAGGCTCCCCATCGAAGGTTGCATTCACCGGAACTCTGCCTTTTCCAAATTCCGCTTTTACGTCAAATGGGATTTCAATATAAGCACCGTCTATATCAGGTACTTTTTTGATTTCAGCCTCGAATTCATATATCTTCAGGTTCATGATTGCCCTCCTGCGTAATCACTGGGTGTTTTCCTTATGATCCATCTCTTCTCCGGGTCTCTTAATATCCGGGCCTCTTAATATCCAGCCCTCTTAATATCCAGCCCTCTTAATATCCAGGCCTCTTAATATCCGGGCCACAGCTTTTTCCAGTATACATATTATAACACCTTTATATTGGAGCGAAACAATTCCATTTAAGTATTCTTCTTGTGCTGAGTCCGACTAGGAGGGCAGTACCGAATGGTAAGCCATAGTTCGCCCGAATCCGAATCTATGGCTTA
>DCUA01000106.1:767-8401 GCA_002329675.1 Firmicutes bacterium UBA1426 | reverse complement strand
GTCCGGGCAACGAGATTTAGGCTTGATGCCCGTCTGTAGTTGCTTTCACCTTCCCTAAGCCCCTAAAAGCGACGCAGCGTAATAAAACACCGCTGTTAACAAGCGGTGCTGTTGGATATGGGTCTTTACTCTTTTGATAGTTTACTCTTTTGATAATGGAGGACGCTCTCCGTAATACTGATAGTAACAAATCTCGATCCTGCCATTATAGAGTTTCCTCCTCCGATCTGCAGGCTTTTCACGGAAGAGCTTCTCGAATTCCTTATCGGAAGTGATCAGATACAGGGACCAGGTGGGATTTCCCTCCATGAACCTTCTCAGATCCTCGTAGATTTTTTGAATCTGAGCCTTCTCACCAATTCGTTCACCATAGGGCGGATTGGCTATAATGATGCCGTGCTTTTCCCCGGCAGTCAGTTTGCTCACGGGCTGCACCATAAACTCGATGCAGTCATCCACGCCCGCCTCCTCCGCATTGCTCCTTGCCGAAGCCACCGCCTTCGGGTCTATATCCGACGCGATGATCCTGACGTCGCTTTCGTAATCGATCGATTCAAAGGCGGTCTTTCTCTCCTGCTTCCATAGCTCTTTGGGAATCGCCTCCCAGTCCTCAGATACGAAGCTTCGAGAGAGACCCGGCGCGATATTTCTTCCGATCATGGCAGCTTCGATGGGAATGGTGCCGGAACCACAGAAAGGATCTGCAAGCAGACGGCCAGGTTTCCAGAACGAGAGCTGTACCATGGCTGCCGCCAGAGTCTCTTTGACGGGGGCCGCCACGTCCCGGACTCTGTATCCGCGCTTGTGGAGTCCGGGACCGCTGGTGTCCAGCGTCACCGTGACCCGGTCCTTCAAAAGAGTGACCTTCACGGTGTAGGCGGCCCCCGTCTCCGGGAACTGCTCTACATCATAGGTCAGCTTTAACCTCTCAACAATTGCTTTCTTTACAATTGCCTGGCAATCGGGCACACTGTAAAGCTTTGATTTCACCGACGTCCCGTTAACTGTGAACCTGCCATCCATGGGGATCCATTCTTCCCAGGGCAGAGCTGCAGTCTGCTGAAACAACTCTTCAAAGCTCACAGCCTGAAACTCACCCATGCAGATGAGGACCCGGTCAGCACTGCGCAGCCAGAGATTGGATCTGACCACTGCCCTTTCATCTCCCAGATAGGTAATCTTTCCATCTTCGCTTTTTATTATCTTATAGCCTAAAGCTTCGATTTCCCGCTTGACAACAGCCTCCAGACCAAAGGTGGCCGTTGCGATCAATTCCAATTTTGCCAAATGATTCTCCCTTCGAAAAAAGCCCCGATCGCGGGGCTTTTCTTTTCGTCTTAAATTAAGTTTCTCTTTCTGTTCAGCTGGCTGTTTTCCAAAATATCAATGGAGTTCAGAGCTTTGCCGGTACCGATGGCAACACAGGATTTCGGATCTTCCGCTATGATGACCGATATGCCTGTCCTTTCTGCAATTCTCTTGTCGATGCCATGGAGTAAAGCACCACCACCTGTGAGTACGATTCCTCTGTTGCTGATATCCGCTGCCAGTTCCGGCGGAGTCCGCTCCAGCACTCCGTGCACCGTTTCGCAAATGGTCTGCAACGGTTCCTCGAGGGCTTCCATCATCTGTTTTGAGGTGATCTCGATCGACTTTGGCAGTCCGGTGACCAGGTCACGCCCGCGACACTCCTGCACAACAACCTGCTCTCTCGGATATGCGGTCCCGATAGTCATCTTCATTTCCTCGGCGGTCCGCTCACCGATATAGAGCTTGTGCTCTTTCCGCATATATTTAATGATGGCTTCATCAAAGCGATCGCCGGCAATTTTAACGGAATTGGACGTTACGATACCACCAAGTGCAATAACCGCTACATCGGTAGTTCCTCCGCCAATATCGATGATCATTATACCGCTGGGTTGGGTAATATCCAGTCCGGCACCGATTGCCGCAGCCACAGGCTCTTCCATGAGATAGACGGATTTGCCTCCCGCCTGAGTAGCAGCTTCTCTTACCGCTCTCTTCTCCACTTCCGTTACGCCGGAAGGGACACAAACCATGATACGAGGCTTGAAAAATCTTCCGCTTCCACAGGTTCTGCGGATAAAATACTTCAACATCCGTTCTGTGACATCGTAATCGGAGATAACTCCATCCCGCAAAGGTCTCACGGCTACGATATTGCTGGGAGTCCTCCCCAGCATTTGCCTGGCTTCCTCACCCACGGCTACTATTTCATTGCTGTCTCTGTTAATAGCAACAACAGAGGGTTCTTCCAGCACGACACCTTTTCCTTTTATATAAACCAATACATTGGCTGTTCCAAGGTCGATTCCTACTTCATCTGAAAATCCCAAGACATATACCTCCATTTACCAAACTCAATGGCTAAATCAGCCCAATATGGGCTGTCGTTGCTATTATACCTACTTATGACCGAAAAAACAATTAAATTTTCTTGTTCCTGCAACCGTGTCAACATATTTGCTTTCGCATAGTATGAACTAAGGTTTTTATACCTTGTTACCTCCATAAATTACTACCGAAAGGAGCAATACAATTGGACAATTATATCGATCGGGTACTGTCTGCTATGCAGAGAGAACCGGATACAGCCTCAGCTACAGAGAACGCCTTTGATTATACCTATCTTGGACGACTCCCGTTAGCTATGGCATATGTGCCCTTTCAACGTTGGGGAAGCATTTATGATCCCTGTCGTGCTCTTCAGCGGGGCACCATTTTTCCCGACTTGGATCTGCCATTCTGCGGAAGGGAGTTGATCTGATATGCCCGGAACATCCAGAGAAGCATTAATGAGAGACTTGCAGGCAGTGAGCTTTGTTTTGGACGATATCGCCCTCTTTCTGCAGACCCATCCTACCGATCAGGCTGCTCTTCGATGCTATGAGAAATACAGAGATCTGAAGAGAAAAGCAGAAGAGGAATATATGAATGCGTACGGTCCACTCAGAGAAGATAATGTTTTTGTTACAGATCGCTGGACCTGGGCAGATATGCCCTGGCCCT
Organism: Firmicutes bacterium UBA1426; assembly: GCA_002329675.1. Classification (GTDB taxonomy): domain Bacteria; phylum Bacillota; class Clostridia; order Peptostreptococcales; family Anaerovoracaceae; genus UBA1426. Next base: position 5,368 of record DCUA01000106.1, on the reverse strand, counting down.
GGGAAAGGCAGGGATAATCTATGTGGACTTACGATAGAAAGCTTCAATATCCGGTAAATATCAGCAAGCCGGATGCAAATGCCGCTAAAATCATTATAACTCAGTTCGGAGGACCTGACGGAGAGTTAGCCGCCTCTCAGCGGTATCTTTCCCAACGGTACAGTATGCCATACAAACAGGTGGCGGGTTTACTGACAGACATAGGAACAGAAGAAATGGCTCATATGGAAATTGTCTGCGCCATCGTTCATCAACTGACCAAGGACTTGTCTCTGGAAGAGATAAAGGCTGCGGGCTTTGATCCATACTTTGTGGATCATACCGTGGCACTCTGGCCTCAGGCAGCTTCAGGTGCTCCCTTTACTGCCACATACTTTCAATCAAAAGGTGATGCCATTACCGACCTGGTGGAAGACATGGCAGCAGAACAAAAAGCCAGAACTACCTACGACAATCTGCTGCGGCTCATCGACAACCCGGAAGTCCGTGACCCTCTGAAGTTCCTCAGAGCCAGGGAAATCGTTCACTTCCAGAGGTTTGGAGAAGGGCTGCGCATCGTTCAGGACCACTTGAATTCAAGAAACTTCTATGCTATCAATCCGGAGTTTGACATGCGCAAACCCAAGATCGGATCCTGACAGCAAAACCCAGCCACGGGGTCTGTCCCCGTGGCTGCTTTTGCCTCCATGGGGTCTGTCCCCGTGGCTGNNAAAAGCACAAACTAATAGTTGACAGAGCACAAAAAGACGAGTAATATTGTACTAATAATCATACGAAATGGCGATGACGAGGAAGAGTAGCTTATTTTCAAGGCTCAGAGAGCTGTCGTTTGGTGGGAGGCAGTGCTTGGTAATAGGTGAAAATCACCTCTGAGCAATCGGCCGAAAGGATATCCCAAGTAAGCCCGATCGGTTGATGGCCGTTATCCCATCCGGTATTGAAATACTAAACCTTCGATGCCAGTAAGTGGTCTCCTTCGAATAGAAGCGAAGGAGGCAATAAGAGTGGTACCGCAAAGATGTCAGGTCTTTGTCTCTTGATGGAGATGAGGATCTTTTTTTATAACAACAGATCTATGCCTACAGGAGTGATAACAATGCAGAAAAACGGTTCAGAAATCATAATGGAAGTACTGCTTGAACAAGGTGTCGACACCATTTTCGGCTATCCGGGCGGAGCTGTATTGAATATTTATGATGCTCTCTACAGTTATGGAGATCGCATTCGCCACATCCTGACCGCTCACGAACAGGGTGCTTCCCATGCCGCTGATGGTTACGCAAGAGCTACCGGCAGGACCGGTGTGGTTTTAGCCACCTCCGGGCCCGGTGCGACCAATCTGGTCACCGGCCTGGCTACCGCTTTTATGGATTCCATCCCCGTTGTGGCTATCACCGGTAACGTGAGCACAGATCTACTTGGCAAAGACAGCTTTCAGGAGGTATTCATAACCGGGATAACCATGCCAATTACAAAGCACAACTTTGTTGTCCGGGATGTAACAAAACTAGCTGACACTTTACGCTTCGCTTTTGAAATTGCAAACAGCGGCCGTCCCGGTCCAGTGCTGGTGGACATTCCAAAGGATGTATCTGCAGCGCTTTGTGATTACGAGCCCAAAGTTCCTTTAAAAAAGGAAAAGACCGCACATGTTGATGAAGAGCAGCTGAAGGCCATTGCTGATCTCCTCAATCATAGCAAGCGTCCCGTTATGCTCTACGGTGGCGGAGTTGTGGCATCCAACGCTTCGGCCTCCGTAATGCAGCTGATCAAGAAAGCAAAGATCCCCAGCTGCCATACGATCATGGGCACCGGTGTCCTTCCCTATGGAGATCCTTACAACCTGGGAATTATCGGCATGCATGGCAGTGTCTCTTCATCCAAAGCCGTACAACAAGCCGATGTCCTCCTGGCGGTGGGTGCACGCTTTTCTGATCGGGTAGCCACAAATGCGGGCAAATTTGCCAAAGACGCGGAAATCATCCACATCGACATCGATCCGGCAGAAATCAACAAAAATGTACCCATCCATTACAGCCTGATCGGCGATGTTAAAGAAGTTTTTGAAAAGCTCCTTCCAATGATCGATGAGAGACAGGACGAAAGCTGGCTCGAAGAAATCCGTAGCTTCCGGTCCGAAAACGAATACAGACCTGACGAAAACTGCAAGGAACTGAAGCCCCATCGCATCATCCGGGATATCTACAATATTTTTGGTAAAGACATTGTAATGGCCACAGATGTAGGTCAGCACCAGATGTGGGCGGCTCAGTACTCACGGGCAGAAGAGCCTCGCAATTTCCTTACTTCCGGCGGACTGGGAACCATGGGTTACGGTTATGGAGCTGCCATTGGCGCCGCCTGTGGACGGCCGGGCACTAAAGTGGTCCACATCACGGGTGACGGGAGCTTTCATATGAACCTGAACGAGCTCTGCACCTCTGTCAGCAATAACCTTCCCATCACAACGGTCCTTTTCAACAACAAAGCACTGGGCATGGTGTATCAATGGCAGAAATCCTTTTATAACGGTCGCTTCTCATACACGAAGTCCAACCGTAAAACGGATTTTGTCCTTTTGGCAGAGGCCTTTGGCGCCAGGGGAGTTCGGTGCGAAAACCATGAAGAGCTTCGGGCTGCACTGAAGGAAGCCGCCGACTACGACGGTCCTACCGTGATCGAATGCATCCTGAGCTGCGAGGAACGGGTCCTGCCCATGATCCCTGCCGGCCTCACTGCTGATGAAATCATCCTGGAATAGAGGTGAGAAAATATTATGAAGAAGCACATATTGTCTATTATCGTTGAAAACAACGCAGGCGTTCTGGCCAGAGTCTCCAGCCTGTTCGGGCGGCGTGGCTACAATATTGACTCTCTGACGGTGTCGGAAACCCATAACCCGGGCACCTCCAACATAACACTGACGGTGACAGGAGATGATGCCATTCTGGAGCAGATCATCAAGCAACTGGAAAAGCTGTTGGAAGTAATATCGGTGAAGCACCTTTCCGACAACAGTGCCTTGAGCCGGGAGTTGCTGTTGATCAAAATCAGGATCGATACGGCAACTCGCGCCGAACTTCGGGAGATTTCCCAGATCTATGAGGCATCCATCGTAGACCTGGCACCCACGTCCATGATGATCGAACTTACAGGTACCACCCAGAAAATTGATGCCTTTCTTTTGAATCTGCAGAGTTATCCCATACTGGAAATGTGCCGTACCGGCGTGACCGCTCTGGAGCGGGACAGCGCTGTTAAATAAACTGCTTAGCTATAACACGGAGGTAATAGAAAATGGTAAAAATGTTTTATGACAAAGATTGTAACCTGGAATTATTAAAAGGCAAAACCGTCGCTATCATCGGCTATGGAAGCCAGGGCCATGCTCACGCCCTCAACCTGCAGGAAAGCGGAGTGAATGTTGTGGTAGGCTTGAGAAAGGGATCTTCCAGTTGGGCCAAGGCAGAGGAAGCCGGTTTGAAAGTCATGGAAGTTGCAGAAGCTTCAAAAGCCGGTGATCTTGTTATGATGCTGGTCCCCGATGAAAAGGCTTCGGATCTTTATAGAGATAAGATCCAGGCAAATCTGAAGCCCGGTAACGTCCTTATGTTTGCCCACGGCTTCAACATCCATTACAACCAGATAACCCCTCCGGCAGAATGTGACGTGATCATGGTGGCACCCAAGGGTCCCGGCCATACCGTACGCAGTCAGTATCAGGAAGGCAAAGGTGTTCCCTCCCTCATCGCCATTTATCAGGACGCTTCCGGGAAAGCCCGGGATTATGCTCTCGCTTATGCCAGCGGCATCGGGGCCGGTCGTGCAGGCATTCTGGAAACAACCTTTAAGGATGAAACTGAGACCGACCTCTTTGGTGAACAGGCTGTACTCTGCGGCGGTGTAACAGAGCTGATGAAAGCGGGCTTTGATACGCTGGTTGAAGCGGGCTATCCCCCCGAAATGGCATATTTCGAATGTGTGCATGAAATGAAGCTCATCATTGACATGGTCAACAATGGTGGCCTGTCTCTCATGAGATATTCCATATCCGATACGGCTGAATACGGCGACTACGAAACCGGGCGCAGGATCATCACAGAAGATACCAGAAAAGAAATGAAGAAAGTCCTCAGAGAGATCCAGGATGGCACTTTTGCATCCAAGTGGATCGCTGAGAACAACGCAGGCAGAAGAGCCCATTTCCTTGCATGCCGCCGCATGGAAGCAGCGCACCCGGTGGAAGTGGTTGGTGCAAAGCTCCGCGAAATGATGAGCTGGCTTAAGAAATAGGAGCGAAATATGGATTTAAGAAGTCAACAAGTAACACAAGGGGTTGAACGGGCTCCCCACCGTTCCCTCTTTTACGCTATGGGATATACAAAGGAAGAGCTGGACAGGCCACTTATTGGCGTAGTGTCTGCCCACAGCGAGATAGTGCCCGGCCACAGCCATCTGGACAAGGTGGCGGAGGCGGTGAAAGCCGGCGTCCGCATGGCTGGCGGTACTCCGATCCTCATTCCTTCCATAGGAGTTTGCGACGGCATTGCTATGGGTCACATAGGTATGAAATACTCCCTGCCCAGCAGGGAGCTCATCGC
>DCUA01000106.1:519-750 GCA_002329675.1 Firmicutes bacterium UBA1426 | reverse complement strand
CCGGCTCAATCTGCCGGCTCTGGTCTGCAGCGGCGGGCCCATGCTGGCCGGATCTCACAATGAGGGTGATATCAGCCTCTCTACCATGTTTGAAGCAGTGGGAGCTCGTAAAGCCGGTCTAATTGACGATGATGAGCTTTCCTATATGGAGAACCAGGCCTGCCCCGGATGCGGCTCCTGCTCCGGTATGTTCACGGCTAACTCCATGAATTGCCTCTGCGAAGCCATCGG
>DCUA01000106.1:0-470 GCA_002329675.1 Firmicutes bacterium UBA1426 | reverse complement strand
TAAAAGCAAGAGACATCCTCACCGAGGCGGCTGTGGGAAATGCACTGGCAGTTGACATGGCACTGGGCTGCAGCACCAACAGCGTATTGCACCTGCTTGCTATTGCAACGGAAGCCGGTATCGATTTAGATCTGGAGCTGATCAACAGGATCAGTTCCAAAACCCCTAACCTCTGTCACCTGGCTCCAGCCGGTAATACCCACATTCAGGATCTGGATGCAGCGGGAGGCGTCCCGGCGGTAATGGCTCAGCTGGCGGAAGGTGGTTATATTGANNACAAAAGTGATCCGTCCATTGTCGGATCCCTATAGTCCTACCGGGGGTATTGCTGTGCTCTGGGGAAACATTGCCAAAGACGGTTGCGTGGTGAAGCGCTCCGCAGTTGCTGAAGAAATGCTGGTCCACAGCGGCCCGGCACGGGTCTTTGACAGTGAGGACGAAGCCATTGCAACGATCTTCGACGGAAAGAT
>DCUA01000071.1:13385-13537 GCA_002329675.1 Firmicutes bacterium UBA1426 | reverse complement strand
TGATCGTTGATTCAATTCCCACCCGACAATCAGCCCCTACAATAATGGCATCGATCCTGCCGTCCATATCCCGTACCACGTGCTCTCCCTTAGTGGGGCTCGGGCGCTTAGACAGATTGGCGCTGGGGGCCGCTATAGGCCGCCCTGAGAGC
>DCUA01000071.1:10596-13307 GCA_002329675.1 Firmicutes bacterium UBA1426 | reverse complement strand
GCAAGCACTTTCATATCTCTTGTCACAGCAGGCGTTAGAGCGGAAAGCATTTCTACATCAGCGATATGGACAATCAATGGGTTGTCGGAAGGCCTTCCTTTGGCCTCATAGATCGCTGCGACGGCCACCGGATTCAAAGCGTCTGCTCCGAGGCCGTAAACCGTCTCTGTGGGAAAGGCAACTACTCCGCCCTTTCGCAGGATTTCTGCCGCTTCTCCGAGTTCTTTCTGGGCTTTTTCATCCATTTCTCTGATTTCGTATATTTTAGTCTTCATCAGAAATTCTTCATCTTCTCCGCCTGATCCGATGTAATGAGACCATCGACGATCTCGTCGATCTCGCCATCAAGAAAATAATCCAGCTTATAAATTGTCATACCGATCCGATGATCGGAGACCCTTCCCTGGGGGAAATTATATGTGCGGATGCGTTCGCTCCGGTCACCACTTCCCACTTGACTCTTTCTGGCCTCTGAGATCTCTTTGTTCTGTTCCTGCATCTTGATATCATAAAGCTTAGCCCGCAGAACTTTGAAAGCTTTTTCTTTATTCTTAAGCTGGGACTTTTCATCCTGACAGGTGACTACGATACCGGTGGGTTCATGGGTGAGCCGCACAGCAGAGTCCGTAGTGTTAACGCTCTGGCCTCCGTTACCGGAAGAACGATACACATCTACACGGACATCGTTTGGATTGATTTCAATTTCCACATCATCTATTTCAGGCAATACAGCTACCGTAGCTGCGGAGGTGTGTATTCTCCCGCTGGATTCCGTTTCCGGTACTCTCTGCACCCGATGAACGCCACTCTCATACTTAAGCCTTGAGTAGGCGCCCTTACCTCTGATCAGTATTATGGCTTCTTTGATACCGCCTATTCCGGTCTCGTTGATATCCATGATCTCCGTCTTCCAGTTACGGCGTTCCGCATAGCGCATATACATGCGCATCAGGTCGCCTCCGAAGAGTGCAGCCTCTTCACCCCCGGTTCCGGCACGGATTTCCATGATAACGTTCTTCTCGTCATTGGGGTCTTTGGGCAACAGCAGGACACGGAGCTCCTCGCTATAGACTTCCAGCAGATCTTCGGAAGCAGCCAGCTCCTCCTTGGCCAGCTCCCGCAATTCCTCATCTATGCCGCTTTCACCGAGCAATGCCTTTGTGGAATCAATGTCATCTTTGGCTTTTTTATATTCCTTATACTTTTTAACAATGGGTTCCATGTCGGACATTTCTTTGATCAGCTTTCGCCATTCGTTCTGATCCGCTATGATAGCGGGGTCTGAAACCTTCAGCGCCAGATCGTTGTACTTTCCTTCCATGAAATCTAGTTTTTCGAACATTAGTTTTACTCCCGATACACCCCTCACCTGAGGGCTCAATTTAGCCTTGAATACAGACTATTTTTGGATACACTTTCTAAAAAAACCGGAAATGCTAGTTTCCGGTTTTTCTCTGTCTTATTCGATGTTGAACTTTTTCTTGAACTTTTCAACACGGCCGCCGCGATTGATAAACTTCTGCTGGCCCGTAAAGAACGGGTGGCAAGCAGAGCATACATCCAATCTCAGTTCATCTTTAATCGACTTCGTCACGAATTCGTTTCCGCATGCACAGGTAACCTTGCATTCCTTATATACAGGATGGATTCCTTCTTTCATCGTTCTCACCTTCCTTATTTAAATATCTATTTCAAAAGTTTCACTTCTCCAATACAGCTATTCCATGTTAGCACAACCCATAAGGAAAGGCAAGCACTTTTTTAAGGTCTGTCCCCGTGGATGCTTCTGCCCCCACGGGGTCTGACACTTTGGTTGCTTTTGAGCCCATGGGGACATACCTTGGTTACAAATTGACCAGATGCTTATAAAGAATCCGCAGCCCCTGATCAATTTCGCTATCTGTTATTGTCAATGGCGGGAGTAGTCGCAACACATTTGTCCCTGCAGTCAGGATAACGAGTCCTTTTTCTAACAGACCTGCCATGATTTCTTTTGTGCTTATATCTTTGATCTCAATTCCGAGCATGAGGCCCTTTCCTCTGACATCTTTTATTATAGGCAATTTCCATCCTGCTACAGTCTGGCGAATTTTATCTCCTTTTCTTCCCACCTGTTCCAAAAAACCATCCTCCGTAACAATATCCAGAACGGCATTAGCACCTGCGCATGCGATGGGGTTTCCTCCGAAAGTGGAACCGTGTGTTCCGGGGGTAAGTACGCTGCTGCATTTCTCATTGGCGAGCAAAGCACCTATGGGGAGCCCTCCTCCCAGACCTTTTGCCGTGGTCACCAGATCGGAACACACACCAAAGCCCTGATAGCTGAAGAAATCACCCGTTCGGCCATTTCCGGTCTGCACCTCATCAAAGATCAGCAATATGTCGTGTTCCATTGCCAAAGATGCCAGTCGCTCCACAAATTCCCGGTCCAGAGGGATCACGCCGCCCTCACCCTGAATCCCTTCTACCATAATGGCGCAAACCTCCGGCGTAATGGATTGTTTAAGGGATTCCTCGTCGTTAGCTTTCACATAGCGGAAGCCTTCCACAAAGGGCGCAAAATACATGTGATAATCTGGTTGCCCCGTCGCCGTGAGCGTCGCCATAGTCCTTCCATGGAAGGATTGGTTGAGGGTGACAATAACAGACCGGCCTTCTCCATATTTATCATGGCTGTATTTTCTGGCTAGTTTTATTGCGGCTTCGTTGGC
>DCUA01000071.1:8893-10557 GCA_002329675.1 Firmicutes bacterium UBA1426 | reverse complement strand
ACGTGAGCTAATTTTTCTGCTTGCCTGCTTATCGCCTCCACCCAATGAGGGTTGGCATGACCTATGCTGTTAACACCAATGCCGCTTGAAAAATCTATATATTCTTTTCCTTCAAAATCATATAATAAAGAACCCTTCCCGTGATCAAAGGCCACTGCATACCGCCCGTAATTCTGTATGCAGTGTTTCTCATCCTTTTGTCTCATCGTCTGAAAATTCATCCTAAGCCTCCTCATCTGCGGTAAGCATCGTGCCGATGCCTTCGTCGGACAACAGCTCAATTAAAATAGAATGCTCGATCCTTCCGTCTATGATATGGGCTGCCTCGACTCCGCCTGATATAGCGTCTGCACAGCAGTCCAGTTTGGGTAACATTCCTCCGGAGAGAATGCCTCCTTTCTTGAGCTTGTCAATGTCGGAAAGAACCATACGGGATAGCAGCGTGCTCTCATCCTCAAGGTCCAGCATGACACCCCTCACATCCGTCAGCAGGATCAGTTTTATAGCGCCTAAAGCGACTGCCAGCTTTGCCGCAGCTGTATCAGCATTGATGTTGTATATCTCTTTCCCATCAACCCCCTGAGCGATACCGGATACAACGGGGATATAACCCTTTTCCAACATATCAACGATCAATTTTGGATCGATGCTGACGATCTCACCAACGAGCCCATAATCCTTTTCTCCCTCAATCTTTTCGGCGAGGATCATTCCTCCGTCCATACCGCTAAGACCAACGGCTTTCCCTCCCACATCGTTTATCAGCGATACAATGTTCTTATTCACTTTACCACAGAGAACCTGCTGAACGATTTCCATGGTTTCCTCATCGGTATAGCGAAGTCCGTCAACAAAACGGGACTCCTTGTTGATGCGGTTCAGCATCTGGCTGATTTCCGGTCCTCCCCCATGGACTAAAACCACGTTGATGCCCACAAGAGTCAGGAGCACGATGTCACGAACCACAGCGTCCTTTAACGCTTCCGTTACCATGGCGTTCCCACCGTATTTTACGACGATGGTCTTGTCATTGAATTTCTGTATATATGGAAGTGCCTGGACAAGGAGGTTGGCCTTATCTGTCTGTTGCTTAACCATGTTGATACCTTCTTTCTATTATATTATGCTGCCACGGGGACAGACACTTTGGCTNNTTAGCTGCGGTAGCTTCCGTTTATTTTGACGTATTCACAGGTGAGATCACATCCCCAGGCCGTGGCCTGTTCGCTTCCCTCCTTGAGATCTGCAAGGATCTCGATCTCATTTACAGAGAGGATCTCCGCTGCCTTTTCTTCATCGAATTCCAGGCCGTTTCCGTTTTTACAGACCAGGATCTCCCCTGCCGGTGATTTAAAGGAAATATCAACCTTTTGGTAATCAAACTCTGCTCCGGAATAGCCCATGGCACACAGCACCCTGCCCCAGTTGGCATCTCCCCCTGACAAAGCCGCCTTGGTCAGAGAAGAGGAAATTACTGCTCTGGCCATAATCTCTGCCTTATCTTCATCATTCGCATTGCTCACGGTACATGAGATCAGCCGGCCTGCGCCCTCCCCATCCCTGGCGAGTTCCCTGGCCAGATGTACACACAACTTCAGGAGGGAATAGATAAACATTTCATACTCAGGTGTATCATCAAGTATCTCCGGATTTGCCGCCAGTCC
>DCUA01000071.1:5592-8800 GCA_002329675.1 Firmicutes bacterium UBA1426 | reverse complement strand
ATGCGAACTATTTTATCTCCCAGTTGAAAAGCTAATGCATACTCCTTCTTATAAGTGTCGGTAGTCATGATGGCTTCAGCAGCATCGCTGCTTCCCTCTATGGAAAGGGCTTCGACAAGCGATGGGACACCCTCTTCAATCGCCTCGATATCAAGGGGTACGCCGATGACACCTGTTGAAGCCACAACTATATTCTCGCGAGGGATGCCCAGAGCTTTGGAAGCAGCAACTGTCATTCTCACTGCGTTCTCCTCCCCCTTTGGGGCACAGGCGTTGGCGTTTCCAGAGTTGACAATGACTGCCTGGGCTATACCGTCCTTTAGGTGATTCATGGTCACGTATAGGGGAGCGGCCTTGACTTTATTTGAAGTATAGAGAGCTGCGGTTTTGCAGGGTACCAAGCTATATATGAGTGCCAGGTCTTTATTATTCTTGTTTTTGCGGATTCCGCAATGGATACCGGCGGCCGAAAAACCCCTGGGCGCGCAGACTCCCCCTTTGATTTGATAAATGTTTTCAGTAATCGTTTCTTTTAATGGTTCCATACCAGCAGTTCCTTTCTAAAATGCCGGGGCTATGGCTGTAAGCCCTGTTGTCTCTTCGAATCCACAGATCAGGTTCATATTCTGCACTGCCTGCCCGGCTGCGCCCTTCACCATATTGTCAATGGCACTGCAGAGAATGAGCTTTTTTCTGGGTCTGTCGAAATGCAGGGAAATGTGGCAGCTGTTTGATAACTTCACATTTCTGATATTGGCATACTCCCCGTCTGTTAACACCGTTACAAAGGGTTCCTCTTCGTATGCCTCCTCGTAGCATCGCCTCAGAAGCGCAGGATCATGGTCATAGTCGCAGTAAATGGTGGAAAGGATCCCTCGGTTCACCGGCAGTAAATGGGGCGTGAAGGTTATTTCCACCGGTTTTCCCGCACATCTGGAAAGAGTCTGCTCAATTTCCGGCCTATGGCGGTGTCTTCCTGCCTTGTACGCGGAAAAGGCCTCATTGCATTCGGGGAAATGGGTATTCTGCGTCATGGTCCTTCCTGCACCGGTGACACCGGATTTCGCATCAATGATGATATTGTCAGTCCCAATAAGCCCGGCTTTTAAGGCCGGATAGAGGGCTAAAGCTGCAGATGTGGGATAGCAGCCCGGATTTGCAATCAAAAAGGAGGATCTGATCTCCTCCCGGTACAGTTCGCAGAGTCCGTACACTGCCTGACCATGAAGATCTTTATCTATAAATGTTTCTCCGTACCATTCATGATACTCTTCTTCCTTTTCCAGCCGAAAGTCGGCACCTAAATCGATGAATACGATCCCTTTCTCCACACACTGCCTGGCCGGCTCCTGGGAGAGTCCATGGGGTAAAGCCGCGAAGATCACATCGCAATCATCCATCAGCTCCTCAGAACTGCCCAATAACCTGGGATATTTGCCCGGTCTATATGAAGGGTAGATATGCGACAATTCTTCTCCCGCAAAACTCACGGAACTAATTCCTGTTATTTCTACACCGGGATGATGGGAAAGGATGCGNNAATCCGCTTTGAGAATATAATTTATAATTATACATTATGTTGCATATTATGCAAGCACTATTTTTATATTCTTCATCCCATTGTTTACTCACATTGGAAACAGTGCGTCTTTTATAAAATCCTTACTGACTTTTTGGATAAATATAATTTTTGTCCAATGAAAATAACCGGAGGCCGAATCCTACTAACAGGTCACTTTTTCGAAGAAAAGAAAAAGAGAACTATTACTTTCTTATTATAGTTCTCTTTTTGTCCATTATATTTTTCTATGAACTACTCAGTTCTTTTGCTAGAACTGGCTGTACTTTTCTCCAAAACCGTAATTCTCGATCACGTAATCCAGATCCTTATCCCCCCGGCCGGAAAGGTTAACAAGAATCGCTCTGTGCTTACGCTCCTTTGCCATCTTTATTGCTCCTGCCAATGCATGGGAGCTTTCCAGAGCCGGTATGATTCCTTCATATCTGGAGAGCTTGAAGAAGGCTTCTATGGTCTCCTCATCTGTGGCTGTAATATAGTTTACGCGACCCTTTTCATGAAGAAATGCGTGCTCCGGTCCGGATGACGGATAATCCAGGCCGCTGGCTATTGAGTACACCGGTGCCGGCCCTCCTTTTTCATCCTTGAGCATGATACTGTTAAATCCGTGCAAAATTCCTTCTTCCCCATAGGTCAGGGATGCCGCATGATCCCCCATGGCAGGCCCGCGTCCCATGGGCTCTACACCGTATAATTCCACAGGATCGTTAAGGAATGCCGGGAACATGCCCATGGCATTGCTGCCGCCTCCTACGCAGGCGACCACAGTATCGGGGAGAATACCGGTCATTTCCAGGAACTGTTCTCTCGCTTCGATTCCTACGACCATCTGAAAATCACGTACCATCATGGGAAATGGGTGGGGGCCGACTACGGAACCGATGCAATAGATCGTATCCTTATACTCCTTTAGATAAGCTCCAAAGGCAGCGTCTACAGCTTCTTTCAGCGTCTTGAGTCCGTGGCTCACGGGAACAACTCTGGCTCCCAGCACTTTCATCCGCGCTACATTGGGTGCCTGCTTTGCAATATCCACTTCGCCCATGTAAATGTCACATTCCAGCCCAAAATATGCCGCAGCTGTAGCCAGTGCCACACCATGCTGTCCGGCACCGGTTTCAGCGATGATCTTCTTTTTGCCCATGAACTTTGCAAGGAGCCCTTCTCCCATGCAATGATTTAATTTATGTGCTCCTGTATGATTCAAATCCTCTCTCTTCAAGTAGATCTGCGTTGTTCCCAACATCCCGGATAAGCGCTCGCAATGGTACACAGGAGTAGGACGGCCCTGAAACTCCTTGCGGATACGACGAAGTTCATTGATGAATTTTGCAGAATGGCAAATGGTTTGATACGCTTCCGTAATTTCTTCAAATGCCGGAACCAGTTCCGGAGGAAGGAAAGCCCCTCCATACTGTCCAAAATAACCTTCTTTGTTCGGATACTCCTTCAGGTACGTGTTGAAATCCACATCATAGTTCTTTCTCATTTTCTTCTTTTCCTTTCATTTCTAATATAGAAAATAGCGAAAGGGTCTCTGCATCATCCGGGGCAATAAAAAACACCTGTCCTGAATATTACAAGGACAAGTGTTGACTTGCGGTACCACCTTGTTTGATATGCCCTTCG
>DCUA01000071.1:5450-5581 GCA_002329675.1 Firmicutes bacterium UBA1426 | reverse complement strand
CCTTTTGCTCCGCCCTCAGGGGACCATTTGTCTGAGGCTGCATCTCTCGGGCTCACACCATCCCCGATTCGCTGTAGATCGCTTCACAGTTTTACTTCCCCGTCTTCGGTTTAGCAGAATGTTACCACAAG
>DCUA01000071.1:3209-5386 GCA_002329675.1 Firmicutes bacterium UBA1426 | reverse complement strand
CATGATAGATTTCTGGAAGCTGCATGGGGCAGGAAACGATTTTATACTTATAGATAACAGCAAGGGCACGATAGAAGACCTTTCCCTGCTTGCGAAGTCGGTATGTCACCGCAGGTATGGGGTCGGCGCCGACGGCCTGATGACAGCCTGTCCCTCTGCCATGGCAGACATCCGGATGGTCTACTATAACAGTGACGGCAGCCCGGCGGCCATGTGCGGAAACGGTATTCGCTGCTTTTCAAAGTTTGTCCGGGATATGGGTCTTGTAGGCCGTAATACTTTTACGGTAGAAACAGGAGACGGTGTGAAGAAGGTATCCATATTAAAGGATAGTATAAACTGTTCCATGGTTGAAGTGGAAATGGGAACATATATTGATGGAAAAGATATTACCATATCCGCTGACGATAAGGAATTTGAAGGTATAATCATGCATTTTGGTGTCCCTCATACCGTGATCTTTGTAGATTCAACCGCCACAAAAGCGAAACTTATTGAGATGGCAGAGAAGTACGGTCCTTCTATTGAGGTCCTTCCACTCTTTCCTCAAGGAACCAATGTGAACTTTGTTCAGGTCCTGAGCGGAACCGAGCTCTATGTCAGCACCTGGGAGAGGGGCGCCGGCAGGACCCTGGCCTGCGGCACAGGGGCCTGCGCCTCCGCCGCTGCGGCGCGGCAACTCGGCCTGGTTCAGCTGCCGGCAGCGGTGCGGATGCCCGGCGGCCGGGTGACGGTAGGCACGGCCGCCGCCGGCGCCGGAGCAAACACAAAGACCGGTTCACCAGATACAAACCCGGTTCTTACCCTTTCCGGAGAGGTCCATTTCATCTGCAAGGGTCAACTCCTGTATTCCGCTCCGCCCCAAGCAGATCCACGTAATTTACCCTGCGAATAGAAAGCGCCATGCCACCACTTCCGTTGACAACAAGAATGGAATTATCTACTATGGTATAATATAATACAATCATAAAATACAAGGGAGAAGGTGACCGCCATGAAAGAACTTCTGAAACAGTATAGAAGGGACCTGCACCGTATTCCGGAAGTGGGTTATCAGGAATTTAAGACCCACACATACATTCTGGAGATCCTGCGCAATTACCCCTGCGAGATAACGGAACATTCTCCCACAGGCATTTGCGCCTTCTTTCAGGCAATGAATCCCAAGTACCCGGGGACTGTGGCTTTTCGCAGTGATATGGATGCGCTTCCCATCGAAGAAATGAATGATTCCCCCTACCGCTCCGGCCATCCCGGCACCATGCACGCCTGCGGGCATGACGGCCACATGGCCATGCTTTTGGGGCTGGCGGGAGAGTTGGCAAAATCCGGCGGAGACCTTCCCGTAAATGCTCTCCTCATCTTCCAACCTGCGGAGGAAAGCCCGGGAGGTGCTAAGGCAATCGTAGACTCCGGCATTTTAGAAAAATATGATGTTCGCCGCATCTTTGCCTTCCACATGGCTCCATCAGACAAACCCGGCATTATTATGACGCGCCCCATGGAGATGATGTCGAGATCCAGTGAGCTGACTGTTACCATCCATGGAAGATCCGCTCATATTGCCAATGCACACAAAGGAGTGGACTCCCTTCACCTCGGCTGCCTTTACCTGGATGCTCTCTATCAAATGGAAAAGACCGTCCTTCCACCCGAGGAGTTTCGTCTGCTCAGGTTTGGGAAGATGACCGGTGGTACCGCAAGGAATGCCATTGCTGAAAAAACCGTTCTGGAAGGGAGCTTGCGGGCTTTTCGAGAAGATGCTTTTCAGCTGCTGTCCCGTGAGATCCACCGCATCGCAACCGGGTTCGAAGAAGAGTATGGATGTGAGATCCAGCTTCACTTCACAGAAGGTTATCCACCTGCTATAAACGATCCGCAGCTTTACCGTCAGGCAGAGGAAATCCTCTCCCCTCAACACTTTCCCGTATCACCGGAGTTCATAACTCTGCGAAAACCCTCTATGGCTTCCGATGATTTTTCATACTATCTGCAGAAGGTTCCCGGATTGTACCTGTTCCTCGGGACCGGAAATAAAAAACCTCTTCACAGTAATACATTCGATTTTGATGAAGAGGTCTTAGAAGTCGGGGTTAAGGCTTATTTGCAGCTTTTGAAGCTTCCCATTGAGCCTCAAAGTAGTTGTAGATAAGAATTCCTGCAATAGTAAGCGATCC
>DCUA01000071.1:0-3116 GCA_002329675.1 Firmicutes bacterium UBA1426 | reverse complement strand
CTCTCCCTTTCATAGCCCGTAAAACTAGTGCCGCTGACGATCATGCCCAGTCCGAAACAGGCCCAGCAGCATCCGAAAACGATGGTTACGTACACAGTAGTATTGATGCCGCCCCCTAATTTTTGACCCACAATGAAATAGAGGGCCATGGCAACAGCTGTTATAAAGCAGAGTAAATCTCCAACTAACGCCTCACCTGCGATGGCATAGTCTCCTCCGCTGACGATGGCTGCACCGACCAGTGCTATTGCAACTCCTGCCACCACTTTATAATTGGTTTTCTCCTTAAAAAACACTGTCGTTATGATAAGAATGATCACAGGGTGCAAGCAGGCTATAACCGTTGCGCTGGCAATCGTCGTCATGCCGACACCTGTAAAAAAAGTCAGGAAGTGCACGAAAAGGAAAACTCCCGCCAGTACGGAACCCCCAAGTTGCCTTTTGGTAAGCTTCTTGAATTCTTCACGGTGGAAAACCAGTGAGAAAAAAATAAAAACGGGCATAGCGAAGGACAATCGGTAAAAACCGATCGCCATGGGGGGCATTTCTCCTGCCAGCCGCACTAAAACGCCGGATAGAGATGCAGCGAGACAAGCGAATAATACTACTATCTTAACATTACGTATTGCAAAATTTATCATACTGGTTTCCGTTTCGTTTCTTATTTCTCACCAAATCAGGGACAGCCCTGAAAATCCACACCGGATAAGGGCTGACCCATTGAATGATTCTATTCTTTTAACTCTCCCATGTCAATGACTAATGCCCGTTATCTTCATTCTCCTTCAAGTGGAATTTATGTTCCACACGCATCTCGATTTTTTCGTCGTAGCAGGCGAATACCCTGTCAATGAAAGCCGGATCCTGCCGGGGTGTGATCAGGCTAACGATTGGCACGATCACCAGGGACAGTAGTATCGCTACAGCTCCGGCAATGGGTGCTGCTGTATATCCCGTAATCAGATTCGTAACGTTGATGAGCAAAGATAAAATGATGGAAGCCCACAGTGCCGCCTTATTTGCCCTCTTCCATAACAATCCGTATAGGAATGGTCCCAGGAAGGCTCCTGCCAGGGTCCCCCAGGACAGACCCATCAATGTGGTGATCAGGTTATTGGGGTTAATTGCGATTATCACGGACAACACAACAAACAGCACACACAATCCTTTGATGAGCACCACCTGCATTCGGTTGCTCATATTCTTTACAAGGGTTCCCTTGAGGAAGTCCAGAGTAAAAGTTGAACTGCTGGTAATGACCAGCGAGGACAGAGTGGACATGGATGCGGAAAGCACCATGATGATCACGAGGCCGATAAGGATGTCGGGCAGCGCGCTTCCCAGCATTTCCGGAACGATGTCATCAAAGGCTACCTTGCCATCTGCGGCTGGTGTGTAAAACAGTCTGCCGAATGCGCCGAGGAAATAGGAACCTCCTGCGATGATCAGTGCAAACAAAGTGGATATCACAGTTCCGGTCTGAATAGCCTTTTCGTTTTTGATAGTGTAGAACTTGTGGATCATCTGAGGCAATCCCCAGGCACCCAGGCTCGTCAGGACCATTATTGCAAGCATGGAGAGAGGGGCCGGGCCCAAAAAGGAAGTGTAAGCTCCGTTGAGCTCCGGAACAGCCTCCGATGGGATCTGGGATAGTTCCGACACTGCAGCCATGAGTCCGCCTCTGGAATTCAGGACTACAAAGATAATGGAGATGATGCTGACGATCATGATGATTCCCTGGATCACGTCGTTGAGAGCAACTGCCATGTAGCCGCCAAGGACAACGTAAAGCCCGGTCAGGAAGGCCATTCCGATAACGCAGTAGATGAAATCAATACCAAAAGCCATGACAAAGAGCTGGGATAGTCCCTTGTACACGGAAGCAGAGTATGGTACTAAAAATACAAAAATTAAAAATGATACAACTACTTTGAGGGAACTGCTTCCATAGCGCTTACCGAAGAAGTCGGGCATGGTTGCAGAATCCAGGTGCTTTGTCATGACTCTGGTTCGCCTTCCAAGAACCACCCATGCCAACAAACTCCCGATAATTGCATTCCCGATACCGATCCAGGTGACCGATAAACCGAAATTCCATCCGAATTGACCGGCATATCCGACAAAAACCACACCTGAAAAATAGGTGGTGCCGTATGCAAACGCGCTCATCCAGGGCCCCATATTCCGCCCGCCCAGCACAAAATCATTGACGTTGGTGGCATGCTTTCTGCAATAAATGCCGATCGCCGCTGTAACTGCAAAGAATGCTGCCATCATGAATACTTTTTCGAACATCTTTCTGCCTCCTTTTGTTGTCGATTCGAAACTGCAACANNTGTTCCCGCGGTACCACCTCAGTTTACGAAGGTCTTGCGAGCCTTCGCCTCCTCGAGTACGGCGCAGTTTCTGCGATTATACTCCAGCACTGTAACGGGTGCACCCGTACCAGCCTACCGGGGCGTCGCCCTTTTGGTGGTCAGCTCACAGAATGTATTCAGAATCCATTAACACTTGCGCCTCTCACCACCCGGCAACTCTCTGTAGCTTCCTGGATCCTTACTTCTTTCCGGTCATCGCTTTTTTAATATTGGACCTAATGTATCATCCATTCAGGCCCTTGTCAATACTTTTTTCAACCACTGGGACTACAACCACGGGGTCTGACACCGTGGCTGCTTTTGAACCCAGAGGGACAGACCCTTTAGATGGCTTGTAAGTCTGTAATAATATTTTTAATAAATTTGGGGAAAATATTTGCGAAAGGAAGTGATATCATGAAGAAACTTGTGCTATTGCTGGTAATTGTAGGGGCCATCAACTGGGGCCTCGTAGGATTCTTTCAGTACGATCTTGTTGCAGCCATTTTCGGCGGTCAGGCTGCCGTCGCCAGCCGGGTTATTTTCGCTATTGTAGGTTTAGCAGGACTTTATGCAATTTCATTTTTATTCCGGGACAATCGGGACAAGGTCGCAACAGGGCACAGCCATTAAAGGGCTGAAACTAAAGGGACAAACCCCGTGGGCGCAAAAGCATCCACGGGGTCTGTCCCTCTGGGTTAAAAATCAACCACGGGGTCTGTCCCCGTGGTTGGTTTTTTTAGTACTCCATTTTCTTCA
>DCUA01000105.1:11058-11611 GCA_002329675.1 Firmicutes bacterium UBA1426 | reverse complement strand
TCTTCATTTCGTTTTAATAATGGCGGTGTTGGTAATCTTGTCCCAGTTTACTTCCGCATCCAGACTTTCTGAAATGAACCGCACTGGAACCAGAGTCCGGCTATTCTCTATCGTAGCGGGCACATCTAACAGCGCCGGAGTTCCATTGATGTAGGCAGTAGTATCGCCGATCGTCAGCTGAACTTCACGCCCTTCCATGGTTCCTGTCACTCTCCGAAGGTTATTATCCCAATCCACATCTGCCCCCAGAGCNNCTGTTGATAGGAGGTTGGTCAAAAACTAAATACTTGCCATTGAGCATTACCTTGTAATCGTAACCGGCACCTTCCCCCGCAACATCCTTCATGCGGAAGAGAGGATCCTTCCCGGCAAGCAATCTCTCATAAGAAACCAGGGCCAGCAATGCCTGCTCCGTTGCCATGAGATCCGCATCTCCGCCGGGAATATGCCGATAACTCCCATCTTTTAACCGGAATGTTCTAAGCGCATCTAAAGCGTTATATGTGTTCCCTTTTTCATCTGTTTTGATAAACCGGCTGTCTTCCGCCGGATC
>DCUA01000105.1:10574-10974 GCA_002329675.1 Firmicutes bacterium UBA1426 | reverse complement strand
CTACTGTAGTTACTCAAAGCCTGTAATGCAGCTGCTGTCACATCCGGATCAGCAACGGATCCGCTCAGGCTGAATCCGCCTGTGGGCAGCTCCCTTTGAAGAATAGAGTCAATTAGCAGCTCTCTGGTCGTCTGTGTCGCTGCTGAGGATGACTGAGGTATGGAGTAGCCAAGGCTGTCCAGCGCTAAAAGGGCATAGATGGGACCGTTGATGCCCTGAATTTTAACCTTTTCCAGATCGGATAGCATCGCCGTTAAATCATATCCGTTAGCATTGGTTGGGTCCTTGCCGATTGCGGTCAGCGATAAAATCAATCTGGAGTACTCCGAATATTTGTTTCTGGTCAGGTTCCCTTCCTTATCTGCAAGTGTGGCTTCTACATTTTTGTAATAGCTGTCTA
>DCUA01000105.1:8869-10460 GCA_002329675.1 Firmicutes bacterium UBA1426 | reverse complement strand
CCATTGGCATTCCTACAAGCAACATCGTTGTTATTATGAAACACAGGATTCGTGTCATCTTCTTATCTCGCAGCATGTCAAACTCCTTTCTGAAACATTAAAAAAAGACTGCGGTAAAACCACAGTCCGTATTTACTGTTAATAACAATTCTGACCCTTTTGCCAATTCCCCGTTGGCATGGTCATGGTTCTTATGCAGGTCTTCTGACTCACATGGCGGCAGATGTAAAGATCCGAATCTGCCAGTTTTGCCCGTCTTCCCGAAAAAATCATCTTCAGTGACCGGTATACACGCTTGGACAAAACAACATGCTTACAGCGGCGGGACCGTGCAGGACTCTCACCTGCTTCCCTCTTAGCTGCTCAGGCCCTATTGGTTTGATCTTGGGACCTTTGCAGAACATAATACGCATCTATTCAGTTGCAGCATTATCCTATCAGGAAAACCATATTCAGTCAAGCTGTACTCATTAAAATTATACGCTGTTGGCATAAACATTCTAATTCAAATAATCAGAAATTTCTCGGATATATTATGACCATTTTTTAGATCAGTATATAATAAACAACAATTTAACTTATTATTTAACACCTTTCGACAGTACAGAACGCAAGGCTCCTTGCAATTTCCCCCGCCCTGTGATAATCTATCCTCTATGGAAATGGAAACGAAGAACAAGATCAAGGGGCATATCGCTGCCTCTGTCAGCATTCTTGTATGGGGGATAACCTTTATCTCAACAAAAGTACTTCTTGAGGATTTCACACCTATCGAAATCCTCTTTTTCCGTTTCATATTTGCCTACTTGCTGCTATTTGCTCTCTCTCCCAAGTTCATCCGTCCAAAAAAGGACAAGTCGGAAGTGCTATACGCCGCAGCCGGTCTCTGCGGTGTGGCATTATACTTCCTGTTCCAGAACATTGGGCTTGTTTATACACTCGCCTCCAACGCCGGTGTCATTATTGCGGTGGCACCCATGTTTACGGCCATCGTTTCCTACTTTCTGGTCAGCCGCACCAGTCTGCACCGGAATTTTATCATCGGGTTTTTCATTACCATTGCAGGCGTCGCTTTGATTAGTTTCAACGGGAATTTTATATTAAAGCTTAACCCCTTGGGCGACATACTGATGATCCTGGGCGCTTTGTCCTGGGCCTTTTATTGCAATATTCTCGTTCTGATCAATAATAAGGAGCTTTCCCTGATCCAACACACTCGCAAAGTTTTCTTCTATGGGCTTCTATTTATGATCCCGGCACTTTTCTCTCCGGAGTTCCACTTTGGCCTGAGCCGCCTTGCAGATGTTGCGAACCTGGGAAACATTCTCTTTCTTGCATTCGGAGCATCAGCGCTGGCTTTTCTCACATGGAATTATGCGGTCGGATCACTGGGATCTGTAAAGACCGCTACCTATATCTATTTTAGCCCCATCGTCACTGTTATCGCTTCTGTGATCATACTTCATGAGCCCATTACATGGATCTCCTTTTCCGGTACGATCCTGATCATCTTCGGTCTGGTAGTTTCCGAAAGAAAAAGCAGGGTAAAGACCCTGCCGGATGACGCTCTCTCTGATAATGGTCAAAATGA
>DCUA01000105.1:4989-8765 GCA_002329675.1 Firmicutes bacterium UBA1426 | reverse complement strand
TCGCCGTTTTTTTCCATTGTTATATAACCGTTTTCTTTCAGGATCCCCATTGCCCGGCTTATGCTTGGCTTGGAATAATCCAGCTCCGTTGCGATATCTATGGAGCGCACGGTTCCATTCTTTTTCTCAAGCAGTAAAATAGTCTCCAGATAGTTTTCTCCTGATTCGTGAATGCCCATGCCACTCTCCTTTCTATGAAGACCCCTTAGAGTGCAAGCGTATGCTCAATGAATATTTTGATTCCGATTATGATCAGAATGCTGCCGCCTAGAATCTCAGCTTTGTCTTTCAGGAAGAAGCCGAAGCGCTTGCCCAACGGAACGCCGATCACGCAACAAATGAAGGTGACGACCCCGATCAAGCTCACTGCAACAAAGATATTTGTATCGATTACGGCTAAGCTGATCCCCACGGCAAAGGCATCGATGCTGGTGGCGACTCCTTGTACCAGCAGATCCTTTGAGGTGCAATACGTTTTACAGCTCTCCTTGCTCGGATTTTTCATCTCCTTAACAGCACCAATGATCATGGTGCCACCGATAAAGCTGAGCAGGATCAACGCGATCCAATGGTCGATAAACTCCACCGCGTCGCTGACCGTCCTGCCGGCATAATAGCCGATCAAAGGCATCAGCGCCTGAAAAACTCCGAAGGTCAAAGCCGTATAAAATGCTTCTTTTAATCCTGCATTTTTATAGCAGATCCCATTGGAAACAGAAACAGCAAAGGCATCCATTGCCAGACCAAGTGCTATAAAAAATAGCGTGAGGTATCCCATACTTGTCCCCTTAGATAGCCTTTCTATATGCCTGCTTCCGGATTGAGGCTGCGCATTGCCAATATGGTACGGCTTATCAGATCATCCAACTCCCAGCCCAGCATATCCGCACCCTTTTGAATAATTTCACGAGAGCAGCCGGCCGCAAAGGCAGGAGTCTTGTACTTCTTTTTAACGGACTTAAGTTCCAGATCGTCCACACTCTTTGATGGACGCATAATGGCAACGGCACCGATGAGTCCCGTAAGTTCGTCTGTGGCAAAGAGGATCTTTTCCATGGTTTCCTTTGGTTCCACATCCACGCCGGTACAACCCCAGCCGTGGCTCATGGCCGCCCGGATCAAATTCTCGTCCAGATCCAGCTCTTTCATGATTTCCAACCCTTTAACACAATGCTCTTCGGGAAACTCCTCAAAATCCAGATCGTGAAGAAGTCCCACTACCGCCCAAAACTCTTCTCGTTCCGGATCATATTCCCTGGCAAAATAACGCATAACGCCGGAGACAATTTCCGCGTGCTTCAGATGAAATTCTTCTTTGTTATATTTCCGCAAAATCTCACGGGCTTGCTCCATTGTCGGTACGTAGCTCATTTTCTATTCGTTCCTTTCTCTCTATCCTGTCGCTTGTCAACTCATTATGTGACCGTTATTTCTATTCTACTGCAATTACCGGTTTCTGTAAATGTCAATCCCCGATCAAATCCCGGATCACTGCGCCGGCTATGACTAACCCCGCAGCGGGTGGGACAAATGAATTGCTCCCCGGCACATGGCGCTTGGATGTTGCTTCTTCCATGACCACATCCTCCCGGGGTTTTAACGGGGCTTCTTTCGAGTACACCACCTTCAGGCTGTCCACACCCCGTTCACGCAATTCCTTGCGCAAGACCTTTGCCAGAGGGCAAACGGAAGTGTTGTATATATCATCGACCACAAACCTGGACGGGTCCATCTTGTTGCCTGCTCCCATAGAGCA
Source organism: Firmicutes bacterium UBA1426 (assembly GCA_002329675.1). Lineage (GTDB taxonomy): Bacteria > Bacillota > Clostridia > Peptostreptococcales > Anaerovoracaceae > UBA1426. Next base: position 7,009 of record DCUA01000105.1, on the reverse strand, counting down.
TATGATCGGAACCCCCGCAGCTTTCGCCTGCAGGACAAGCTCAATTTTAGCCGTAACTGTATCGATGGCATCAACTATATAGTCGTACACAGTAAGATCCACTTCATGAGCTGCCTCGGGGGAGTAAAAGAGCCTGTATGCATTCACAACCGCATCCGGATTGATGTCCATGATCCGCTCCTTTGCCACGTCCACCTTGTATTGTCCAATGGTTTTATGAGTCGCGATGATCTGGCGGTTCAGATTGGAAAGGGCTATGATATCATGATCAAAAATATCAAGCGCGCCTACTCCGCTTCGGGCAAGTGCCTCAATTACAAAGCCCCCCACACCACCTACACCAAATACTGCCACCCGGGCCTTTGCCAGCCTGGCCAGACCCTCTTTTCCAATTAGTAACTCGGTTCTCACGAACTGATTCGACATTGTTGTTTTCTCCTCATGTATTTGATTTCTGATTCTATCGATTTCTGCTAGTGTACAGTTGCTTTGGCATAGTATAACATTATCTCGCTTGTAAACTTAAAGTCTTACTTGTCTTACAAGTCTTTTATAGCTCTAATAGACCCGAGTGTGCAAAAAATTAATTAATGCAGTCCTTTTAGTAAATTTATTCCAGAAAATAATGCATTAACTAAAATTTTGCACAAATTTGAGCTGAAAAACCACTTTTCTGCCTAAATTAGAATGCACTAATTAAAATTTTGCACATTATCACATAAAACGGTGCCGCCAAAAGCATGGGCAAAGCGGCACCGGAGCTAGTCTTAATGGTACGGCTTGAACCTCCGAAGCCGCAAGGCGTTTGTCACAACGGATACGGAGCTTAAAGACATGGCCGCCGCAGCGAACATGGGATTAAGCAGAGGCCCTTCAAAGATGTAAAGCAAGCCGGCCGCCACCGGAATCCCTGCCACATTATAACCAAAGGCCCAGAACAAATTCTGCTTAATGTTCCGAATCGTGCTCTTGCTCAGGTGTATGGCTGTGGGCACATCCATCAAGTCGCTTCTCATGAGGACGATATCCGCAGACTCCATAGCCACATCCGTTCCTGAACCGATGGCAATTCCTATATCCGCCTGCACAAGAGCCGGCGCGTCATTGATGCCGTCTCCTACCATTGCCACCTTTCGCCCTTCCTCCTGAAGCTTCTTCACCTCATTGGCCTTATCCTGGGGCAGCACCTCCGCCAATACCCGGTCAACACCTACTTGCTTGGCTATAGCCCGGGCGGTTTTCTCGTTGTCCCCTGTAATCATTACCACTTCGATGCCCATCTCCTGAATCTTTTTGATGGCACTTTCACTGCTTTGCTTCACTACGTCTGCGACCGCTATGATACCGGAGAGCTGTCCCGAAAGTGCAACGTACATAGGCGTTTTCCCTTCCTCGGCAAGCTGTCCTGAGCGTGCTTCAAACTCCTCTAGTTCTATATTTCTATCGTCCATGAGCTTGCGGTTTCCTATCAGTGCGTGGACTCCATCTATCGTCCCCTCAATACCATGACCGGGGATCGCCTGGAAATCCTCTACAGGATAAAGCTCAAGACCTTCCTTTTCTGCACTTCTTACGATGGCTTCTCCCAACGGGTGCTCTGATCCCTTTTCACCGGAAGCTGCCATTTGAAGGAGCCTCTCCCTGGTGATGCCTGAAGCCGGTAGGATGTCCGTTACCTCCGGCTTTCCTTCCGTAATGGTTCCCGTCTTATCGAAGATAATGGCATCTATCTTGTGGGCGGTTTCAAGGGCCTCGCCTCCCTTGATCAGAATACCGTGCTCAGCTCCCTTCCCTGTTCCTACCATGATAGCGGTGGGGGTCGCCAATCCTAAAGCACAGGGACAGGCTATGACCAGTACAGAAATGAAGATAGTCAGTGCAAAGGCCAGCGTATGTCCGGCAATGAGCCATCCCACAAAGGCAAGGGTAGCAATTGCTACTACTATAGGAACAAAATAGCCGGATACGATATCAGCCATCTGCGCTATGGGCGCCTTGGATCCCTGTGCATCCTCCACCA
>DCUA01000105.1:0-4897 GCA_002329675.1 Firmicutes bacterium UBA1426 | reverse complement strand
CTTTCCCCGGGTTTGACCAGGATGATATGACCGATCTCTACATCGGATATGGGTACAAGCGTCTCTTTACCGTCCTTTATCACCACAGCTGTTTTAGGTGTCAGTCCCATGAGTTTCTTTATGGCATCGGATGTCTTGCCCTTGGATACAGCTTCCAAAGATTTCCCGAGCAATATCAGAGTGATAATCACTCCTGCGGTTTCAAAATACAGACCGTGGACTCCGTCCATATGTCCCCAGGAAATTACATACAAAGAATATATGCTGTAGACGATAGCCGCCGTAGTACCGATCGCTATCAGAGAGTCCATATTAGGGCTTCGCTGGATCAGTGCTCTGAATCCAATGGTGTAAAATCTGTTTCCGGCAGCCACCACAGGTATCACCAAAAGAAGATGTGTAAGTCCGAAGGCAACAGGATAAAGATCAGGTGCCAGAAAGCCGGGTATTGGCAAAGATATCCCGGGAATCATGGGGGCCATGGCTAAGTATAACAATGGCACGGCAAAAATAGCCGATACAATAAGTTTGATCCTAAGGGTCCGAATCTCCTTTTCTTTTCTCAGCTTATGCTCATCCACCTGAGATTCTTTTTCAGCACGGAGGACTTCATAGCCGGTTTTCCGCACAACATCTTCAATCTCGGCCAACCGAATAATCTTCGGATCATATTCAACAGCAGCTGTTTCCGTAGCCAGGTTAACGGAAGCTTTCGAAATGCCCTCGGTCTTGCTCAGAGCCTTTTCTACCCGGCTGGAGCAGGCTGCACACGTCATTCCGCCTATTTTTATCGTTTCTCTATCCAATATGTCACAACCTTCCTCAGTTATCTATGCAATGTCCACGTAAACTGCAGAGGACTTGTCCGAACAGAATATATCATCTGTAAGTTTCGCATTATATATAAATAGCATCATTTCTTCATACTTAAACTATTATTAGCTTTTCTCAGATATTTATTGTCTGCCCTTATATATTCCGGGTCTGTCTTGTTCTCCTTTCAATACACTTATCAAGCAAAGAGATTTGGATTTAAGAATCGTCATTTCGGGTATAAATATATCGGTTCCAAGTACTTTTCGGAAGGAGGATCTAAGATGGCAAAAATCATCGACTTCACAAAAAGTGTGCACGATATATGCAATGAGCACCCTGAGGCAATGGATATCATGAGAGAGCTGGGTTTTGATTCCCTGACACCGGCAATGCTCGCTACGGCCGGCCGCTTTATGACCATTCCTAAAGGTGCAAAAATGAAAAAGCTGGATTTGAACAGCATAAAAGAAGAGTTTATACGCAGGGGTTATGAGGTCAGGGAAGACTGATCGCCTTCAGGATCCCATGGAGGATCGCCTGGGGTCTCGGTGGACATCCCGGTATGAAAACATCCACCGGGACTACTCCTTTGATACCATTGCCGGAGGCATAGGTGTCTTTGAATATTCCTCCGCTGCATGCACAAGCTCCTACTGCCACCACCAGTTTCGGCTCGGGGGTGGCATTGTAGGTTTTCAACAACGCTTCCTCCATGTTTCTCACAGCGGTTCCTGTAACCAGTAGCATATCCGCGTGCCTTGGGGAGGCTACAAAGTGAATCCCGAATCTTTCAATGTCGACAAAAGGATTGTTTAAGGCATTGATCTCATAATCACAACCATTGCAGGATCCGGAATCTACCTCCCTGATATTCAGGCTCCGGCCAAATATCTTATTGATTTTCCTCCGCAGCTCTTCCCCTATTTCTTCCAAATTTCTTTCAGCCAGATAGATTTCTTTAGTCATGCGAATAGCTCCAAGAGGGCATACCTCTTCACAGAGCATACAGAACACGCACTCATTGTAATTGATCTCCACGGTTTTCGTGGACTCATCCCTGTAAATGGCTCCGGAAGGGCACCTGGTTATGCATTCACTGCAGCAGTCGCACAGCGCATTATCGATAACAGGCTTTCCTATGATATGGTCCGTGTTGACCGGCCTTTTGGGGCTATCCTGCGTCAGCCTGGGATACTTTATTATTTTTCTTGTCTTTTCAAACATATCCGTCGTCCTTATAATACTTTGGTTATAGATCATTTCCTGCATAAGACAGGTTAAAGCTCTTGTTTATGAGTGGAAAATCCGGCACGATATTTCCTTTCACCGCATGGCAGAGTGCCGGCCAGTTGCAGAAAGATGGTGTCCGTATCTTATAACGGAAGATAGTATTTTCTTCTCCCGTCATAACAAAGTGAATGTTCTCTCCCCGGGGAGCTTCAGTCAGACCAAAGGCAAAGCGGTAGGGTGCCAGTGGAGGGATGGGTTCAAAAACCTCACCAAAAGGCATGAGCTCAATGGCCTTTTGCATGAGATCGATCGACTGAAAGGCCTCCTCGATCTTTACATTCATTCTGCAGTTCACATCTCCGTATTGATACACAGGAACAGAGAACTCCAATTGGCCATAAGCCTCGTAAGGGAAGTCCCTTCTTATATCGCAGTCCATTCCCGCAGCCCTGCCGCCGGGTCCCACTGCATTCAGATCCTTTGCAATTTTGTGATCTAGAATGCCCGTATTTTCCACGCGGTCAATAAACATGCTGTTGGCCCTTATGATGTGGATCGTATCGGTCAGTTCCGCTCTTATCTTCTCAAGCTGTTCAAGGATACGGCGTTCTTTCCCTGCCACAAAATCCTTACGGAGTCCGCCGGGCCTGCAGACGCTTCTTAGAAAGCGCATGCCGCAGAGCTCGTCTGCCACAGCATAGGCCCAGCCTCGCATCATACGGAACTGAAAGGTTGCAAAACCATAACCCGTATCCAGACAGATCCCGCCCAGATCTCCAAGATGGCTCGTGAGCCTCTCCAGTTCGGCAAAAACCACCCTGCTGTATCTGGCTCTTTCCGGAACTTTCACTTCTGCGATCTTTTCAATGGCCTGGCAGTAGGCAAGGGCGTTTGTGAAGGTCTCATCCCCGGAGATCCGTTCCGCGACGTACAGGCATTTTTCGATGCTCTGCCCTTCGCACATCTTTTCAATTCCTTTATGCACGAAATATAATTGGGCTTCTAAGTTAATAATCGGTTCCCCTGCAACGCTGAACCGAAAATGCCCGGGCTCGATGATACCGGCATGGACAGGCCCCACAGGGATTTCGTAGACACCTTCACCTTCCACTTTCGTGAACCGGATGTCCTCCTTCGCAAGCCGGGGCTTATAACCTGCCTCAAACTCTTTTCTGAGAGGGAATTCTCCGGAAGGCCAATTGCTATGAAACACAAGTCTCTTAGGATCCGGATGCCCCATGGAATCGATACCAAAGAGATCCTTTATCTCTCTCTCATAGGTCGCCGCACCAGGAACCGTGGCACTGATGGACTGTATCTCCATTTTCGTCGAATCCACGCCCGTCTTCAGGATCAGAAGATTCCCCTCATCCCTTTGTGAAAATACATAGTAAACGCCGTATCTGCCGATGAGGCTCCTTTCATCGCTTGCAAACATAGAAACCAAAGGGAGATCCAGCGTGGTATTGATATACGTGCAAATGCCGACTATCTTGTCAGGATCCACTTCTAGACAGAGTTCATTCTTGTTATTGATGTTGCAATTTATTATGCTTTGACTGAAGACCTCAAAGATCTTATCTTTCAACCTGTCCAACTTCTGGTCCCTCCTTTCTACACACCGGATATAATGCTTTGTGCCTGGTATATCAATTCGATTATCGGATCCGGCATCCACAGGCCCGTTATGCCGATGATCACCAATAAGGTCATTATTATCAAAGTGCCGGGGGTATTTTCCTCACCGGGTTCTAAATCCTTGTCCTCGTTGTTGCCGTAGAAGATCCGGAACATTGCCGTTGCGATTCCCGCAAAGACTATGACAAAGAGGATCGCCAGAGCCACTCCTATTATGTAGCTCCCTTCATTAAAGACAGACATGAGAATGCCAAGCTCGCTGGCGAACACGCTGAAGGGGGGCATTCCCGCAATTGCGAATAACCCGAACAGGAACGCCGTTCCTGAGAAGGGAAGCATCTTCAGTACTCCTTTTATTCTGGGAATCTGCTTTGTCTCAAATTTCTGCAGCAGGCTGCCGGAGCAAAGAAACAACATGGATTTCGTCAAGGAGTGGTTGATCATATGAAGTAACCCCCCGAAAAGGGAAAGAGGAGTAAAAAAACCAATTGCCACGGCTATGACTCCCATGTGCTCGATACTGGAATAAGCGAGCAGCCTTTTGTAATCCTTCTGTGTCAGTATGAAAACTGCAGCAGTTACAATGGAAAGCATGCCCATAGCCATGAGGAGCCTTCCCGTGTAAACGCTGCTTCCTAAACTTTTATTGACTACTGCTGCCATGCGAATAATGCCATACATAGCGCTGTTGAGCAATACGCCGGACAACAGTGCGCTTATGGGTGCCGGTGCCTGACTATGCGCATCGGGAAGCCAGGTGTGCATGGGTGCAAGACCTGCCTTTGTACCGAAGCCCACTAATATGAAGATAAAGGCTAATCTCGCTGTGGAGTCGTTCAACCTCCCGGCATTCTCCATCAAGGCAGTCCATTGCAGGAGTTCCCTGCTTTCCAGCACACCGATGGAGGAAAGATGGAGGAATATAATGCCCAGCATTGCCACAGCAATTCCCACAGAACAGATGATGACGTATTTCCATGCAGCTTCCAACGCATACCGGTCATTGTGAAAACCTACCAGGAACACAGAAGCCAACGTGGTAGCTTCTATAGCGATCCACATGATGCCCATGTTTTTTACAGTCAAAGCCAGTATCATCGTAAACAGGAAAAGCTGCATGAGGATGTAATACAGCCTTACTTTGCCATAGTCCAGTTTCCCTCGCCTTACATCCACTTCCAGATACTGTACCGAATATATAGCAGCAAAAAAG
>DCUA01000192.1:5963-7300 GCA_002329675.1 Firmicutes bacterium UBA1426 | reverse complement strand
TACACACAAAAAAGGACTTGACCACATTTTGCACAGATAGGACCGTTTTCAGCTATTGATCCACACACAACTCCATATTTTGCACAAAATTTGATTCTTTCCTATTCCCTGGTCCCCAAGATATCTTTATAGGCGAGAGATGCTTCCATTGGAGCCGGAAAAGATATAGAATCAATATAGTGTTGATCGTCATTAAAAGGGGTGGTAGTGATGATGGAATTAGATCATAAAATAGCAGAGATCAAAGATGAATTGGTGCANNAAGGTCGCTGAATATTTGAGCAACCTGGGATTTGAAGTAGAGACCAGCATAGGAGGAACTGGAGTTGCAGGACTCATGAGAGGAAAGCGTGAGGGTGCAACAATAGGAATCAGAGCGTGTTTGGATGCATTGGAAATGGAAGAATGTTCGGGAGTTGACTATGCATCTGAAAACAAGGGAGTATTCCATGGATGTGGTCACGACGGGAATATGGCTTTTGTTCTGGGAACGGCCAAAATTCTTTCCCAGTATACAGACCAGCTTAAAGGAAATGTCAAATTCATTTTTCAACCTTCCGAAGAAGAAACCGGAGGAGCAGCCGCAGTCATGAAGGCGGGTGTCTTAAAAAATCCTGATGTTGATGCGATTGTCCATTTTCACAATTGGCACGGAATCAAAGAAGGTGTTATCGGATTGAAGGCGGGTCCGGTCCTGGCATCAAGCGATGTTTTTCATTTAGAAATAATGGGGAGACCCGGGCATGGCGCATGGCCGCATATGGCTGTTGATCCCGTCGTAGTAGCAGCGGATGTGATTTCCGCAATCCAGAACATCATAAGCAGAGAAATTGATCCTATGGAACCCGCCCTTATCAGCATTGGTAAGATATACGGTGGGACCGCTGTAAACATCATCCCGGAAAAAATCACTGTTGAAGGAACGGTGAGGACATATAATGAGCACGTCAGGGATTTTATCGCTGACCGCCTGGAGGAAGTGGTCAATGGAATTACGCAGTCAGCGAGAGCAAAATATAAGTTGAGATACGACAGAATCATGCCTCCTGCAAATAATGATCCGTCGCTAACAGCCAAAGTCAGCAGGATCTTAAGTGAGTCATTTGAGCCGGGCATGATCACTGATAGTGTACCGTGTGCAATGGGATGTGAGGAATTTGCACTATTTCAGCAGGAGCTCCCGGGGCTATTTATTTTTATAGGGAACGACAAGGCAGGAGAGCCGATTGTGCCAATTCACAATCCGAGATATGTCTTTAATGATGAAATACTTACGATAGGGGTAAAAGCTCTCTGTGAAATCGTCCTCAAATTTAATGCTTAGAAACCTGTTGGAG
>DCUA01000192.1:5739-5913 GCA_002329675.1 Firmicutes bacterium UBA1426 | reverse complement strand
GAATTTGTAAGCTATAGATTGTCTAAACCCAAGTTCATGGCTTACCTTTGGGGAATTTGTAAGCCATAGATCGCCTGAATCCAAGTTTATGGCTTACCTTTGGGGAATTTGTAAGCCAAAGATCGCCTGAATCCAAGTTTATGGCTTAGATTTGGAGAATTGTTAAGCCAAAGA
>DCUA01000192.1:0-5704 GCA_002329675.1 Firmicutes bacterium UBA1426 | reverse complement strand
GTGTTTTCGTATCTCATTTATCTTGTGGTATAATAAAAAGTCATTTTGTCATTGAATGTGTGGTTGATACATTGCTTAGCATTGCAGGGGAGTTATTCACGATCCGGCTATGTTAGTAAAGTGGAGTACAGCCTTTGACAGGAAGTGCACCAAAACAAGAGAAGAAAGGCTATCAGGTGAGGTGTAAATGCAGGAAATTAAGAAAATGCCGTTAATTGCAATTATTATTATGACGACTTTATCCTTCGCAAATGTACTTGGATATAAAATTGCGGGGGCGGCAGTAATCGTTGGAGTTGTCTTTTTCTTTATACATAAGGCCCTTGAAAAACAGGTATTTAAAGGCAGTGGATTAGATATCAGAGCTATACGAACAGATATCAAGGAGAAAAGTATCTGGTTCTGGATATCGCTGCCAATCATCATGGATGCTATTAGTATAACGACCTCAAAGTTGTTTTTACCTGAATATATAGAGCATGTGCTGACAAGAACAGAGATTTTCGTATCCTTTGATTGGATCGTAATCGCCATATTCCAGCTTGCGTTTCTTGCCTTGGGAGAAGAAATCGCGTGGCGCGCTTTCTTTCAAACGCAGTTGAACAAAATCCTTTCCATTGCTCCGACACTGTTAATATCGTCAGTGTTATTTGCGATCGGTCACTTTAATCAAGGAGATCCGGTCATCGTACTGTACGACATCTTTTTCGTATTTGTTAACAGTGTTTTGTATGGAGTCATTTTTTATAAAACGAACAACGCATGGATCAGTGCAATATCACATTTCATTGCCAATCTGTTCAGCCTCATTGTTTTAGTATTTCTGTAGTGGACACGTTGCCAGTTTCATAGCTTGGGCCATTGCGAGGGCTGGTTGCTAGTCTTGTTTTGGGAATCTTTGCGCTGATCCTGAATGTTAGATTTATAAAGAGATTTCGCTTCCTGCATGCAGATAATGGATCCGATCGCCCAAGTTAATCTTTAGCCGGTTATAGGATTCGATTCCGGTGCAATGGCAAGTATAGTATTCGGTGTTCGCATTTAACAGATACTCGCCTATTTTATCTACGGTTCTGAAACCGTCCTCTCCCAGGGACGGACACTTGTAAAGATGGAAACCTCCTATGACATAATCCGGCATGCGCCCGAGTATATCCCGGGAATGAGCCAGGATATTAACAATGCCGTTGTGTGCGCAGCCTGTGATCAGGAAGGTCTTGTCCCCTTCGGTCAAAATGAGAACCTGCTCGTGTTCAAATGAATCTTTCACGATTTCACCGCCCCGTTCCATAAAGAGGTCCTTGTTTAACTCAGAATAGGGCTCGCCATTAATGATATCAGAAAACAGTAAAATCCCCTCGGCGATGGGGAATTGCCCGGATGTGAGCACCACGCGGCTGCTCTGTACCAGCGCTTTATCCAGGCCGGCATACTCCAGATCGCCTTTGGAAGACAGCGAATAGTATTTCCCGAAAGCGGATCGATTCACATACACTTTGGCTTTTTTGTTATTCTCTAAAAAGGCACCGAGTCCGCCCCCGTGGTCGTCGTGCCCGTGAGATATGACTGCAAAATCGATCCCGGAAATATCGACACCGAGTTTTTTTGCATTTTTGAGAAACAGACTGCTTTCTCCCATATCGAATAATATTTTATTATCCTCAGTCTCAATATAGAGGCTGAGACCGTGCTCCGTTCCAAATTGCGCCGATAATTGGGTGTCTTCCACCAATACCTTGAAATTCATAATCGTCCTCAGTTCCTTGCCACTTCTTTACTCCACTCAAAATAGAATCAACAGAAATCATATAAAACCCATTTCTGTTGATTTTTCATCCGGACACCCGGGGGTTGACGTAACGCCCTTTTTTAAGGGTGTACTTACCGTATTCGATTGCTCTGACTGGACAATGATTGATGCATGCCAGACATTGGGTGCAGTTGGAACCCCATGCGGGCTTTCCTTCTACATGGATATTCCTTGTCGGGCAGATGTCCTGGCAAAGTCCGCATGCAGTGCATGCGTCCGTAGCATAAAACCGGCTGGCATCCAGAGCGTGTTGATTAAAGAGGGGATTGATCACGCCGGTTAAAATAAATGGCACCGGACCTTTGCGGATTCGAAAGACGCCAGTTTGTTTTGCCTCTATTACCTTGGAAATACCGCGGATCTGCTCTTCTGCAAGGTCCAGTTTTCGTTCTGCAACCTCTCTGGAATCCACATCTCCGAGGAGATTGTAGTTATTAGGCATCACCACTGAAAAAGCGCTCTGGAGCTTTATCCCTCGATTATCCAGTGCTTTCCCGAGAGCTTTCATTGTATTGCCGATGTTTCCGGCACAGGTTGCCAGAGAATAAACATAATGATCGTCAGCATCCGGCACCGACAGTCTGCTGATAAAGTCGATCACCATTCGGGGAGGGCCCCAGGCATATATCGGAAAAACAAAACCTATAGACTCTTCCTCTTCGAGCTTGTATTCGTAGCAGTCTTTTTCCTGCAACATTTCTTCGGAAATGGAAATGATGCGGTCGTTATTATGTTCTGCAATTAACCGGGCTGCATAAAGGGAGTTTCCCGTACCTGAAAAATAGAAGATCATAGCGATTCCTCCTTTGAAACGAGAGTGTAAGTACCCTGCCGGATTGTAAATGCTCTGTAAATAATACTATCACAATCTGCTTTGCTATGCATACCACTGAGCCAAATTTTTCTGTATTTGCATCTACCATAACTTTTTTTATTTCCCGGATGACATCCGGTTTCCCGGATGGCATTGATTATTTCTGTTCCGGTTGGTAAAATGTTTCTGCAGAGCAGGCTGCAATATAAGGAGAATATAACATGAATATAAAGAATGTTTTGGTCAATGGCAAGGAAATAGCCATTATAAACAGTGATGAGGTTTGCATTAAAGATGTGCAGTCGGCCCTGGATTTTATAATGACCATTAACTATGAAACGGGGTGTCATTCCATTATAATAAACAAGGAAGCGGTGACGGAAGATTTCTTTGATCTGAGTACAAAAATCGCAGGAGAAATCCTGCAAAAGTTCATTAACTACCAGTTTAAGTTAGCGATCGTTGGAGATTTTTCAGGCTATACCAGCAAGTCGTTAAAGGATTTTATCTATGAATGCAATAAAGGCAGGGATGTCTTTTTTGTATCGTCTGAGGAAGATGCCATTGAGAAATTGAAGAATGCTTAGGAAGGGGAAAATATGAAGTTTATTTCATGGAATATTGATTCATTAAATGCGGCATTGATCAGTGATTCGGAACGTGCCCAATTATCAAAAGCTGTATTACATACGATCATAGAACACGATCCGGAGGTTATTGCCTTACAGGAAACAAAGCTATCAAGCGATGGTCCCACTAAAAAGCATTTGGAAATTTTGCAGGACAGATGTCCGGATTATGATATTGTCTGGAATAGTTCAGTAGAACCGGCGCGCAAAGGTTATGCGGGTACCATGTTTTTGTATAAGAAGGATCTGACACCATCCGTCACCTTTCCGGCAATAGGAGCACCGGGCACCATGGATGCGGAAGGCCGCATTATAACATTAGAATTTCCGACTTTCTACTTGACTCAGGTTTATACGCCCAATGCAGGGGATGGCTTGAATCGATTGGAAGATCGTCAGATTTGGGATATTAAATATGCCGATTATTTAGCAGGTCTGGATAAAGAGAAGTATGTCATTGCTGCAGGCGATTTTAACGTAGCACATAAAGAAATCGATCTTGCCCATCCGGAAAATAACCGTCGTTCAGCCGGCTTTACGGACGAGGAACGGGAGGGTTTTACCAATCTGTTAGCAAAAGGGTTTACGGACACCTTCCGCTATATCCACGGTGATGTGACAGGGGTCTATTCCTGGTGGGCCCAACGGGTCAGAACAAGCAAAATCAACAACTCCGGTTGGAGGATCGACTACTGGCTGGTTAGTGATCGCATTGCAGACAGGGTAATAAAATCTGAAATGATCGATTCAGGCCCAAGACAAGATCACACACCAATATTGATCGAGATTGATATGTGATGCACTTTATGTGCATCGCGCAATTAGCTTACAATCTCAGAGAAAAGGCAACGAGAAGACAATTGTTGTCCAGGAGGATCAAACATAGTGTATATAGCAACATATGCAATAGACATAGCTGCACTTTTCTACTTGATTTGGTTACTACACAGTAGTACAACCTTGCATCCCTCAAGAAAAATACCACTTCTTGCCACTATTGTACTTACTGTAATTATTATTCTGTCTGAAATGGGGACAGTGTTTACCGATAATGGAAGCACTGGTCTTCGTGGTATAAACATTTTTTGCAATGTACTCGGTTTTGCACTTACTCCATTGATACCCATCGCCATCTCTTTGATCTTTGACAGAAGGATCCTTGGCACGCATAAATTCTTGTTGCTTCCCACATTGATCAACATCATTGCGACAGTTTTATCCCCCCAACTCAGGCTTATTTTCTATGTGAATGTTGATAATCAATATGTACGAGGAGACTACTTTTTTATTTTTATATCCGTTTACATTTTTAATTTCCTGTTCCTTTTAATTTGCACCCTGGATGTAGGCAGAAAGTTTAATTATCCTATCACCGGGAGGATGGTTATACTGTCTCTTTTTACTATTATCGGCACCAGTATACAACTGGTATATCCGCAGGCATATTCCTCGTGGCATTGTGTTACTTTATCTTTGTTCCTGTACTTTCTTCTGTTGTCCGAGTTTGATAACAGCTTCGACATCCTCACCGGCCTTTATAACCGGATAGCATTTGAAAAGGCTGCAAAAAAGATGGAAAAAGCGCAGGCCTTTTCCATCATAGTCCTTGATATCGACGATTTCAAATGCATTAACGATACATATGGGCACGGATGTGGAGATGCCGCTATTAAGACAGTGGCGGAGATCGTCAGACAATCCTTTCCCAGACGTTTTACCTGTTACCGTTTTGGCGGCGATGAATTCTATATCATTGGCAATGAGACGGATCAGGAGAAGATCGAATCACATCTAAAAGCCATGACAAATGCCCTTACGGAAATGCGTGAGAAAGGGAATACCCTTCCAACGGTCTCTTATGGATACAGTGTTTTCCGGGGAGGTGAAAAACCGGATTTCTGTAAATACCTAAAAGAGGCCGACGATCAGATGTATCGTTTCAAAAAGATTCACAAATCCAAATGATCGACTTTCATGACCCGCATCGCATTTAATACCGCGAGTACGGCTACACCTACGTCTGCAAATACCGCTGCCCACATGGTGGCGATACCCCCGGCACCCAGAAGGAGCACGATTCCTTTTACGGCCATCGCAAAGATGATGTTCTGCCACACGATACCACGGGTTCTTTTGGCTATTTTAATGGCGGCTACAAGCCTTGCCGGCTCGTCGGTCATCAGCACCACGTCGGCAGCCTCAATAGCGACATCAGAACCTACGCCTCCCATTGCCACACCTACATCGGCTCGGGCAAGAACGGGTGCGTCATTGATACCATCACCCACAAAAATAAGTTTGCCCTTCGGTGGTTTCTCTTTATCCAGTGTTTCTAACTTCTCAACCTTTTGGTCCGGGAGAAGTTCCCAGAAAACTTCATCCAGCCCTAAGTCATTGCCGACTTTTTCAGCCACAGTCCTGCTATCTCCTGTGAGCATAACGAGTTTTCTG
>DCUA01000174.1:10872-15632 GCA_002329675.1 Firmicutes bacterium UBA1426 | reverse complement strand
ATGTATATTAATAATATGCACAAAAAATGTCTTGTGGAAACGTGGCATAGAAATTGCTTTTATTAATCGTAGTATTCTTGCAGGACTGAGGAATACGGTTGTCCAGAGGTCTTCAATACTATCATAACCAATATACAAAATGGAGGGAAAAACTATGAAGGATGTAAAAGTTATTATTTGGGGTCTCGGAGCCATGGGTTCCGGTATGGCAGACATGCTTCTCAAGAAAAAGGGCGTTGAAATCGTCGGCGTCGCCGGACGTGCGGGAAAAGTTGGAAAGAGCATGTACGATTACATTCAGACGCCCAGAGGAGACCGGCCTGATGTCATCATCGGAAGCCCCGAAGATGTAATCAAAGAAAAGAGTGCAGATGTAGTCCTGCTTTGTACCGACTCCTTTACGAGGACCGCTTTTGACCGTATTAAGTTTATTCTTGAAAAGAAGATCAATTGCATAACCAGCGCAGAAGAAATGGCCTATCCACAAGCCCAGGAGCCTGAGCTTGCTAAACAGCTGGACGAGATTGCGAAAGCCAACGGAGTATCCGTGCTGGGAACCGGCATCAACCCGGGACTGATCATGGACCTTTTGGTTGTTATTATGACAGGTTGCTGTGAAACCGTTGATCACATCGTTGCCAGAAGAGTAAACAGCCTCTCCCCCTTCGGCCCGGCTGTTATGGAAGAGCAGGGTATCGGCATCACCGTTGAAGAGTTCAAGAAAGGCGTTGAAACGGGTAAATTATCCGGACATGTGGGCTTCCCCGAGTCCATCAATATGATCGCAGATGCCATTGGCTGGAAGGTAGAGAAAGTCACCCAGTCCATGGATCCAATCGTGACCGATGTGGACAGAAAATCACCTCATGGATTTGCAAAGGCCGGAGATGTGGCGGGGTGCGCCATGAAAGGATATGGTTATATCGACGGAGAACTGAAAATTGAAATGGATCATCCCCAGCAGATCGAGCCGGAGCAGGTGGGGGTTACAACGGGTGATTATGTCATCATAAAAGGCACACCTAATATCAATCTGGTCAACTCTCCGGAAGTCCCCGGCGGAATCGGTACCATTGCAATGTGCGTAAACATGATTCCCCAGATCATCAATGCAAGACCTGGTCTTCACACCATGCTGACATTGCCCGTTCCGAGAGCGATTATGGGTGATATGAGAGAGATGATCTGTGAGGAAGCAAAGATCGTTAAATAACGATATGAGCATGAGATAACGTATGAAAGTTAAGGACCCTGGTCCTTGGAGGTTTGAAAATGGTTAAGAAAGGTACATGGGTACTGATTCATAGAAATATCCTGGAACCTGCTGAAAGAGCACCTCAGGTTCCGGACGATACGAAAAAGGTGCCTTTGGAAATGTGGATCAAAGGATATTTACAGAACGATGCCGAACCCGGAGCCGAGGTAGAAGTCATTACCAGGACCGGAAGAAAAGAAACCGGCACACTCCTGGAGGCTGAGCCCTATTACAAGCACGATTACGGAAAGTTCGTCCCTGAACTACAGGTGATCAGCGAGCAGGTAAGGGAGATCGCGTTTGGAGGTGACGAGTAATGGCATTAGCAAACGATTATAATTCCGTAATGTCCCGTAAAGGGGAGATTATGAAGAAGTCTGTGGGCATTGACTACAGCAGCTTCGAAAGCGGATCAATCGCCTTTGATTATGAGAAGATGATGCGGGAAACGGGCTATACTCTAGAAGAGATGCAGAAGATCCAGCACAGCGTCCACGTTGGGAACACACCGATCATTGAACTGCGGAACATCACAGCGCTGGCAAGAAAGTGTGCAAAGCCCGGCTACGGAGCCAGGATTTTCATCAAGGACGAAGCTTGCAATCCCTCCGGGAGCTTCAAAGCAAGAAGGGCCGCCAACTCCGTTTATCATGCAAAACGCCTTGGCTTTAAGGGTGTTGTCACAGCGACCAGCGGAAACTACGGTGCGGCAGTAGCTTCTCAGGCGGCAATGGCAGGGCTTAAGTGCATCGTAGTACAGGAATGCTATGATTCAAAGGGCGTAGGTCAGCCGGAGATCATTGAAAAGGCAAGGAAATGCGAAGCCCTGGGCGCAGAAGTGGTTCAGTTGTCCGTAGGTCCGGAGCTGTTTTACAAGTTCCTTTTATTGCTTGAAGAAACGGGCTATTTCAACGCTTCTCTTTATACGCCGTTTGGAATCGCTGGTGTAGAGACATTGGGCTACGAACTCTCCATGCAGTTCAGAGAAAAATTCGGCAAAGATCCGGACGTAGTCGTCTGCACCAACGCTGGCGGCGGAAATCTCACCGGTACAGCAAGGGGTCTGATCAAGGCCGGAGCAGCCACAAAGATCGTGGGAGCCTCCGTAGATCTGTCGGGACTTCATATGGCAGCCGACAGCCAATTTAACAAGAAGTCCTTTACCACCGGACATACAGGCTTTGGTATGCCCTTTTCCACCTGGCCGGATCGGTCCGACGTTCCCAGATCCGCAGCCAGGCCCTTGCGGTACATGGATCGATATGTGACCATTACCCAAGGCGATGTGTTCTATATGACGGAAGCCTTAGCGAGCCTGGAAGGCCTGGAAAAGGGCCCTGCCGGAAACACTTCTTTGGCTGCCGCATTTGCTTTGGCGCAGGAACTGCCCGAAGATCAGATGATCGTTGTACAGGAAACGGAATACACCGGGGCAGGCAAGCACGTGCAGCCGCAGCTGACCTTCGCAAGAAGCAATGGCATCGAAGTATACTTTGGTGATCCTAAAGATGAGGTGCCGGGAAAGAACATCGTGCTCCCGTCGCATCCCTCTCTGATCAAGGCCACCGATCAGGACCTCGACCATATGAGAAGGTCACTTATCAGGACAGCGGTTAACACCTATAAGGTTACCCCGACAGAAGAAGATATCGCTTTCCTGGCCGAAGAGACAAAAACCGACGTTGCCTTCGTAAAAGAAGTATTAGCAACACTATAGTCTTATGAGGGAAGGAAGGAAGTAAGATGAAAAGAGCAGATGATTTTCAAGAAAGGCGCAAGCACTTGGTAAACCTCACCGACAAAGAACTCTATGAGCGCTTCTGGCAGCTGACAGAGCAGGTGGTGGATCCGCTTCTTGAATTGGGGAAGAAAAACACGACCCCTTCTATCGAAAGATCTGTGCTGCTTCGCATGGGCATTTCGTCTCTGGATGCAAAGCCCATCGTACAGGGCTGCATGGACAAAGGTCTGATGGGAAAAGGCGCCGGACATGTTGTGTATAAGCTTGCTAAGGCGAAAAACATTTCCATTAAGGAAGCCGGAAGCATGCTGGCAGAAGGCAAGGGCTGGGATGAAGCCGTAGCTCTGTTCAGACGTTAAAGGGGGGGCATGAGATGAGTGATATGAATTTAATTCATAATGAAAAGCTGGATGTTGAATACATCCTGAAAGACCTGGATAAATACAGGCCAAAGAGAAGGGGGTGGACCTGGAGAACTGTACAGCCGGGCATGCAAATGGGTCCCTTTACGTACCGGGATGCTACCGCTCCCCTGGAAAATGGAGTAGGGCTGCCTTCTTCCAAGTACTTTGACTATATCGACCCCCAGCCTCAACCGGTCATCACCACGGAAATCGCCTCCGGACGTTTTGAGGATGATATTCGCAGAATGAGAATGGCTGCATGGCACGGGGCTGACCATATCATGGTCATCCGTACTGCTGGTCAGTCCCACATGGACGGGCTTATCGAAGGAACACCCCAGGGTGTTGGCGGTGTGCCCATTACCCGCAAACAGGTGAGAGCACAGCGGAAGGCTCTGGATATGATCGAGGAAGAAGTGGGAAGACCGATCAACTACCATTCCTATGTATCCGGCGTTGCCGGTCCGGAAGTGGCCGTCATGTTTGCGGAAGAGGGCATAAACGGTGCCCACCAGGATCCGCAATACAATGTGCTCTATCGGAACATCAACATGGTTCGTTCCTTTGTGGACGCCTGTGAATCAAAGAAGATTCTGGCCTGGGCCGACATTGCACAGATCGACGGCGCTCACAACGCCAATGCCACAGCCAGAGAAGCCTGGAAGGTAATGCCTGAGCTCATCGTTCAGCATGCTATTAACAGCCTCTTCTCTGAAAAGGCAGGGATCAAACCCACTAATATATGTTTGTCTACAGTACCCCCCACAGCGCCGCCGGCTCCATGCGTATTTATGGACCTGCCCTATGCGGTTGCCCTTCGGGATTTCTGTGATAAGTACCGGATGAGAGCTCAGATGAACACAAAGTACATGGAGGCTTCTGCAAGAGAAGCAACAGTTACCCATGTGCTCAACATGTTGATCTCAAAGCTCACCAGAGCAGATATCCAATCCACTATCACGCCGGATGAAGGCAGAAACGTTCCATGGCACATCTACAATATCGAAGCCTGTGATACCGCCAAGCAGACATTGATCGGTCTGGACGGCCTTATGGATATGATCCAGCTCAAAGAGGAAGGCCCTCTTCGGGAAATGGCGAGAGAAATCAAGGAAAGAGCCTGCCTGTTCATGGAGGAGATCGTTGAGAGCGGCGGATATTTCAAAGCCGTAGAAGAAGGGTTCTTCGTGGACTCGGGCAACTATCCGGAACGTAACGGAGACGGTATCGCCCGTAAAGCAGACGGTGGCGTAGGCAATAATTCTGTCTTCGAACGGGACGACGATTATTTTGCACCGGTGACCGCTCACTTTGGCTATAACAATGTGGCTCAGTACGATCCGTCGGCAGTAGATGATCC
>DCUA01000174.1:0-10790 GCA_002329675.1 Firmicutes bacterium UBA1426 | reverse complement strand
GAGATGGAATGGGCAGCGGACGGAACGGTTATGATCAATATGTTCATACCGGCAAACAGAAGAATTGCCGAGGTTGCGGCTCTTGAGCTTGCCAGGAAGATGAACCTGGAGGAGGCGGAAGTCATCAACCGCGAAATCATGCAGGAAGCAGAAGGTACGCGCGTTGAGCTGAAGGGCCGGCTGCCATTCGATGTGAATCTGGATAAGCTGGTAATTCCTCCGGAACCACATGTTCTTTCCGATGAGGAGATCCGTGCTGATGTGGAAAAATATCCGCTTAAAGTTGTCTGCGGTACTGTGGGAGAAGACGAACACTCCGTAGGATTGCGGGAAATCATAGACATCAAGCACGGCGGTATCGAGAGATTCGGTATTGAAGTCCACTATCTGGGAACGTCGGTGCCTGTTGAAAAGCTGGTCGATGCAGCGGTCGAACTGAAGGCCGATGCAATTCTCGCTTCTACCATCATCAGCCACGACGATATCCACTATAAGAATATGAAGAGGATCCATGAACTTGCCATAGAAAAAGGGATCCGGGATAAGATCATGATTGCTGCGGGAGGAACGCAGGTCGTTCCGGAAAACGCACTGAAGACTGGCATAGATGCGGGCTTTGGAAGAAACAGCCACGGAATTGACGTGGCCACATTCCTCATAGAGAAGAGGAGAGAGATGCGCGGCGAAAAGTAAAACCCAGCCACGGAAACAGCCACGGGGACAGACCCCGTGGCTGCTTTTGAACCCNNGCTGCTTTTGCACCCACAGGGACACACCTCGTGGCAACAATCAAACCATACCAGGAGAAAATAATGAAAATAGACGTTTTGGTTGCTGAAATCGGGTCAACGACCACACTAGTAAATGCGTTTCACAATATTAATTCAGACAAACCTGTATTCTATGGGCAGGGGCAGGCTTCTACATCCGTATTGGATGGCGATGTTCGCATTGGCCTAAGAGGAGCCATTGAAGACCTTTGCAAAAAAAAGGGAGTGCCTTCCATTGAATATGGAGAAATGCTAGCTACCTCCAGCGCAGCAGGAGGATTGAAAATGACCGTCCACGGTCTTGTTTACGACATGACCGCCAAGGCGGCCAAAGAAGCCGCCTTAGGCGCAGGGGCCATCATCCACTCGGTGACGGCGGGCCGCCTGCGCAGGACGGATCTGCAAAAGATCAAAGATATCCGCCCCAATCTCATCATGATTGCGGGGGGTGTCGATTACGGTGAAAGAGATACCGCCATTTACAACGGGGAAATGATTCGTTCCCTGGATCTTCCAATCCCTGTTATTTATGCGGGAAACATAGAAAACCAGGAGGAGATGCGCCTGATCTTTGAAGGGGCAAAGGCGCCTCTTTATATCGTTGAAAATGTATATCCGAAAATTGATGAGCTTAATGTAGAGCCGGCCAGAAAGGTGATTCAGAACGCCTTTGAAGATCACATTATTCAAGCGCCGGGTATGGAACACATTCGGGATATGGTCAGCGGGCCTATCATTCCTACCCCGGGAGCGGTGATGGAAAGTGCCAAGCTGTTATATGAGCACCTGGGAGATCTGGTGGTCCTGGATGTGGGAGGAGCCACTACGGACCTTCACTCTGTAACGGAAGGCTCTGAAGAGATTTCCAGAATTCTGGTCAGCCCGGAACCCAAAGCCAAACGTACTGTAGAAGGCGATCTGGGCGTTTACATCAACATGAGGAATATTGTTGACAGCATCGGCAGGGAGAAGCTTACCGAAGAACTGGGGCTCAATATCGACAGTATCATGGAGAATTATAAATTTGTACCTCAAACAGAGGAAGAGGTTCGCTTTGTGGAGCGTCTGACAAAAGAAGCCGTGATCAAGGCTACAGAACGCCACGCAGGACGGATTCGCTACGTTTACGGGCCGTCGGGCAGATCCACCTTAGCAGAAGGCAAGGATCTGTCCCAAATCAAGTACATCATCGGAACCGGCGGGGCCTTGACTCGCCTTCCGAATCGGGTCCATATCATGGAGTCTATCGCGCTCCATAATGAAACGGGCTTGCTCCTTTTCCCAGGTACAGATGCTAAGATCCTGGTCGATAATGACTATATCATGGCGTCACTGGGAGTATTATCAAAGCGTTATAAGGAAGCAGCAGTTCGTTTCCTGGAGGAAAGCTTAGATCATCAATTAATATAAAGCTGAGGCTTTGCTAGAATTGGCCACGAGATGTGTCCCCATGGGTNNGTCCCCGTGGGGGTGAAGAAAGGGAGGATAGCATGTACCCGAGATTGGTGTTTGATTTGAAGAAGGTAAAACAAAATCTGGACGCGGTCAGTCGTATCGTGAAAAAGGGCAACTGTTCCCTTATGATCGTGACGAAATCCTTCTGTGCGGACCGGCGAATGGCAGAGCTCATAGCCGATCACCCTCAGGTGGACTATTTTGCTGATTCACGAATACAGAACATTAAGAACTACCACGACCTGCCGAAAGAGACGGTGCTTCTTCGCCTCCCGCAGCACGAGGAGGTGAGCGAGGTAGTACGGTATGCAGATATCAGCTTTAATTCTGAGCTGACCACCATCCAACTTCTTAATGACGAGGCTGTCAAGCAAGGTAAAACCCACAGAATCGTGCTGATGATCGACCTGGGAGATCTGAGAGAAGGCATTTTCTATCAGAACCGTGATGCCATCGATGAGATGGTTGAAGAAATTCTAAAGCTGTCCAACATCCAACTCTTCGGATTGGGCGTCAACCTCACCTGCTACGGCGCAATCATCCCGAAGCACGACAACTTATCCATACTGACGCAGTTGGCTAAGGAAATCAGAGAAAAGTACGATCTGGAATTACCCGTGGTATCCGGGGGCAACTCCAGTTCTCTCTATCTCATCGAAAAGGGAGAACTGCCTGAGGGTATCAACAATCTGCGGCTGGGAGAGGCATTCATTTTAGGAAAGGAAACAGCCTATGGTGAACGTATTCCGGGAACCAACGCCGATGCAGTCACGCTGGAGGCCCAGATCATCGAATTAAAAACCAAGCCATCCCTTCCCATCGGTGAAATCGGCATGGACGCCTTCGGCATGAGTCCGGTCTATGAGGACAGGGGCAATATAAAGAGGGCGATCCTGGCCATCGGCAAACAGGATGCGGATG
This sequence comes from Firmicutes bacterium UBA1426, assembly GCA_002329675.1. GTDB lineage: Bacteria > Bacillota > Clostridia > Peptostreptococcales > Anaerovoracaceae > UBA1426. Next base: position 7,644 of record DCUA01000174.1, on the reverse strand, counting down.
TGGATAACATGCGGCCGAAAGATCCGGACATCGATATCCTTGGTGCCAGCTCAGATCACCTCATAATGGACGTAACCCGCGCAAAGAAGGAATATCAGGTAGGAGATGTGATCTCCTTTACCCTGGCCTATGGCGGTCTTCTGAAGGCGGCCACCAGCAATTACGTGGACCGTGCCTACATCAAAGATTAATCAAATACTGATACAATTCATTTGTTAAATAATATATACTAAAATAACCGTAATAATTTGCGGTTATTTTATATTTGAAACCTGACAGTAAAAAGGAGAAAATGCATGAGGATCGTTGTACTGGACGGATATACAGAAAATCCCGGTGATCTAAGTTGGGAAGGGTTTGAAAGACTTGGGGACTTTACCGTATATGACCGGACACCACCTGAAAAGATCATCTCCCGAATTGGTGACGCCGAAATCATTATAACCAATAAGACACCGCTGGGCCCGGAGGTTTTTTCCGCCTGTCCGCAGATAAAATATATCGGAGTAATAGCTACAGGTTTTAATGTGGTGGATATCGAAGCGGCAAAATCCTCCGGAATTATCGTAACCAACATTCCTGACTACGGAACAGCCGCAGTAGCTCAGTATGTATTTGCACTTCTACTTGAGGTATGCCACCGTGTTGGACACCATAATGAAGCTGTTCAGGCAGGACGCTGGACCTCATGCCCGGATTTCTGCTTCTGGGACTATCCTCAAATTGAGCTTGCAGGAAAGACAATGGGTATTATCGGATTCGGCCGCATCGGGCAGAATACCGCTAAAATTGCTCAGGTATTCGGAATGAAGGTGTTGGNNGATGAACTCTTTGCCATGTCAGATATCATTTCGTTGCATTGTCCTCTTCAGCCCACTACCCATGGAATCATCAATAAGGAAAACATTGCTAAGATGAAGGATGGAGTGATTCTGATCAATACGGCCAGAGGACCCTTAGTTAATGAAAGGGATCTAAGAGAGGCCCTTGATTCAGGTAAGGTCTTTGCGGCGGCAACTGATGTAGCCTCCTCAGAACCTATAGAAGCAGACAATCCATTACTTGGTGCGAAAAACTGCATTATCACACCTCATATGGCCTGGGGTGCAAAAGAGTCCCGGGCACGATTGATGGATATTGCTGTGGCAAATCTGGAGGCATTTTTGGCGGGTTCACCTATAAATGTGGTGAACAGATAAGGGATAAATAGGGACAGGTTTTTTATTCGGATATAAAATCAAAAAATCTGTCCCTATTATTTTTAGGCTTATTTGACTAAATGCAGGTATTTACCATAACCCTGGGATTCCATCTCCTCTTCAGGGATAAACCGCAGGGCTGCACTGTTGATACAATAGCGCAGCCCGCCTGCTTCTTTTGGACCGTCAGGGAAGACATGTCCCAAATGACTGTCTCCGACCCGGCTTCGTACCTCTTCTCTGACCATTCCGTGCGACAGGTCCCGCTTTGTCCTGATCACAGAGGGATCCAGAGGCTTTGAAAAGCTGGGCCATCCACAAGCCTCAAACTTATCGGATGAAGTGAAGAGGGGTTCTCCGGTAATAATATCCACATAAATACCAGGCGAAAAGCGGTCGTGAAATTCATTATGGTAGGGAGGTTCCGTACCATTTTCACGAGTTACCCGGTATTGGAGACCCGTCAACCTATCCTTCAATTCAGCATCATCCGGAACTTTGTATTCCGATGGGTCCACGAGAGCCCGGCTCGCCTTATCGAAAGCAGCGGCACCGATATGGCAATAGCCACCGGGGTTTTTTGTCAAATAGTCTTGATGGTACTCTTCCGCTAAATAGTAGTTCTCTAAAGGTTTAATTTCGATGGCTATGGGTTTCTCGTATTTTTCCTGCAGCTTGGAAACGGCAGCCCGGATAATCGATTCATCCTCCGGATCCACATAATAGATACCCGTCCGATACTGACTTCCTATATCGTTGCCCTGCCGATTAAGAGAGGTGGGATCGATCACATCAAAATACATGTGCAGGATATGGGTGAGGCTGATCTCTTCGGGAGCATATAAAACCCGAACGGTTTCTGCATGCCCGGTATTTCTGTGGCACACATCCTCATAGCTGGGGTTTTCTGTGCTGCCGTTTGCATAACCCACGTCCGTCCTTTTAACTCCCGGAAGGGATTTTAAGTACTTCTCTGTTCCCCAGAAACAGCCTCCGGCAAGATAGATTTCTTTTGTCATTAATCTTCCACCAATCTCTTCTCTCCGGTGATATCCTGAATGGGCTTGATGTCCTGAGACACTTCTACCGTACCCAGATATTCACCCTTCGCGTTTCTTACGGCAAAGTAGCGGATATAGACGTACTTTTCACCCATTTTGATCCAGAAATCCTCGTGATCCTTCTTTCCTGACATGAGGTCGGCAACTATGCCTTCTACGATATGGGCGCTGGCGGGGGGATGGCAATTGCTGACCTGTCTTCCGATAATTGTTTTAGGTCTTGCAAAGATCCGCTCCTTCCCTTGAGAAAAGTACTTGACTTCTCCGTTCTTATCCACAAAAGTCATATCGATAGGGAGGGTATTCAGCAGAGCGTTGATCTCCTCAGGAAGCATAAAGCCTGCATCAAAATGCACATAGCCGGCAGTCTCTTCAACTTTGGGTTTCTCTGCGCCGGATGCCTCGGTTCTCATGGGCAGCCACCGCATGGCAGGCTTATAAAGGCAGTAGCCGATCTCATCACTGGATTTTTCGATTTCCATCCATTCATCTTCCGTCAAGGTTTCCAGGACCATGGGGAAGAGGATGTTCTCCTCCTTAAATATCATTTCAAGAACACGATCTCCAGCGGCCGCCGCTTTCTCCAGGATTTCCTTCTTGTCTGCATTACTATCCTTCAACAGGGCCATTACTTCTTTGATCTGTGCCCTTATTTCATCATCTACTCCCCACATGACCTTAGGGGGTGCAGTGATATCGTACTTCTCCATATAGGGGAATAGAAGATTTTCTTTCCTGGAGTAATGTTTGTCAATCTCCCAAAGCTCTCTGAATATATCGGATAAGAGGCTGGCATAGTCCACGCTGTCCTCAGATTCAGCATTCTTTACGGCAGGAAGGAGCTTTTCGTTAACCAGAGCTTCAAGTGCTCTGTTTTCTTCTTTGAATGTGTGTATTGGATGTCCCGGAGTATCTGCCTCGCTTTCCGGGCGGTGGATCTCCTCAATGGAGCCTTTGAATACCGCTGCATGAACATCGCAGAGGCGTTGCACCTCAGACACGGGCATTCCTTCCCGAATCAGTGCTTGCTCCATTTCCGAAATTTCGGAAGCAGACACTCCGTCAATCATTTTTTCAAACCTGGCCTTAACTTCATCTACACTCTTGCCTTCATGGAGCTCTCCGATCAGCTCTTTCAGGACTTTTTGCCGATATTCCCTGTTATTGATCACTTCGCTCATAGTAACCCTCCTTGTAAACAGCAATATACAGTGATTCTTCTCTTATCTTAACCAAATCCGCCCATTTCATAGCAGCTCTCTAGTAAGCAAGAGATGAGCATAATAATTAATCTATACCCGTGATTCACATCTTCAAAATCAGCCCGCTGCTACATTGACAAAAAATTGTTCTTGTACTACAATTAAAGCCGGTTGGGAGCAACTGATAGGGTTTTGTTGGTCCTTATTTTTTCTTTTCTTGGCGTTCATTATAGCAGGAGGTCATGTTTCTCAATGGGTGCATTGCAGATAGAAAATTACATACAAATGTCCGTATTGTTATTTACAATAGGGGCTCTGGCTGCTCTGGCGCTGGGTAAGAGAGACAGACTGTGCAACCTGGTATCTAATGGCATCTGCATCGCTTCCGGGTTGCTCCTCATGGTTGCTTCTGTGATGAAGCTCCTTGGCGCAAGCGGTCTCATACAGATCGGGTTACTTCGATCCACTCTGCCTTTCCTCGCTTTGGAAATGAAGATCGATAATCTTTCTGCTCTGTTTCTGATGGTTTTATCTGTCCTCGTGGTGTGTGTCTCTATCTACTCCATAGGATACATCTCTCATTACTACGGAAAGAGGAAGGTTGGGCTTTTTAACTTTCTGTACATAACATTTATTTTATCAATGATATTTGTCTTCACCTCTTCAAATGCGGTGTTTTTCTATATAGCCTGGGAAGCCATGTCGTTATTGTCCTACTTCCTCGTCATTTTCGAGTCGGAACGGATGGAGAATCAACGAGCAGGCACCTTGTATATCGTCATGACTCATATCGCAACGGCTTTCCTTCTCATCGGGTTCATGATCATCTATAGCTATACCAAGTCATTCGACTTGTTTGGCAGCTCGGATGCCATACCGGATACGGCCAAAAACATTATTTTTATCCTGTTTGTGCTCGGGTTCGGTACGAAAGCCGGAGCAATTCCTGTGCACATATGGCTGCCCTACGCTCATCCCGCAGCACCAAGTAATGTATCCGCACTCATGTCCGGTATCATGATCAAGACTGCGATCTATGGATTGATCCGTTTCTTATTGGATTTCCTGGGGGTACAGCATGTCTGGTGGGGTGCGTTGCTCATAGGTGTTGGTATTGTTTCTGCCGTACTGGGAGTGGCTTACGCTCTTATGGAGCAGGACATCAAAAAGCTTCTGGCTTACAGCAGTGTGGAAAACATAGGGATCATACTGATAGGGCTTGGAGTCAGCTTTACAGCTTTGGCACAAGGCAATGAAACGGTTGGGGCTTTAGCCCTCATTGCCTCCACTCTCCACGCGGTAAATCACACCTTCTTCAAAGGTGGTTTGTTCCTTGGCGCCGGATCCGTTCATTATGCAACGGGAACAAAAGACATAGAAAAGCTGGGCGGATTGATCAAGTCCATGCCGATCACGGCACTGCTGGTCTTGTGCTTTTCCCTGGCAATATCGGCAATCGTGCCCTTCAATGGGTTTATCAGCGAATGGCTTACCTATCAATCCATTTTCGCATACATCAGCCCTGGGCAACCGGGAACTAACATACTGTTTATCTTAGCTGTAGCAGCCTTAGGCCTGGCGGGGGCATTAGCTGCGGCGTGCTTTGTGAAGCTCTTCGGCATTTCCTTCCTGGGTCTTCCAAGGAGCGAAGAGATATCTCATGTTGAAGAGGTACCCGTCGTAATGAACGCAGGGATGGGTATTTTGGCGGCTCTCTGTCTGCTTTTGGGAACTTTTCCCTTGGTCATCATCCGCCTCATCGACGGAGTGGCTGGTGAACTGATCGGCAGGTCTGTCTTTGATCAATTGCAGGGAGGCTTTGTGATTACCTGGTACTCCATGGATCTGACCGGCACAGCAATCTCTCCATTTGAAATCCTTATTGCTCTTGGTGTGCTTACGCTGCTCGCCCTACTAGCGATACGGGTCTATGGAGGCAAGTACATAGAAAGAAAGTATGGCACCTGGGACTGTGGATTTGAAGGGATCAACTCCAGGATGCAGTACACAGCCACCGGCTTTTCCAAGCCTGTAAAAATCGTATTTCGCATCCTGTTCCGACCCTCAAGAAAGACGGAGGCTATTGGTGGAACAGATTACTACCCCGACCGGATCGAGTACAAGGTGGCATCGGAATCCATCTTTGAGAAATACGTTTATCTGCCCGCTTATTCAAGGGTCAGGACCTTTTCAAGAAAGGCGAAGTTCCTTGTTCAGACGGGAAGCATCCACAACTATTTGATCTATATTTTTATTACCATTTTGGTATTGATGGCCTATAACAGGTTCGTATAAAAGGGTTGGAAGATATGAGTTATATCATCTACATCATAATACAGATACTTACGATAGTGCTGACGGCGCCTTTAGTCAACGGTATCATTAAAAAGGCCAAGGCCGTTTCTCAGAAGAGGACGGGACCTCCGGTTTTTCAGATGTACTATGACCTTTATAAGTTGATAAGGAAGGGCACCGTTGTTTCGGATGTGTCCTCCTGGATCTACAAAGCAGCACCATATGTGGTCTTTTCCACGGCTCTTGCCGCGGCTCTCCTTGTGCCGGTATCTACGTTGGTCACGCCGGCAAACAGCATACCCGGGGACTTTATCCTGATGGTCTCTGTTTTTGCACTGGGGAGATTCTTCATGATGGCAGCAGGTCTGGATACAGGGAGCACTTTTGGCGGTATGGGAAGCAGCAGAGAAGCTATGATCTCCTCCCTGGCGGAACCGTCCATCCTGGTGTGCCTGTTCACGGCAGGCCTTATTTCCGGATCTACATCATTAGATCGAATGATGACGTTTATGCAGAGTACAGGCACTCCGCTGACCCATCCTGCTACGGTTTTACTATTTCTTGCTTTGCTTTCTATCATTATGATGGAAACGGCGCGGATCCCCGTAGATGACCCGGCCACACATCTGGAACTGACCATGGTTCACGAGGCAATGCTTCTGGAATATTCGGGACGACATCTCGCATTGATGGAATACGGCGCTGCCATAAAACAGCTGGTATTTATGACACTCCTTGTAAATCTGCTGGTTCCACATGACCAGATCATCGGAATAGCAGGAGCCGGAGCCGTGGTGCTCTCGCTGTTGATCTATTTACTGAAAGTGATCCTTCTTGCCGTTTTGATAGCCTTGGTGGAGATCAATACGGTGAAGTTCCGCCTGTTCAGCATACCCAACCTGGCGGCGTTATCCTTCATACTTTCGTTCCTTGCATTTTTACAATATTTTCTGATGGGAGGCGGCCATGTCTGGTTTGTTTGATACATTATCGGTTATTATCCTCTTGACTTCTTTTGTCCTGGTGGCCAACAAGAGGATCAAATCCTATATCAAGACCTTCCGGATACAGTCGGCCTTCATCGCTCTTGCCGCAGGCATCATGGGCATCCAAAGCATCACATCGGAAGGGCGTATTGATGTGCTGGTGGTTTGCTTTGTCATCGTAGTTCTGAAGGTGATCTACATCCCGAAATTGCTGAACAGGACCTATTCCGGCGTGGAGTACAAAGTGGAAAAGGATTTTATCCTGAACATTCCTATTTTAGTTTTGATTTGCTGCGGTCTGGTGGTATTTACCCACTTTTGTATCGCCAGCATCGATGGGATCAGCCAGGGGTACAACGATTTACAGATCATTAATTCCGTATCGGTGGTCATGATCGGTCTGTTCTTTATGATCAGCAGAAAAAAGGCCATCGGCCAGATCATCGGCTTTTTAGTGCTGGAAAACGGGATATTTATTACCGCCATGTTCGCTACGGATGGCATGCCCTTCATCGTAGATATGGGTATATTTATCGATATGCTCACAGCGGTTATGATCATGGGCATCATGGTGTATCAGATCAGTGACAAGTTTGACACCATCAATATCGATAAGTTAAACAAATTGAAAGGATAATAGAATGGGTTTTTTGCTGTTAGTCATACCGTTGATCTCCGTTTTGCTGTTTTTTCTTGTGAAGAAAAGGTTATTTTTGCATGTGATCAGCTTAACGGCTTCCGGCCTGATGATGATGATAGCACTGCCCTTGACAGGAGACGTGATTGCAAAGGGAACAGTGGAATATGCCCACTACGGTGGCTTCTTCTACCTGGATTCTTTGAGCATCATCGTACTGGACATTGTCCTGCTGATCGGCTTTTTTGCTGCTATATATTCGGT
>DCUA01000023.1 GCA_002329675.1 Firmicutes bacterium UBA1426 | reverse complement strand
GCAATCAGGTCTGAAGGCTCCTGTCCATGGAAATCATTCTGCCTGCCTGCAAAATTCCACATAAAGTAGCGGAAATACATGTAATTGAGCTGGTAATCGAAGAAAAACCTCAGATTGTCCTTGAATTTGGGCATCTGAACTACCTGTTTTTCTCCCCTTACAGTTAATGTCCGGTTATTTTTTACTTTGGAATAGCTATCGTATAATTTTACATATCTTTGATCAGTAGCATTCCACATTCTAGGGAAAAACATTTTGCCCTCCGAAGGGAATATCACTTCGATATTTTCTGCTTTATAGTAACGACCATCCAATGGAGTATAGTATTCTACCTTTTTGGTATCGTAAGGTGACGTATAAGCTTGTCCGTAAATAATGGGATTGCTGCCGTACTGTTCGCGGCTGAGATACCTTACCAGAGTATAGGGATTATCGGGCTGATACTCGTTGGTAGGAGTATTTGCGCTTGCGCGTATAACGACCACGGCAAAGGTAGAATAACCTATGAGGATGGTAGTGAAGGAGAGGACTATTGTATGCAAAATCGCTTTCTCCCTCTTCCTAAGCCAGTACATTCCCAAGAAACATGCAGCAAAGAGAAGCACCAGGAAGATTACTGCGCCCAGATTAAACGGAGCCCCTAAGCCGTTTACAAAAATTCTGTCAAAGAAAGCTGCAATCCTGGGCAGATACTGGACCACGCCGATCATCACGGCCAAGATGACTGCACCTGAGAGAAGCAATACTCCTGTAGCGCTTTTCCAGTTGATTTTCGTCGATTTTTTGTAATAAATTATGAAGGTTATGGCAGGAATCGCCAGAAGGTTGAGCAGATGCACTCCTATGGAGAGTCCCATCAGAAAAGATATCAGTATGATCCATCGGTTGGCATATTTGCTCTCAGCCTCTTCTTCCCACTTGAGGATCGCCCAAAAGACGACTGCCGTAAAGAGGGAAGACATAGCATACACCTCAGCCTCAACTGCCGAAAACCAGAAGGTATCGGAGAAGCAGTATGCAAGCGCACCTACCACGCCGGCACCGTAGATAGCCACCGCATTGGCTATGGTAAGGCTCCTGCCACTTTTCTCATTGAGCCTTATGCCCAGATGGACAATTGTCAGATAGAGGAAAAATATGGTGAATGCCGAACATATCGCACTCATGGCATTGACGGCTGCCGCAGCATGCATGCTGTCGGTAAATATGGTGAAAAATCTTGCAAAAAGCTGGAAGACCGGATTCCCCGGGGGGTGTCCGACTTCAAGTTTGTAAGAAGATGCGATAAACTCACCGCAATCCCAGAAACTGGTGGTAGGCTCTATGGTTGAGAGATAGACGAAGCCCGCTACCAATAGTATAACTAACGAAATAATCCTGTTGTAAAGAGTGAATTTCCTGAAATTCATAATATCTTTTATAATCTATTTACTTTTTTATAAACCTCAAAGTTAAAAATAATTATGACTACCTTTGCAAAAAATAGGCAACTATGGCAGACAATGACTGGAAAAGCAGATTGGGCGTAGTTTTTTCAACCAATCCGGACTTCAGATATGAGAGCGGCGAAGATCATGCTACGGTCGAGACTCTTCCTGTGGAAAAGCAACGGTTGATTGTCTCAATCGATCGTCGCAATCGCGGAGGCAAACAGGTTACCCTCATCAAAGGTTTTATGGGAAGTGAAGAGGATTTAGCTACTCTGGGAAAAACTCTCAAAACAAAATGCGGTGTGGGTGGCTCCGTCAAAGAGGGCGAGATCATCATTCAAGGAGATTTTCGCGACAGGATAGTCACTTTGCTACAGTCGATGGGCTATAATGCGAGAAGAGGCAACTGATGAATGTCAGGGATACCATACAGGGTATAAGCGATTGCTGGCAGGGGAGTCGTCTCTCACTTGTGGCAGAACCCCATTCGATGCCCATACAGCCTCCTGAGAGTGATATTCTCCTCTCCCTGGTCGTTGCATCGTTGCTAGTTCTTTTCATTATTTTTAACCGCAGGGTCATAAATGCGGTATTTTGCTCCTTTTCGGTTTTAACCAACAAGAGGAGGATCCGCGAGATTTTTAATGAAAATTATAACAACGTTTCGATCCGCGTGACCTTTCTAATCTGTTTGCCTCTGCTAAGTTTCATACTGTACAGAACCGGGGTTGTAGCATACGGATTTTTGATCACCCTGGCGGCTTTGGCAGCTTTTTTCCTATTCAAGCAAATATCTTTTCTGATAATGTCGTGGCTATGGGGTAGGAAAGAGGTCGTTCATACAGTTTCTCGACTCAATTATGCGACAGTGATAATGGTGACGCTCACTTCGATACCGGTAGCGGTAATGCTGCACATCATACCCGATATGGGATATATGGTGGTCCTGATAACCTTGGGAGTGATATTTATCGTATGGTATTTACTCTACCTAATCAAGTCCGTTGAAATATTTATTTCTTCAGGATTTTCGCATTTTTTAGGCTTTTTGTATCTTTGCGGTCTGGAATTGCTGCCTGTCATCCTTTTGGCTGACATAGCAATAAGGTTTTAATATATGACAATCGAAAACATACTAATCTCTCAACCTGCTCCTACGAATGCTTCGCCCTACACGGAGCTTATTTCCAAATATGGAGTGAATGTGGATTTTCATCCCTTTTTCAGAGTTGAAGGCGTTACTGCCAGAGAGTTCAGAGCCAATAAGGTCAACATTCTCAACTATACGGCTGTAGTCTTTACCTCGAAGATTGCCATTGATGCTTTTTTCAAAATATGTGAAGAGACCAGGGTTACAGTCCCGGAGACTATGAAATATTTCTGTCAGTCCGAGTTGATTGCACAATAT
>DCUA01000051.1:1214-2995 GCA_002329675.1 Firmicutes bacterium UBA1426 | reverse complement strand
TAACCCCGTCCCCCTGTCACTCTACCTTGGAGATCATTTTATTGTATTCAGTGATCGCAGCGTTCAAGGACTGGCTTGCAGCCAGTATTTCAGGGTCTTCCAGACCGGAACCTTTCTTTGCGATCAATTCATGCAAGGCTTTGCGTAGTTTTTCAACATCTTCCAATAGCAATTCGATTTCAGTCATATTAAAAACCTCCAAAAAACTTTTCATTAGTATCCCCTATTGCCGGAAATAAGATACTCTTGACACTCTCTTCGTTCCAGCTGAATATCCTGTAGAAAACAAGTATGGGAAAGGAAGATCAAAATGAGGAGATCATATCGCAACGACATCCCTTACTGGGCGAACATACCGGCGCGTAATTCGAACCGGAATAACCGGCAGAACGAGTTGAGGGATTACGGACCGGAACCTTTTATTGTGGATATTGAAGAGGCAACCCTGAAAAATACCAATTTCCGAACGGCTCTCTGGACAGGGGAAAACATGCAGCTTACTCTTATGCATATCGATACAGGAGGCGAAGTCGGTCTGGAAATGCATCCTGACGTGGATCAATTCATCCGCGTGGAGCAGGGAGACGGAATGGCAATGATGGGAGACAGCAGAGAGGACCTGTATTACCGCAGACGAGTGGAAGATGATGATGTGATACTGATTCCGGCAGGCAAATGGCACAACCTGATCAACACAGGAAGGAACCCTCTCAAGCTGTACTCCATTTATGCACCTCCGCAGCATCCAAGAGGCACCGTACATGTGACCAGTGCAGATTCGGAACATCATTAAAAAAGATTCATCGGTGTTAATTAAATAAATGGATCGTGCCCTTTTCGTTGAGATGACGAAGCAAAGAGAGAGTAATGGGGAAGCCGAAGAGCCCTATTATACCGAAGAGCTGGGCACCTACAAACAGGCTGACCAGGGTTACAACGGGGTGCAGTCCTATTTGGCTGCCAACGATTTTAGGCTCAATGATATTTCTGATCACGGTAACGGCCAGATATACGATCAGCAAGCCCAGGGCCAGGGTAAAATTACCCTGTATCAGCGAAATGACCACCCAGGGGACCATAATACCACCGGTTCCAAATACGGGAAGTATGTCGAACATAGCGATAAGGAGGGCAACGAGTATAGGTCTGCTTATACCGATGATCGTAAAACCGATGGACAATTCAACAAAGGTGATGCTCATAATCAACGCATAGGAGCGAATGCAGACAAACAGCGTGCCCACAACATATTCTTTGATATCAGTAAGCAGATCCCTCACTCTGCCTGAAAACTGACGTCCGACAAATCCGGTGAGAACGTCGTAATCCACAGCGATAAAAAATGTGGCAATCACCATGAGCAGCAGTCTGATAAACACCCCCGGCAAGGAAGAGGCGTAGCCGGACACTACAGCAACGGTCTTGACGGAAAAGCTGGAGACCAGTTCTCCTATGGACTGGATCAACTGTGTGAATAAGTCATTCAGTACAGGGATAAGGGTAGGATCCATCCGGGATACCGCTTCTTCTATTTCACCGAAAAATGAGCTGAGGCCGGGGACGATCTGGTTGGTGTAATGGGAAGACAGGTTAGAAACAAAGTCTGCCACAGTTGAAAGTAACTTCACGCCGGCCAGGGTAATCAATAATCCAATCGTACAGTAGAACAGCAATACCAGAAAAAAAGCTATGGGTTTATAGGGTATTCTGGTTAGTTTCGATATAAAAAGCGCCGGCCTTCTGATGATGTAGGCAATGATCAGTGCGAACAGGAAAGGGGA
>DCUA01000051.1:0-1092 GCA_002329675.1 Firmicutes bacterium UBA1426 | reverse complement strand
TGCAAAATACTCTTATTGACAAGGGAGCGGCGCAATAGTAAGCTATATTGCAGTAAACACAAGGAGAATGGAATGATAGGCGTACTCGTCAACACAGCAACGGTTATAATAGGCAGCTTAGTCGGTTTACTATTCAAAAAGAGCATTTCGAGGCGTTTTACCGACGCTATCATGCTGGGTATCGGCCTGTGCACGATTTATATAGGCATATCCGGTACCCTTGAGGGAGAGAATACTCTTATACTTATCCTGTCCATTGTCCTGGGAGCCGTCATAGGAACGGGACTGGATATCGATAAGAGAATAAACGACCTGGGGGATTGGATCGGAAGACGGTTCAAGAAGGCTGAAGGAGACTCTGTATCCGTTGCAGAGGGTTTTGTAACAGCCAGTCTGCTCTTCTGCATCGGCGCCATGACCATAGTGGGGTCTTTGAATGCGGGACTTACCGGAGACAATGAGATGCTCTTCACAAAATCCCTGCTGGATCTTATATCCTCAGCGATCCTGTCGGTGAGCCTGGGCATCGGTGTCATGTTTGCAGCGGCCTTCGTATTTGCATTTCAGGGTTCCATCGTACTGCTGGCGCAGTCTTTACAGCCTATTCTCACAGATTCTGCCATCGGGGAGATTACTTGTGCGGGTTCCCTTCTGATCGTAGCTCTTGGTCTTAATTTGATTGGCGTGACCAAAATCAAGGTGGCAAATTACCTTCCTGCTATCGTGGTTGCTCCATTGCTATCCTGGTTACTGACCATACTGTAGCAACGAGTTTCATGGTAAGGTTTTAGAAAGAGGCAATAGAATGGATGATAATGCAGGTAGATTTTATATAGATGATGGAGTGATGAGAGAAGCGGGACAACCCGTGGATATGGGTAGTGGCAACGCTGCCATGATCTATGAAGTGATCCGCATCATTGACGGCATTCCGCTGTTTTTTGAAGACCACTATATTAGGATGTGCAGTTCATTTCAGGCCATTGGAAACGTCTGTCGTATAGGTGCGTCAGAGCTTAAGGAGCAGATCCATAAGATAGCAGAGGCCAACGAAAACACCAACTGCAACATTAAGTTCATTACTTTTGCAGA
>DCUA01000165.1 GCA_002329675.1 Firmicutes bacterium UBA1426 | reverse complement strand
AAAATAGGTTTTGTCAGAATGATTCTTTATAATATTAAAAATATCGCTTTACAAGATAACAAAGATATGCTAGAGTGTACTTGGTATTATAGATGTACGAATTGATTCACAAGTATTTTGTAGGTCATGGTTCGTTAATGATTTATAAATACGTGTGAATTTTTTTTCGGGCACGGGTACACAAATTAAGGAGGTATCTTTGATGAATAAAGGTACAGTAAAATGGTTCAACGAGAGCAAAGGTTATGGATTTATTTCCAACGATGACGGCGGCGAAGATGTATTCGTGCATTTTTCCAGCATCGTAGCAGATGGTTTCAAGACCCTTTCCGAAGGGCAAAAAGTTACTTTTGATGTAGAGCAGGATCCCAAAAACAGCAGCAAATTACGCGCTGTCAACGTTCAGAATGCATAACCGCACTCAGCTAAACTAAACCTGCAACCGGAAGGTCCTTCTGTTAAAATCCAGAAGGCCTTCTTTTTTCATTCGCCCGAGTTCACGGCTCATGGCACTTCTGTCCACACAGAGGTAATCCGCCAGTTCATTGCGATTAAAAGGTATTTCAAACGTATCTGAATTTGCCTTCTCTGCCTGGTCTTCAAGATAAGCGAGCAATCTGCCTCGTATGGTCTTGTGAGTAATGTATGACATCTTCCTGTTCAGCTGCATATTTTTTGTTGCAATGATATTCAATAAATTTGCCACAAGCCTCTGATGAAAGACGCAGGAATTATTACAGATCTTTAGCATGCGGTTGATGTCCAGGAGAAGGACACTGCAATCTTCAATGGCTCCTACAGATACAGGGATCCTGGACAGCCCCATACAGGCATAGGTTTCGCCAAAGAGACTTCCGGGTTCGAGCATACCGATGATCATCTTATCTCCATATATGTTCTCTTTGATGACCTGGGCCCTTCCTTTTAAAAGGATACCAAGCCTGGGATAGGATTCATCCGCCAGGAAAATAAAACTGCCTTTCGGAAAATGTTGTTCTCTGCTTTCCATGCAGGAGAGGATTTTATTTAAGTCCTGAAGATCGATCCCCGCGAACAGCGGATGCCTCATTAAAATTTTTTTCATAAATAATTCCTTTTTGTTGCAGGCGCAACATACATTGTGATTGAAGTCCATTATATTATGTGTAGAAAGCAGATGCAAGGTTGATATAAAAAAGGTTATTGAATTATAGGAACAGATATAGTGGAGGATAGAAAGATGATAAGACAGATAATTAAAATTGATGAAGAACTGTGCAACGGTTGTGGTCTCTGTGCGGAAGCCTGTCACGAAGGTGCGATAGCTATGATCGATGGAAAAGCAAAGCTGATTCGGGATGATTATTGCGATGGACTTGGTAATTGCCTGCCTGTTTGTCCCACTGGTGCTATTTCCTTTGAGGAGAGGGAGGCTGCTGCTTTCGATGAGGCTGCGGTAAAAGCCAGAATGGAAGCCGAAAAGCAGAAGGTACAGGATCTGCCCTGCGGTTGTCCCGGTTCTCAGACCAGAAGTTTTGCAAAAGCTGCACCTTCTCATGAAAAAGAAGTACAGCATGTCGCGCAGGAAAGTCAGTTGAGACAGTGGCCGGTACAGATCAAGTTGGTTCCGGTAAANNGAGTTTATGAAAAACAAGGTGACCATAATCGGCTGCCCCAAATTGGATGCAGGTGATTATTCCGAGAAGCTCACTGCCATACTCAGAGAAAACAACATAAAAAGCGTTACTGTAGTACGCATGGAGGTTCCTTGCTGCGGCGGTATTGAGCATGCTGTAAAGCAGGCTCTGATGAACTGCGGAAAGATGATCCCCTGGCAGGTTGTGACGCTTTCAGTAGACGGGAATATCATAGATTAAGAGTTGAAGGGGACACCTCCTGATCCCCGACTATCGGTAAAAGACGCCAAATTGCAATAGCAAGGCGTCTTTTTTTTTCGTTGCAAACAGTAGGTAGGAATGGTAAACTCTAATCAAGGTTATTTGGATTATTTTGTATAAAATTACTAATTATCGGAATGCTGCGGTGTCGAGCTAAAGTGCTACCCTATTATAGAGGCATGCTCCAGTCACTGCAACACACATGAAAGAGGGCGAGATTATGAAAACCATTTCATTAGGAGAGGCAAAACTGACCATGGAAGAGCTGCTTGCTGTTGCAAGAGGCGGAGCCAAGGTGGAATTATCAGCAGAAGCGGAGGCCTCAGTAAGCAGATCCAGGGAAGTAGTAGAGAGATGTGTGGCAGATAAGAAAGTGGTGTATGGGCTGACTACCGGATTCGGAAAGTTCAGCGACGTGACCATCTCTAAGGAAGATACCCTGTCTCTGCAGGAAAACCTGATCATGAGCCATGCATGCGGGGTGGGCGAGCCACTTCCGGATGAAGTAGTAAGAGCTATGATGCTCCTTCGCATCAACGCTTTGGCGGTTGGATGCTCGGGTATAAGGGTTTCCACACTGCAGACTCTTATAGAAATGTTAAATAAAAATGTGATCCCCGTAGTTCCGTCTAAAGGATCTCTGGGTGCCAGCGGCGATCTGGTGCCACTGGCCCATATGTCCCTGGTTCTTCTTGGAATGGGGGAGGCGAAGTATATGGGCGAGAGAATGAGCGGTGCCAAGGCTATGGAAATGGCCGGGATCGCTCCGGTTAAGCTCACTTCAAAAGAAGGTCTGGCACTGATAAACGGTACGCCCGCTATGTGCTCCCTCGGGGCTCTGGCAATATCCGACGCAGAGATACTCATGAAATCCGCCGATGTAATAGCCGCACTGACCATGGAGTCGGAATACGGCATTGCAGATGCTATGGATGAGCGGCTTCACAAGGTACGTCGTCAGCCGGGGCAGATCATAACCGCAGAGAATATGAGAAGGCTGTTTGAAGGAAGTCAATATATAAGCCATCAGGGAGAACGAAGAGTTCAGGACGCTTACTCCTTCCGGTGTATTCCTCAGATCCATGGAGCCAGCAGGGATGCCATCGGATTTGTCAGAACGATCATTGAAAATGAACTCAATGCAGTGACAGACAACCCCATTATCTTTGCGGATACGGAGGAAGCAATCTCCGGAGGCAATTTTCATGGACAATATCTGGCCATCGGTCTGGATGTTTTAGGAATTGCCCTGGCGGAGATCGCCAATGTGTCCGAAAGGAGGATAGAGCGTCTGGTAAATCCTGCTCTTAGCGGTCTTCCTGCATTTTTGGTCAAGCACGGCGGTCTGAATTCGGGAATGATGATTGCACAGTACACGGCTGCGGCATTAGTGTCTGAAAATAAAGTACTGGCTCATCCTGCATCAGTGGATTCGATCCCATCCTCCGCAAATCAGGAGGATCATGTGAGTATGGGCATGACGGCAGCCAGAAAGGCAAGAGAGATCCTGAATAACGTGACAGAGGTTTTGGCTATTGAGGTCATGTGTGCTGCACAGGCAGTGGAATTTCAAGGTTCTAAGGGCTTGTCACCGGCAGGAAAAGCCGTGTATAATCTAATACGTGAGCAGGTTCCTCCTCTTGATAAGGACAGGGTCCTGCATATTGATATGGAGAAGTGTTCCGAACTGCTTCGAAGCGGAGCTATACTAAAAGCAGCCGAATCCGTTATTGGACCATTGAAATAGTATGGAGGTGAGGGAAATTGTTGAACAATGAATTCATCGCAAGATCGATGGATATCTGTCTTGGTGGTCAACTGCCCCCGGTAAAGCCTTTTGCCGAAGGAATAAGAAGGGCACCTATGAGGGAGTTTACCCTGACTGAAGAAGATACTCTATTAGCGTTGAAGAACGCATTGCGGTACGTTCCGTCAGAATGGCACGAGGAATTAGCACCGGAATTTCTAGAGGAACTCTTTACACGCGGAAGGATCTACGGTTATCGGTTTCGACCCGCCGGGCAAATCAAAGCAAAGCCCATTGATGAGTACAAGGGGAACTGCATTGAAGGAAAAGCATTTCAGCTCATGATAGACAATAATCTGGATTTTGATGTGGCTCTTTATCCCTATGAGCTGGTTACCTACGGAGAAACGGGGCAGGTCTGTCAGAACTGGATGCAGTATGTACTGATCAAGAAATATCTGGAGGAACTTACGGATCAGCAAACCCTTGTGGTGGAATCCGGCCATCCTCTGGGCTTGTTCCAGTCGCATAAGCACTCTCCAAGAGTGATCATCACCAATGGGCTGATGGTAGGCCTGTTTGATGATCAGGAAAACTGGCACAGAGCAGCAGCTCTCGGTGTAGCCAGCTACGGACAGATGACGGCAGGAGGCTGGATGTATATTGGTCCCCAAGGCATCGTTCACGGAACCTTCAACACCTTGCTCAACGCCGGGAGACTCAAGCTTGGGATACCCGACGATGGAAACCTTGCCGGCAAACTCTTCGTGAGTTCCGGCCTGGGTGGGATGAGCGGCGCCCAGGGCAAAGCAGCTGAAATTGCAGGGGGCGTATCGATTATCGCAGAAGTGGATCCTTCACGGATAAGGACCCGCTATGAACAGGGATGGGTCCACGATAAAGCAGAGACACCTGAAGAAGCCTTTACTAAAGCAGAAAAATATAAAAGGGAAAAAGAGGCGATCGCTATCGCCTTTCATGGAAATATCGTAGACCTGTTGGAATACGCTGATGCGAATAATATACACATCGATCTTTTATCCGATCAGACGTCCTGTCACGCAGTTTATGACGGTGGATACTGTCCGCAAGGGTTGAGCTTCGATGAGAGGACGCAGATGCTGGCTGGCGACCATAAGAAGTTCAAAGAACTGGTCAACAAGACCTTGGCCGGACATTTTCAGGTGATAAAGCGGCTAACGGAGAAAGGAACTTATTTCTTCGACTATGGGAACAGCTTTATGAAAGCAGTTTTCGATGCAGGAGTTACTGAGATATGCCGGAACGGAAAGAATGAAATGGACGGTTTTATCTTCCCTTCCTATGTAGAAGACATCCTGGGACCCAGACTTTTTGATTATGGATACGGACCTTTCCGGTGGGTCTGCCTTTCCGGGAAACCGGAAGACCTGAAAAGGACAGACCTGGCAGCAATGGAGTGCATCGACCCGGAACGCAGATATCAGGATCGTGACAATTACAACTGGATACGGGATGCTGAGAAGAATCAGCTGGTGGTAGGCTCCCAGGCCAGGATCCTCTATCAGGATGCTCTTGGTAGAAGGGATATCGCTCTTCGCTTCAATAAACTGGTTCGTGATGGGGAATGCGGTCCCATCATGCTGGGCCGGGATCATCATGACACCGGCGGAACGGATTCGCCCTTCCGGGAGACATCCAATATCAAGGATGGCAGCAACATCATGGCGGATATGGCCACGCAAGTCTTTGCAGGAAACTGTGCCAGAGGCATGAGCCTTGTTGCGCTGCACAACGGAGGCGGAGTGGGGATCGGCAAAGCCATCAACGGAGGCTTTGGAATGGTTCTGGACGGCAGCGAAAGAGTGGATGAAATTCTTAAGAGTGCCATGCCCTGGGATGTGATGGGAGGAGTTGCAAGACGGGCCTGGGCGAGAAATGAAAATGCGGTGGAGACCTGCATGGACTACAATCGCATGGGAAGTGAAAACCATATTACGCTGCCTTTTGTGGTGGAAGATGAGCCCGGACTGGCTGATTATGTCCGTCAAAAATATTCTATGTTATAAGAAAAGGTGTCGAGAGTTTGCATCCCTGCTCGATAAGCCGCGCGCTGCGTGCCATAGGATAGAGACGGCCCGTCCTGCCCGGTTGGCACTTGCTTGCACTCGCCAGGATGCAAATCTCATCGACATCTAATAACTATACTGACAAGGATTAGGAGATTAAATATGAGTATGAACAGAATTATGGAATGCGTACCGAATTTCAGCGAGGGAAGAGACCTGAAAAAGGTGGAGAAAATCGCAGATGCCTTCCGGGGCAAAGAAGGTGTGAGGCTGCTAGACTATTCATCCGATGCGGATCACAATCGCAGCGTCATCACAGTAGTCGGAGAACCGAAAGCCCTGGGGGCCGCTGTGATAGAGGCGATCGGAATTGCCAGAGACCTGATCGATATGAACCAACACGAAGGTCAACACCCGAGGATGGGGGCTGCGGACGTGGTGCCCTTCATTCCCATCCGAAATGTAACCATGGAGGAAGCCATTGAGCTTTCCAGAACTGTTGGGAAAGAAGTTGGAGATAAATTTGGCATCCCCGTATTTCTATACGAGAAATCTGCCTCTGCCCCTCACAGAGAAAACCTGGCGGAAGTTCGCAAGGGTCAGTATGAAGGACTTTCCGAGAAGATGAAAAACGCTGAGCTATGGACGCCGGATTTCGGCCCGGATAGCCCTCACTCCACATTTGGTGCCGTAGCTATCGGAGCGAGGATGCCCCTATGTGCGTATAATGTAAACCTTGGAACCGACAACCTGGAAATCGCCTCAGCAATCGCAAAAAAAGTGCGCCATATCGGAGGCGGGCTTCGCTATTGCAAAGCCATGGGCGTTGAATTGAAAGAGCGCAGGCAGACTCAGGTATCTATGAACCTGACGGACTACACAAAGACGACGATTTACAGCGCATTTGAAATGGTTCGTATGGAAGCGGCCAGATATGGGGTGCCAGTGGTAGGCAGTGAAGTGATCGGCCTCGTACCCCAGCAGGCTCTCATTGATTGCGCGGAATACTACCTAGGTATTGAGAACTTCTCCCACGATCAGATTATAGAAAACCGGATCATGGAATAGGTAATTACCGTTCACACCCGCATCCGTCTGTCGGGTGTATTTCCTCGGAAACCGACGGTTTTTTGATGCTCTTCACAAGATTGAGCATAAAAACCTCAAGAGGTTGACGGTTTCTACGGAAACACACCCGACAGACGGATGCTAAATCATGAAGGTGTGAACAGTAACCATTTGTGTGTGTGAAAAGGTGGAGAAATGTCAAAGAAAATATTGATCAATGCCAGTCAGTTAGTGACATGTAGCGGATTCGACGCTAAGCGCGGGAAGGAAATGCAGGAACTTCATATCATAGAAGATGGGGCGGTAGTAATTGAAAACGGCTTCATTACAGCGGTTGGAAAGACGAAAGATCTGCTTCCAGGCGTGACTGATGCGGAGGTTGTTGATTGTAGTGGTAAGGCTGTACTGCCGGGCTTTGTAGATTCTCATACCCATTTTGTCTTTGGCGGCTATAGACCCGAGGAATTTTCCTGGCGGCTTACGGGAGTCAGCTATATGGATATCATGCAGCGAGGGGGCGGTATCAACGCCACCACTTTCCCCACAAGGGCCGCTACCCTGGATCAGTTGAAAGATGATGGAAGGCGGCGGTTATCTTCCATGCTAAGCTTCGGTGTCACCACTGTGGAGGGAAAGAGCGGTTATGGTCTGGACCGGGATACAGAGGTGAAGCAGCTGGTTGCCATGAATGAACTAAACGAGGAACAGCCTGTAGATATTGTGGCTACATTCATGGGAGCTCACGCTGTACCTCCGGAGTTCAAGGGCAGAACCGATGCATATGTGGACTATATAATCAAAGAGGTGCTTCCTGAAGTATCAGATCAGAATCTTGCAGATTTCTGCGATGTATTCTGCGAAGCCAATGTTTTCGATATCGAACAATCGAGAAAGCTACTTCTGGCTGCTAAAAGTTTCGGAATGGAAGTAAAGCTTCATGCGGATGAAATCGTTAGAATCGGTGGTGCAGAACTGGCAGCAGAGCTTGGTGCCGTTTCTGCAGACCACTTACTACAGGCATCGGATGAGGGGATCGAAAAGATGGCGGGAAAAGGTGTTATAGCTACACTGCTTCCGGCCACGGCCTTCAGTCTGAAAGAACCCTATGCCAGGGCCAGGGATATGATCGACAGGGGTTGTGCCGTGGCATTGGCGACAGACTTCAACCCGGGTAGCTGCTTCACAAATTCCATTCCGCTGATATTCGCACTGGCAACCATTTATATGGGAATGACCATTGAGGAAGCTATCACTGCCATGACCATCAATGGCGCTGCCGCATTAAAGAGAGAGGCGCAGGTAGGCAGCATAGATGTGGGCAAGAAAGCAGACCTCATCCTTTTGGAGTATCCCAAATATCAGTTTCTCAACTACCATTTTGCAGTTAACATTGTTGAGAAAGTGTTAAAAGAGGGCGAAGTAGTGTATGATAAAAGCAGATGCTTCGCTGAATAATAGAATCAGAAAGGTGAAGAAGATATGTTTAAAGAACTTACGATCGATCAATTTATAGAGAAACTTTCGTCCGATTCTCCGGTTCCGGGTGGTGGGAGCGCAGCTGCTTTAGCCGGTGCAACAGCAGCTGGCCTAATTGCAATGGTAGCGTCTTTAACTGCAGGAAAAGCCGGTTATGAAGAGCATTGGGACGAGATGACCAGTATCAGGCAGGAAATGGAACAAGCCAGAGACTTTTTCCTTAATGCCATGGATGAGGATGCGGGATCTTATGCAAAGGTTATCGACTGCTTCAAGATGCCCAAAGATACTGATGAGGAGAAGGCTTGCCGCCTACAGGCAATTCAGGATTCCCTCTACGGAGCTGCGGTTATTCCTCTGCAGATCGCGGAGAAAGCAGCCGAACTTTTCAGATTTGCTGAAATCGTCATCGAGAAGGGCAATAAAAATGCCGCTTCCGACGGTGCGGTAGCGGCTCTGATGGCTCGTACGACAGTAAGAGGAGCTTTATATAATGTCAGGATCAATGCATCTTCTCTTAAAGATCCCGAAAGCAAGGCAGAGTTGCTGAAAAAAGCTGACAGCCTTGAAAGAAGATGTATTGACGCTGAGTCACAAGTGCTTAAACAAGTTCAACTTTAAGCTACGGCTGCCTCCAATGCCAGCTTCATCATATCTGTAAAGGATTTTTCACGCTCTTCCGCTGTGAGCCTGCCTCCGGTGACGAAATGGTCGCTGATCGTGACCATTGCCAAGGCTTTGGCTCCCAGCCGGGCTGCGTTCATGTAAAGAGCTGCAGCTTCCATTTCTACACCCATAACACCCATCTTTGCCCAGCTCTTCCACCATTCCGGGTCATCCTCGTAAAACACATCACACGAAACGATGTTGCCCGCGTGAATGGGAATATTTGCTTTGTCAGAGGCCTCTTTCACCTTGATGAGAAGGTCATAATCACAGCATGGTGCAAAATGACCGGGAATATTATAGGTGTGCTGCCAGGCAGAATCCGTTGATGCGCTCAGGCCGACAACGATGTCCATTAACTTGATATCCTCATGGAAGGAACCTGCTGATCCCACCCGGATCAGGTTTTTAACTCCGTATTCTTTTATTAGCTCGTAACTGTATATTCCCATGGAGGGCATCCCCATTCCGGACCCTTGTACGGAAACAGGAACGCCTTTATAGGTTCCGGTATATCCCAGCATACCGCGAATCTCGTTATAGCATCTGGGACTGTCCAAAAATGTTTCTGCAATGAATTTGGCGCGCAGGGGGTCTCCCGGCAACAGGATGGATTCTGCGATATCGCCTTTCTTTGCTGCATTGATATGGGCTGTACTCATGTTTCTTCTCCTTTACTCCGGTATTTATTTGCAAGTGTGTAACAAAGCATGCTCGTTATGCAGTAAATAAAGTATATCATAAATGACATGGTATTGGAATAAATAGCCATTGGCCATCATATAATTTAGGTTGACCCATTGTTACTTAATTGATGTGTATATAAATAACGTAAATAATTGTCCTTTACGGAAATAATAGCTTGGGTTATTATGAATGTAATAAATCATGGAGGAGTATTGCAATGAAAGAAAACCCACTGGAAGGCAGGTTTTACGAGGTCGAAGAAATAATATCACTGAAGCATATGCTGAATAACAGCGCAGAACGGTATGCGGAAAGACCCGCCTTTCTTGTTAAAAAAGAAAGAGGAGGCAGCTACGAGCATATCAAATACTCCCAGCTGAAAACAGACGTGGATGCCTTTGGAACCGGACTTCTCGATTTAGGCCTGGCAGGTTCAAAAATAGCCATCATCGGTGAAAACTGCTATGAGTGGATCGTAACCTATCTTGCCGTGGTGAATGGCGTAGGGGTTGTAGTTCCTCTGGACAAAGAACTCAATCAGGAAGAGATACACAACCTATTGGAAACGGCGGGATGCGATGCAGTTGTCTTTACAGAAACGTATGAAGGGATCTTCAGGGAATATCCGATCAAGCACAAAATAAGGATGAAGGTCTATGGGGACAGAACAGACCCTTCCGAAGCACTCGTAGAAGAGCCGGCTGTCGATGGTGTTGTCAGCTGGACAAGCCTGTTAGCCAGAGGCGAGACTCTACTAAAGCAGGGCGACAGAAGATTCCCGGATAACGATCCGGACCCGGAAGAAATGAGGATGCTGCTGTTCAGTTCAGGAACCACGGGAACGGCAAAGGGTATCATGCTTTGCCATAGAAATATTTGTGCGAACATCATGGACACCCGCAGGATAGTCAAGGTCATGCCGGAAGACAGAACTCTGTCGATTCTCCCCATACATCATACCTTTGAAAACACTATGGGAATGCTGCTCATCCTCTATAGCGGGGCTTCTGCAGCCTTCTGTGAAGGCCTAAAATATGTGACGAAAAACTTTGTGGAAGCACAGGCTACAGTACTGATAGGCGTGCCCCTTATCTTCGAGTCCATATACAATAAGATCTGGAAGCAGGCAGAAAAAAACAAACTGGATGGGGCATTGAAAAAAGCCATTAAGCTGAGCCGTTTTCTCAAGGCTGTAGGGATACCCGCAGAAAGAAAGCTATTCAAAACGATTCATGGGAGCTTCGGCGGGAAGCTTCGCATGGTAGTCTCAGGAGCCGCTGCCATAGATCCCAATGTATTCAGAGGATTTGAGGATTTTGGAATAAATATGCTTCAGGGCTACGGCCTTACAGAATGCTCCCCATTGGTTTCCGGGACACCGGATTTTGCAAATCGAAAGAAAAAAGCCGGTTCGGTTGGTCCCGTTGTTGCCAGTGGCGAAATTAAAATTGTTGATCAGGATGAAGACGGCATCGGTGAAGTAGTGTTCAAAGGCCCCAATGTAATGCTAGGCTACTACAAGATGCCGGAGGAGACAGCAAAGGTATTGGTCGACGGATGGTTTTATACCGGAGATCTGGGCTTTCTTGATGAGGACGGCTGGCTCTATCTCACCGGCAGAAAGAAGAACGTTATTGTAACGAAAACCGGTAAAAATATA
>DCUA01000034.1:1038-6812 GCA_002329675.1 Firmicutes bacterium UBA1426 | reverse complement strand
AAAGGGTACCGACGAGGATTGCTCACCGGCGAGTACAAGCAAATGCCAACCGGGCAGGACGGACAGTCTCGATTGTATGGCATGCAGCGCGTGCTTATCGAGCAGGGGAGCGACCTCTCGGTACTCGATAGCAGTTAATGTATTAAGGAAAAGGGACCGACGAGGATTGCTCACCGACGAGTACAAGCAAATGCCAACCGGGCAGGATGGGCAGTCTCGATGGTATGGCATGCAGCGCGTGCTTATNNTCGAGCAGGGGAGCGACCTCTCGGCACCTTATTATCCCTTTAGACTCTGTAACAACTCTAACAACCGTTCTAACTCTTCACGATTGAAATACTCGATCTCGATCTTACCTTTCTTGGATCCCAGCACGATATTAACCTTCGTGCCAAGTATCACTCTTAACTCTTCTTCTAAGGCAAGCAGATCCCGGTTCTTGGGCCTGACCTTAGGTCTTTTTTTACTTATCGGTTCTTTCGTATCTTTGGCGAACGTTTCGATATCCCTTACCGTCCAGTTTTGTTTTATGCACTTTTCGGCAGCCGAAAGCTGTTTTTTTCTGTCCTTTATTCCTGCAATAGCTCTGGCATGTCCACTGGTCAGGCTTCCATCAGATACCATCTGTTGGACCTCTTCCGGAAGCTTTAAGAGACGCAATGCATTTGCTATATATGGTCTGCTTTTTCCTACGCTTTTGGATACCTGCTCCTGGGTCAATCCGAAAATTTGAATCATTCGTTCCAGGCCGGCAGCTTCTTCAATGGGATTCAAATCCTCCCGCTGCATATTTTCGATCAGAGCCATAAGTGCATTTTGCTCATCCGTCAGTTCCCGGATAAGACAGGGCACATCTTTCAGTCCAGCCTTTCTTGCGGCTCTCCATCTTCTCTCACCCGCAACGATTTCATAACCGCCCTCTGTCTGGCGCAGAACTATTGGCTGAATGATCCCGTGCTCTTCGATGGATTTCGCCAGTTCATCGATCTTCTCCTCATTGAAATTTCTACGAGGCTGGCTGCCATTGGGCTTGATCTTATGAATATCCACAAAGCTCACACTATCACCAAAGCTGGTACCGTCTTCGTGTTGATTGTTCACCGTTATTTCCACATCGCCGAACAAGGCTTCCAGGCCCTTACCCAGTCCTCTGTTTTTTGATGCACTCATTATCTGTTCCTTTCCTGTTCCATAAATTCTTCAGCAAATTCCATATATGCCAAAGCTCCTTTTGACTTCGGATCGTATTCAGTAATAGGAATACCAAAGCTGGGCGCTTCTGCCAGCCTGACGTTTCTCGGAATAACTGTGGAATAGACTTTATCCTTAAAGTATTTTTTTACTTCCTCAACCACTTGAATGGACAAATTGGTACGCCCATCAAACATGCTGAGGATTACACCCTCAACTTCTAGATCCTTATTCAGGTTCTTTTTAACCAGGTCAATGGTACTCATGAGCTGACTGACACCTTCAAGGGCATAGAATTCGCACTGAATAGGAATCAAGACACTATCCACCGCAGTCAGAGAGTTAATGGTCAGCAATCCCAAAGAAGGAGGACAATCAATGAAAATGTAATCGTACTTATCTTTGATCTTATCTATCGCCTTCTTTAGCCTTCTCTCTCTGGCTTCCAATTGCACAAGTTCAATTTCTGCCCCGGCAAGCTGAACGCTTGCAGGAATGATATCCAGGTTCTTCAGTCCCGTAGACAGAATGGCTTCCTCTGGTTGAACGCTATCATCTACTAAGACCTCGTAGGTTGTTTTCTTCAAACCTTTTTTCAGAATCCCCAGACCGCTGGTAGTGTTTCCCTGAGGATCTATGTCCAGAACCAAAACCCTCTTACCCTTAAGCGCCAGGCACGCAGCCAAATTAATATTTGTAGTAGTCTTTCCTACTCCGCCTTTCTGATTAAAAATTGCAATTGCCTTCCCCAAAGTTTCCTTCCTTTCCATACCGATACAGATTGCAAATACGTTGTCGATAATCTGCATTCCTCGTATTACTTTTACTAAACCCTATCATAATTGGATCCTTGACGGCTTCGTTGAATCTAGTGATAGTTGAAATAACCCGGACCTGTTCCTTTGCACTGTTTGTGGTTCATTTGCATCGGGACAAGCCGCTACTCCGGCTTGATACGTAGTGTTACAATAAGTACATCAGTGCAAAGTCCTTTGACTTTGCTACTATGTAATTATTATAACATCAGGCAAACCGTTGCCCCGGTTTGCTTCACAACGTTACAATAAATGCATCCGGGATAAAACCGTAGGTTTTGTTTCGTGTATATGCGTTTATTATATTACAATGTCCCTTTTTTGAACAGCAGTTTTCCCCACCCAAACAAAAATAGTGAATGTTTCACGTGAAACATTCACTATTTCATTACAATTACAACGTTCTTACATTAATAAAATCCTATACCTGCTATTCTCTATCCGGCTTTTTTC
Source organism: Firmicutes bacterium UBA1426 (assembly GCA_002329675.1). Taxonomy (GTDB): domain Bacteria; phylum Bacillota; class Clostridia; order Peptostreptococcales; family Anaerovoracaceae; genus UBA1426. The sequence continues at coordinate 4,353 of DCUA01000034.1, read as the reverse complement.
GGAATAATGATTCTGAGTTCAAGGTGATCTCCTTTATCTTCTTGGTAATATTTTGCTTCCGTTTCTACCTCATGAATTGTGTTGAAGGCATTTTTTATGGTATTTATATATATTCTGTAATTTATAAACCTTAGCTTTTCTGCTCTACGCCTTTCGTCTTCTGTTTTCTTTAGAAAATCATCAATGAGCTTTTCGCTCTGTCTGACATTCAAAGAATGATCGATGATCCTTTCAAGAATCTGCTTACGCTGGGCGCCGTCCGGAATACGGAGAATAGCTCTTGCATGACGCTCCGTCAATTGATTCTCCGTTAAGGCTTCTCTCATTTCTTCAGGTAAGGATAACAAGCGAATCTTGTTGGAAATCGTAGACTGCTGTTTTCCTACACGCTTGGCGATTTCACTTTGAGTCATGCCATATTCATCCATAAGGCGCTTATATGCCATGGCCTCTTCTATATAATTGAGATTTTCTCTCTGAACATTCTCTATCAATGCTATAAAAGCCATATCCTTCTCATCCGCATCCCGGACAATGGCAGGAATTTTTTGAAAGCCGGCAAGGACCGATGCACGAACCCTTCTCTCACCTGCAATCAAAATGTATTGAGCGCCGGTCTTCTTGACGATTATTGGCTGTATAACTCCGAATTCACGGATCGAATTACACAACTCCTCCAATTCCTGATCGGGAAATACTTTTCTTGGTTGGCCCGGGTTTGTCACAATAGAGCTGATCGGGATCTCCATAGGACCATTTTTGCTTTTAATCAACATAAAAATACCCCCTTTGCTCTATTTTACAGGAGGTATGTCCTATGTGCAGACTTTTCATAATACAAATACTTCTATGAAAATCTATTTTATTGGTTCTTTCGATGGAATTCCTGCTTTTCTCGGATATTTTGCCGGCGTATGTGCAATCTTCTCGACCCAGAGGATCTGATGATTCATATGAACTCCCTCCAGAGACATTTTCGTGGATGAATGAAAACGTCCACCTAAAGTCTTCAGAGCTTTTTTACTTCCCAATAGCTCATCTTCTACATCTTCGGATTTATAAGCCCCAAAATATCCGCTTACCCGAACAAAAGGAAGACAATACTCCGCCAAGACAGACAAATCCGCTACAGCGCGGGAAAGGCATACGTCAAATTTCTCTCTGTATAGCTCCTGAGCAGCCAGGTCCTCTGCTCTGCCATGTATCCCTACAGCGTTCCCGATACCCAGGTTCTGTATGATCTCGTTGAGTATCCGAATTCGCTTGTTCAGTGAATCCACTAATACAAATTGCTTCTCGGGAAAACAGATTGCAAGAGGAAGGCCCGGAAATCCGGCTCCGGTCCCAATATCTATGACCTTTTCAGCCTTTTGAAATCCCGGGTAGCTGCTTGCCAACAAGGAGTCCACAAAGTGCTTCACTTCAAACTCCTCCGGGTCCCTGATCGCCGTTAAATTGACCTTTTCGTTCCATTCCAGCACCAGATCTCTGTAGGAAGAAAAGATATCTATTCTCTCCCGGCTATCCTCTATACCCATTGCAACCATTGCCTGTCTTAATACTTCCATTTTCCTGGCTTCCTCTCGATCTATGGCTCTTCGCACTCAGCAAAATACTTCACTTTTCTTTGATTCTTACCTACTTATTAGGGACAATGTAGGTAAGATTTCACTCTTCATTATGAGTTCAACCGCCTCTGCCTCTCCAGGTGGATCAACAGCACATTGATATCCGCAGGCGAAACCCCCGATATCCGCGATGCCTGTCCAATAGACAGCGGCCGATATTGCGCCAGCTTCTGCCTGGCCTCGATGCGAAGCCCATCCAATTTATCATAATCCAAATCTAATGGGAGTTTCTTGTTCTCCATTTTTCTGAATTTCTCTATCTGCTGTAGCTGCTTGGTAATATAGCCTGCGTATTTGATCTGCACTTCCACAGANNCTCGTAGGTCAGCTCCGGACGACGTAACAATTCTGCCAAAGAGATCCCGCTCTGAAGTAAAGCACTCCCCTTTGCTTCAAGGAAAGCATTCCCGCGAGATGGCGTCACTATGGTACTTTCCAGGCGCTTTAACTCTGACTCCACAGCATCCTTTCGCTTCAAGAATGCTTCATAACGCTCCCGGGATACCAAACCTGCTTCGTATCCTCTCTCCGTAAGGCGCTGCTCCGCATTATCCTGACGAAGCACAAGGCGGTATTCGGCTCGCGAAGTCATAATTCGATATGGCTCATTTGTGCCCTTCGTGATCAGGTCGTCGATGAGCACTCCGATATAGGCCTCGGATCGATCCAGTATGAAAGGGTCTCTTCCATCCAGTTTCAGTACTGCATTGATGCCCGCCATCAGACCCTGAGCTGCCGCCTCCTCATATCCGGAACTTCCATTGAACTGACCTGCGCAGAAGAGATTATTGATTCTTTTATGCTCTAAGTTCAAGTGCAGCTCCTGTGAATCTATACAGTCGTACTCCATTGCATAGGCCGGCCTTACGATCTTCAGATTTTCCAGTCCGGGTATGGTTTTGTAGAATTGCTCCTGAACATCTTCAGGTAAGCTGGAAGACATGCCCTGCACATACATTTCCTCTGTGGTCAGCCCTTCCGGTTCAATAAAAAGCTGATGTCTTTTTTTATCCGCAAAACGATTGACCTTGTCCTCTATTGAAGGGCAATATCTGGGCCCGACTCCTTCGATATGGCCACCGAAAAGAGCGGAACGTCCAAAATTTTCACGGATAATGTTATGTGTCTCTTCGTTGGTATAAGTNNCTTCATCTCCCGGCTGCTCGATCATGCGGTCATAATTCAAGGTGCTGCCTTTCACCCTTGCCGGTGTACCTGTTTTGAATCTACGCATTGCAAGACCCTTCTTTTTCAAGTCCTCCGCCAGTCTGAGCGATGGTGAAAGGCCGTTTGGTCCGCTTATATAATTATACTCGCCGATAAAGATCCGCCCGCCAAGAAACGTTCCTGTTGCCAGTATGACTGCCTTTGCTCGGTAAAGAGCTCCCGTATTCAGCAGAACTCCCTTTACTTCGTCATCCTCCAAGAGAAGCTCTACGACCTCACCTTGTCTCAGGTCCAGACCCTCCTGCTCTTCCAGGGCACGCTTCATGGCCTGATGATACATTACTTTGTCCGCCTGGGCACGCAAAGAGTGAACAGCTGGCCCTTTGGATGTGTTGAGCATTTTACTCTGTATGAAAGCCTCATCGATAGCCAGTCCCATTTGTCCTCCCAGAGCATCGATTTCCCGAACCAGGTGCCCCTTTCCGCTTCCGCCAATGGAAGGATTGCATGCCAACATAGC
>DCUA01000034.1:502-927 GCA_002329675.1 Firmicutes bacterium UBA1426 | reverse complement strand
GCATCAATGATGTCTTCCGTCACCGTTTCGCCGATTATGTCTCCAAGAAGCTCCCATGCATGCCGCACATCGACTTCAATGAAATCCAGAGCTTCAAATTGACAGGCCATTATCATCCCGTCATAGATATCCTTTCTTGCACGAACCAGCAGGTCTTTGTGTCTGGTGTTTGTGATGATATCGCTGTGCGCCTGTATAACCTGACCGCCATAAACTAAACCCACTATCAATTCTTCCAGTTCGCGTATTCCCTTCTCTTCTATGACTGCCGCATCCACGAACTTTGCATTGGGCAGCATTTCGGCAAGCTTATTTTGAGATACTTGTTTCCCCAAATCCGTCTTATTCAGCATTACGATAGCTTTACGGTTGCCGATCCTCTCTGCAATCTGTAAATCTTCATCGCGAAGTTCCTGGCTGGCGTC
>DCUA01000034.1:0-452 GCA_002329675.1 Firmicutes bacterium UBA1426 | reverse complement strand
GCAGTGTCTGTTAAATAGACAGGTATGCCTTGAAGGCTCAGGCCCTCTTCGATGGTATCTCTGGTCGTTCCCGGAATCTCTGTGACAATTGCTCTCTGTTCTCTTAGCAGTGCATTGAGCAGGGAGGACTTTCCCACATTTGGCCTACCCACAATGGTTATCCTTAACCCCTCCTGTATCATGCGCCCCGTATCCGCTGTAGCTATTAATTTGTCTATCTTATCGCCTATTAACTTTAGACTATCTATCAATTCTTCATAAGTGAGTTCTTCGATATCTTCATCCGGATAATCAATATTCACAGCCAGCTTCACCAGTATATCCATGAGCTCACTGCGAAGGTCTCTTACCCTGCGGGATAGACCCCCTTCCAACTGATTCATGGCCGTTTGAAAACTCACATCCGTCTTTGCACGGACCACATCAATTACTGCTTCTGCCTGGGAAAGATC
>DCUA01000031.1:1523-3214 GCA_002329675.1 Firmicutes bacterium UBA1426 | reverse complement strand
ACAAGAAAATACAAAACAGTCGAGAGAAGACCGGGAGATCTACAGGAGGCCAGTGGGGTCACGAGGGAAAGACGCTGGAAAAAGTGGAGAATCCCGATGAAGTTATCGAGTATAAAACACCGGAAACCTGCGAATGTGGGCAAAGTCTGGTGGGGGTTGAGAGCACAAAGAAGACCCGCCAGATGTTTGATATTCCAAAACCACAAATTCGGGTAACCGAGCATGTGACCTATGAGACGGTGTGTCCCGGGTGCGGAAAAGTACACAAGACTGATTTTCCGGCAGGAGTAACACAACCAGTCCAATATGGTGAAAACATGCAAGCATTGATGAATTACCTAATCCCGCTGGAAAGAGCTGCTGAAGCGATAGAGGACATCACAGGCCAGGCAGTCAGTGAGGGGACGCTGGTCAATGCAGCAGATGCGCTTTATGAGAAATTAGGAGACCCTGTGGAAGAAATCAAGCAAAAGGTCACGGCTTCGGATGTTGTCGGTTTTGATGAGACAGGGATGCGCTCCGAAGGGAAAAACAAATGGATGCATGCGGCTTCCACTGAAACATTGACCTACTATGCAATTCATGAAAAACGGGGAGAAAAGGCCGCACGGGACATCGGTATTCTTCCGGATTTTAAAGGGACCGCTGTGCATGACCACTGGAAGCCATACTACCGTTTCACTGACTGTACACATGCAGAATGCAACGCCCACCATCTGCGTTCTCTGAAGGATGTAGCTGAAAACTACCATCAAGACTGGGCAAACGAAATGGTTGGACTGTTGGTTAAAATTTATCGCAGGGTGGAAGACTTGAAGGCACAAGGGTTTACCGGAATGCCTGAAGAAGAAATACAACTATGGCATGGACGGTATCATGACATCCTGTCCAGAGGCATAGAGGAAGATGCACAAAAGAGCCCGCAGGTGCTGAATAAAAAAGGCAAGCCGAAGAAAAGCAAACCCTTGCAACTGCTGTTACAGCTTCAGCAATATGATATTGAAACGCTGGCCTTCATGTATGATTTTGAGGTGCCTTTTCATAATAATTTGACCGAGAGAGATCTGCGGATGCAGAAACTCAGGCAAAAGATATCGGGATGCTTCCGGGGGAAGAATGGGGCCAATGTGTTTTGTCGGATACGAAGCTATATATCTACAGCAAGAAAAAATGGAATAGATGCCATGGAGGCCATCGCAATGGCAGTAAGAGGGCAGCCGTTTATCCCTGAAGTATAGGACTTATTCAGTTTTCGCATTCAGGGGATGCCGGAATGGTATCCCCTATTTGTCGACCCGATCAAGTCGTTGACATTACGCGCGCGGGTGATGTTACCATGTTAACAGAAATATGTCCATGCTTTCTTAGAGTAAAATTATCGTAGGCAAATAACAAAAAAATATGGGAAGAAAGTAAAAACCCTCTTCCCATAATCACGTTTTTCCTGTAGTTTAGAAGTTGCTAAGACAACAAACACAGGAGGCGTGATATGAATAGTTTAACGTCAACAGGTCTCACATTCAAGCAGTTAGAGAAAATATTTTTTGAGATAGGCTGTGAAGTAGCAAGGATGCAACTGCAGCAATTTCTGGAGGCAGCGGATAAGGAGCTTGAAAAGGGCAGGAACAGAGCAGAATTACGGCATAAAGGCAGCAGGACAACAGTCATCAAGACACTCATGGGAGAAGTGG
>DCUA01000031.1:0-1514 GCA_002329675.1 Firmicutes bacterium UBA1426 | reverse complement strand
CTGTGAAATGTCTTTCAGGGAAGTAGCGGAAGCAGTGTCGGGTTTGACAGGCCAGCGTATCAGCCATCAAGGCGTGTGGGATGTGGTTCAGGCGGTGGGAGAAAGGCAGGTAGAAGCAGAAAAAGGGCTGGTAAGAGCATTTGAACGTAACGAAACATCCGGGGAAAAAGAAGTTTCTGTATTATTTGAAGAAGCGGATGGATTATGGTTATCGATGCAGGGGAAAAGCCGGGAAGGTTCATCGCAAGGGAAGAAAGAACTCAAAGTGGGCGTGATATATGAAGGGTGGGAGAAACGATATCCTTCGTCCAAGGAGTACAAGACGGTTGAGAAGATGGCTTTTGCCGGATACATGAAGCCGGATCAATTTAAAGCATTACGGGATGCGGCCATAACGGAGAAATACAATGTAGATGAAATACGGTACCGGATCTTGGGCGGTGACGGAGCTGCCTGGATCAGAAATGGCCATGACACGGATACAGATATTTTTCAACTGGACGCATACCATCTTGCCCAAAGTGTAGTTCGAAATGTGAGTGACAAGCAAGTGGGAAGGCATATTTTGCGGTGGCTGAAGGCGGGCGACTTTGAGAAAGTGTTTGATAAGATCCAGGCATTGAAATATGATTGTGGCGGAGTTGAAAGTGAGATAGACAAACTAACCGAGTTGGAAGAATACATCCGGAAGAATATGGACGGGATCGTAAGTTACAAAGACCGGGAGCAGGTAGTAATGCCCAAGGTGCCTGCGGGAATAGAGTACAGGAATCTGGGCACGATGGAACGGAACGTGGATATTTTNNTGGAGTGAGCGAGGTGCAACCCACTTATCGAAAATGATTGCACTGAAGATGGGGAAAGGATTCAATGACAAGATTGCGGCACTCATATCCGGGAAGCTGTCTGAACGGCTGGTAGAACGGTTTGAGGAAGNNATCAGGAATACCCGGTCAGGGATACATGAGGCGGTGAGGAAATCGGCATATCCCATGCACCGGGGAGAAATACCTTTTGGCAACAGCAAGGTAACGAATGGGAGGAAGGCAATACGCAGAATGTTTGACCTGCGCCCCTTCAGTGAGATGGTCTACCGGTAAGGCTTGCTTTTTTAGCAGATTTCCGAGGCAACCTGTCCGGAATTGGAATAAGACAGTCCGGCGCCTGCCATGCTAAGCTGGGAAAGCCGAGGATGAAGAAAATGAAAGCTTGCTTCTTCCCTTCATTCCTCGGCATGATAAACAAAGCATGGCAGAACGGGGATGTCAAGGCACCGTGGAATAAATGGGAGGGTTCCCGGCCTTGCCGGGAGGGAACCGTTTATGCCGCGAAAGGCCTTGATAGACCCGTTAGACGGACGGATGTTAGGGCGATCAAGCAGCAGGACTTTACTTCGAAGCAAATACATGCAAAAACGCGGCAGCGTTTTTACCATTTAAAGTGATGATAATGCACATGCTAAAAGTTATGATTACAGGGAAAAGGAGATTTGCCTACGATTACTTGACACAAAC
>DCUA01000065.1 GCA_002329675.1 Firmicutes bacterium UBA1426 | reverse complement strand
GTCCGGGTCTGTCCCCGTGGTTGTTATTCGTAACGAAGGGCTTCGATGGGATCCAACCTTGCCGCTTTTCTTGCAGGATAAAGTCCGAAAAACATTCCAACTACAGCTGAAAAACCTACAGCCAACAGGATCATAAAGGGATCGATAATCACGGCCACGCCTGCTATACTCATCCCGATAGAAGCGATCCCAATACCCAGAGCGGTTCCCAATATTCCTCCAATGCCTGCCAGGATCATGGATTCGATTAGAAACTGCGTCATAATGTCCTTTGTTCTGGCACCCAGAGATTTACGGATGCCGATTTCCCGCGTCCGTTCGGTGACGGAAACCAGCATGATGTTCATGATCCCGATACCTCCCACCACCAGAGAGATAGCAGCTATAGCTCCGATGGCTATGGATAAGGTCCCCAGAACCGTGTTGATCATCCCCATCTGCAATTCAGCTGATTCGAACCGGTAGAACTCCGGATCCTTATCCTTGATCCGGGACAGGTATGTGGTTATATCTCCTCCCAATCGGTTCTGATCTTTTTCACCGTTTGTGTAGAGTTCGAGATAAGAAGTCGCATCGTCCACGGATTGTAACAGAGGGTAAGGTATGTAAGTCGTATAAGAATCGCTGGTGTCCAACTGATCAAACAGGCTGGCTTCTTTTCTATAGATGCCCACTATGGTCAGTTCCCGAATCTCTTCGTTGATAGTGACCGTCAGAGTCTCCCCAACGCTGTTCGATTTATTGAAAAAATGTTGGGATGCTTTTTCATCGATAACGATGCGATCTCGTTTCCCATCCAAATCGCTCTGATTTATCATTCTCCCATGCACTATGTCCATATGAAAGAACTTGTTATAATCAGCGGCAACGCCGTACATGCTCAACCTCCCCTGGATCCGCCCGACCTTCGTCTCGCTGGAACCGGTCACGTACGGGGCGGCGTAGAGAATGTCCTGAGGAAACCTTGCTCTTAATGCCTCGATGTCTTCCGGCAGAATCAAATCAGAATACTGAATCGGCCGATCCTGCGTCATTTGCCAATTGATGTAGACATACATACTGTTCATGCCATAGCTCTCAAACTCCTTACTTACCACTGCCTCGGCGCTGGCACCGATAGAAGTGATAGAAATGACGGAGCTGATGCCGATGATGATGCCCAGCATGGTGAGAAAAGAACGCATTTTATTCATTTTGATGGAGGTCAGGGCCAGTTTGATATTTTCAAGTAAAAGCATCAGGCCACCTCCCCGGTAGTTTCATCTTTAATGATACACCCATCTTTGAAGGTAATGATGCGGTCCGTAAACTCAGCGACCTCTCGTTCATGGGTAACGATAATCACGGTATTCCCTTCCTCCCTGTTAAGCCTGGAGAAGATATCCATGATCTCAACGGATGAGTGGGAATCCAGATTGCCCGTGGGTTCATCAGCAAGTATGATCTGGGGCCGGTTAGCCAGAGCTCTGGCTATGGCAACTCTCTGCTTCTGTCCGCCTGAAAGCTCGTTGGGCATGTGCCCCGCCCGATCAGAAAGACCTACCTGTTCCAGTAGTTTCTGCGCGATGGCTTCTCTTTCTGCAGCCTTGACTTTGCCATATATCATGGGAAGCTCCACATTGTGCAGAGCGCTGGTCCTTGGAATCAAGTTGAAGGACTGAAAAACAAAGCCTATCTTTTTGTTTCTGACTGCGGAGAGCTCGTCATCGGTTTTCTCATTGATATCGATTCCTTCGAGATAATAGTTCCCCTCAGTAGGGCGGTCCAGGCAGCCTATTATATTCATTAATGTCGATTTCCCGGACCCGGACGCACCCATGATGGCAATGAATTCCCCCTGCTTTATCGTCAAGGAAACGTTATGCAATGCCCTTACCGAAATTTCTCCATTTTCATAAACTTTAGTGAGGTTTTCAATCTTTATGATCTCTTCTTTCATGTTGTCCTGCCTCCTTACTGCAAGGGGAGGACGATGACTTTCATGCCGTCGGTGAGATCGAAGGTCGGGTTGAGAACGACCTGATCTCCTTCCGCGAGAGAGCCGGAAAGCACTTCCAGATAGAAATCTCCTTCGATTCCCGGTGAGAAAATGACTTTCTTAATGGTATCTTCCTCCACAACCAGCACAAAGCTCTCCCCGGTTTCCGGATCTTCCAGGACCGCGTCAATAGGTACTGTCATGACCTGAGTCCTGTCTTCGATTAGGATCTTTGCTTTCGCCGTTACCCCTGCGATGAGCCGGCTTTCTTTTTTATCCACATCGATTTGAACAGGGATCACCATCTCTTTTGAAGTAATGTCCTTCAGTTCTCCGGTGGGGGATATCCGACTCACTTTCCCTTCGACACTTTCCTTGCCCAAAACATCCGCTGTGATGGTAACGGTCTGACCCACCTTGATTTTACTGATGTCGTACTCGCTGATCTTTACGTCCATCTTAAGTTGTTCCAGATCTTCTATAACGAACATGGGCTTGTTATCTTCGGTGTCATTGGCGTAGCGCCCCAGGTTAACGTTCACCCTGGTGACAGTGCCGGAGATAGGGCTCTTGATATTGGTTTTCTCGGATATATCAAAGGAATCTACTGTGATCCGATCGTTTTCATAAGCGTTCTTTGCTCTTATGTAATCAGCCTGAGATATGGCACCTTCTTCGTAGAGGCGCTTGGATGCCTCGTAGTTGAAACGGGACTCCTCAAGGGCTTTGGAGGCTTTCCGATATTCATCCTGTAGAGCCTCTCCGTCCAGAACCGCAAGTATCTGGTCCTTTTTTACCAGGTCTCCTTCAGCGACAAGTATGGAAATAATCTCGTAATTCAGAGAAGAGACCACTTCCGCAGACTGTGAGCCGGATATGATGCCGTTGACGGAAACCACTTGCTCCAGATCCATCTTTTCCACAGTCCCTACCGACACTTGAGGAGGTGCTTCTCCACCTCCCAGCAGACCAGGCAGGATCATGGCTGCTGCAAGCACTACGATGACAAGACTAATGATTATAATTTTCTTCTTTTTCCTTGACTTGGTTTTTTCCTTTTTTAAGGTCTTTTCCCCGGATGCTTCACCTGCACCAGCCGGAGTCTTTCTGTTTTTTCTGGTAAACATGGATACCTCCCATACCCCTATAGGATTATAAACAGTTTATATATACATAACTATGATGGTTGTCATTACGTCCTTCCAAAATCTACAATTTATTATACGGTTGCCACTTTTAAGCGTCAAGTTAGCGGAATCGGAATTAAGAATTCCGTAATAAGTGTATTATGTATAATAGTACACTGTCAACACATTTATTACTATTATAAACCATTTGTCCTTCAAATCTTTCAGACCTTTAACTCTCATGCCGAGAGGAGAATACAGTTTGAATCTCTGTATAAATGTGGTATTATAAAGGGTAATATATTTGGAAAGGTTGTACGAATTCATGAAACTGATCTTCATTCGCCATCCGGAGACAGAGGCCAATGTTAAGAGACTGATATACGGTAAAACAGAATCCGAGTACTCGGACCGTGGAAGGGCTAGCGTTAATGCCGTAGTAGAGCAGCTTTCCAATAAGAAAATAGATGCAATCTATTCAAGCCCCAGAAAGCGGGCAGCCGACTTGGCGGAGGCTATCGCAACAAGCCATAGTTCGGATTCCTGCATACTGAACGTCAGGATAGAAGACCGGATCCAGGAAATGCACTTTGGCATTTTTGAGAACAAGACAACGAGAGAAGCCAGAGAAATGTATGGAGAGGGTTTCAACGACTTTTGGCACAATTTTGCGGAATTCCAGGTTCCGGAGGGGGAAACCCTAAGTCAGGTCAAGGAACGAACAGTGGCATTCCTTCAAGAGCTGCTGGCATCCGAGACCTCCTCGGAGTCCTTTGAAGAACTGATGAAAAAAGACCCTATCAAAGCGATAGATCAGCAATATGTCGAATCCGGTACTGTGGTTATCGTGGCCCATTCTCTGGTGATCCGGAGCGCACTGTCCTGGCTTTTGGACATACCACTGAACAAGATCTGGCATATCGATATCAAGCCTGCGGCTATAGTGGAGGTATCCTATCGCGGCGGATACGGGTTTTTGACCGGCCTGCGCTGACCGAAAAACAAAAATAGTCATAATTTATTTGCAAAAGGCTCTCATTAGGCCGGCTGCAGAAGGAGAAATAATATGGAGAAAAAACAATACTACATTACTACACCAATTTACTATCCCAGCTCAAACCTGCATATCGGACACACATATTGCACCGTTATGGCAGATGCGATGGCCCGCTTCAAGAGGTTAACCGGTTATGATGTTATGTTCCTCACAGGTACCGATGAGCATGGCCAAAAAATACAAAAGGTCGCTACAGAACACGGTACTACGCCTCAGGCCTATGTAGACGGCGTGGTGGCGGGTATCAAGGAATTATGGAAGACCATGGAGATCTCCTACGACGATTTCATCCGGACCACTGAAGAGCGCCACGTTAAGAGGGTACAGGAACTTTTCAGAAAGATGTATGAAAAGGGAGATATTTATAAAGGTGAATACGAAGGCTGGTATTGCACTCCATGCGAAGCCTTCTGGACAGAAACCCAGGCGGTGGACGGTAAATGTCCTGACTGTGGCAGGCCTGTGGAAAAGGCAAAGGAAGAGGCCTATTTCTTCCGTCTTTCAAACTATCAGGACAGGCTGATCGAACTATTCGAAACCAACCCGGAGTTTCTGCAACCGGAAAGCAGGCGCAATGAAATGCTCAGCTTTGCCCGTCAGGGGCTTGAGGATCTCTGCATTTCCAGATCCTCATTTGACTGGGGAATCCCTGTGCCCCTGGACGAGAAGCACGTGATCTACGTATGGCTGGATGCGCTTTCAAACTACATCACCGCTTTAGGTTATCCCGATGAGCCGGAGAAGTACAACCATTACTGGCCGGCCGACGTGCATCTGGTAGGAAAAGAAATCGTAAGATTCCATTCTATCATTTGGCCTGCCATGCTCATGTCTTTGGATCTTCCGCTTCCGAAAAAGGTTCTCGGCCATGGCTGGATCCTCCTGGAGGGTGGCAAGATGTCCAAATCCAGAGGAAATATCGTGGATCCCGTTAAGCTTATTGAGCGCTACGGCGTGGATGCATTGAAATACTTCCTGCTCAGAGAATATACCTTTGGTCAGGACGGATTGTTTACCAATGAGGTGATGCTCACCCGTATGAACTCGGATCTGGCTAACGATCTGGGCAATCTGGTAAGCCGCACTACCTCTATGATTGAGAAGTACAACGGTGGTATCGTTCCGGCCGCAGGAAAAGAAGAGGGCACGGACAGCGAGCTGAAACAATTGGCCTTGGGAACAGCGGCAAAAGTAGAAGCCCACATGGACAAGTTCAGCTTCAGCCTTGCCCTGGAAGAGATCTGGACTCTCATACGCCGGACGAACAAATACATTGACGAAACATCACCCTGGTTGCTTGCTAAAGATGAGGCAAACAAGGAGCGGCTCAACACCGTTCTTCATAATCTGGCTGAATCCTTGCGGATCGTTTCCGTACTGATTCAGCCCTTCATGCACAGTACTTCTACTGAGATAAGAAAACAGCTGGGACTTTGGTTTGCGGATCCGGAATGGGCTGACACTCAGGAGTTCGATGTGATGGAAGGTGAGCAGGTGAAAAAGGGCAACGCCATCTTCCCGAGAATGGATATTGAGAAGGAGCTGGCAGAACTAGAAGCTATGAAAGAGCCGGAAGCACCCCAAAGGGAGTATCCGCCCATCAAGGACCTGATCGATTATGAAGATTTCGCTAAACTGGACTTCAGGGTTGGCCTGGTGCAAAGCTGCGAAAAGCACCCGAAGGCTGATAAGTTGCTGGTATTCCAGATTAAGATGGGTAACGAGGTGCGCCAGATCCTTTCCGGTGTGGCGGATTGCTACAAGCCGGAAGATCTGATAGGAAAAAAGGTCATCGTGGTGGCCAATCTGAAGCCAAGAATGTTGAGGGGGCTGGAGTCCAAGGGGATGCTTTTGTTTGCGGACAATGGTGAGCGGTTTGAGTATTTGACTACTTCCGCGCCCGACGGGGAGATCGTATCCTAGGAGAAATCGTCCCATTAGGTTGTTAAATTCCAGTATATAAATTGTGAAAGCAACAGTGATCAGTTGAAAATAAAGATTCTTGTTGCTTCACAGCAATAAAAGCAACGAGATTAAGTTAGAAACAGTAATTCTTGTTGCTTTAAGCAAAGAAAAGCAACGAGATTAAGTTAGATACAGTAATTATTGTTGCTTCAAGCAAAGAAAAGCAACAGTGATCAGTT
>DCUA01000207.1:2739-3956 GCA_002329675.1 Firmicutes bacterium UBA1426 | reverse complement strand
TTTGCACCCACGGGGACAGACCTTTAGTCCTCCCGCCCCTCCAGTTTTTCCAACACCGGTAACCCCATGCCGCAAGGGCAGAATTTCTCTGAGAGAGCGGCCCTGTCTCCTATCCGGTACCTTAGTCTGGGCATTACATAGTTGTTCAAATCTGTTACTAACAAAGCACCGATCTCCCCTTTTGGCAGGGTCTCTAAGCTTACGGGATCCACTACTTCCAGGACGACATTTTCTGCGCTGATATGCATGCTTCCCTCCCGGCATTGGTAGGCAATGATGCCACCGTCCCTTGCCCCGTATTCATTTACAACGGGACAGCCGAAGGCTTTTTCTATGTCCTCCCTTTCATGGTCATGTAGGATTTCTGCTGTAGAAACTACAGCTTTTATTTGCAAACCCAGATTTAGATTTTGTTCCAGCATCAGCCGGGAAAAAAGGTGCAGAGCCGAGGCATAGCCATATACGTATTCCGGGCTGAATTCACGGATGTCTCTCAGATGGCTTTCCATTTCTTCTGCTTTTAAGGCAATGTCGGGAATCATGATCCTGTTTTTCAGCAACTTCTCCCTGCGACGATATGTTTTAGATCCATATTTTTCATAGTCTGAAGGATTGCCCCAGATCATCACGCTGCGACTTCCAGGTGTTATCCCCCACCAGCTGAGACCTCTCCATCTGGCCGCTTCATAGTACCCCACCATATGCCGATCCATAAAGAACTTTACCGGCTCACCGGTTGTGCCCCTGGTAAAATTCTCCACCAGGGCAACAGCGTTTGCACCTTTGTTCAGATAGGAATAAAAACCTTCTCTGAAGTTGTCTTTGGTCAGTACGGGAAACTGTTTCAAAGCGGCTGCGGGGTTATTCTTTATTTCCTCTTCCAAATGTTTATAGGGTTCATAAGCCGGAACACTATGAATACATTCCGTCAAGAGGTACTCCAACTTCTTCTTTCGAAGGGCGGTTAACTGCTGCGGCGTAAAACTTTCGTATTTTTTGAGCTCATTCAGCATGCCGCGGATCTGATTGCCCATCCTTTTCTCCATATAGGGGTAGGCAAATTTCTCTATGAATAATTTCACTCTGTCCATTTTTTCTCCATGATAATAAATGGTCACCTGCCGAACGCACTTGTCCATGTAATTTTAGTGATGATGCTATACCCCATTATATAAGAAAAAGCGGTCCATATCAATGAACCGTCCGGATGTTCTTGC
>DCUA01000207.1:0-2717 GCA_002329675.1 Firmicutes bacterium UBA1426 | reverse complement strand
CAAAGGGTCTGTCCCCGTGGTTGTTAGAGGTGTTTTACGTAAAAGTGCATGTCAACGGGCGTGAAGCCGATCTTCTTATAAAATGCCAAAGCGCCGGCATTGGACAATTCCGATTGAAACTGTAATCGCTTATAGCCGTTGTTTCTTGCATAAGCCACGAAAAATTCCATGGCTTCTTTACCTAAGCCTTTTCCCCGGTATTCTTCCCTTATATATAGATCGTCTAATACCAATGCTTTCCCATGTGCCCATACACTATAGATGGTCATCAGGTTTGCAAATCCCACGAATTTTTCATCATGCTCAAACAGGAACATGGTTATCAGTTCAGGATTGTTCAGAGCTTCCCGGAATGTGTTCATGAAAATGACGTCCGGCTCATCCTGGGTGTTGTTCCAAACCCCGTCTTCCTGGATTTCAAAATCCATGAACTCGCGGTTGAGCCTAATCCAGATCTCTTCATCTTTCTCTTCACATTTACGGATGTCCATATCCTTTTACCTCCACAATACACTTAGTTACTGGGGTAGTTGTTTTCCACAATTACTGCAAAACACATAATCATCTTCAACCATAATCCCACAGTAGGGACAATAGTTTTTACGTTCTTCCAAAGTAACATCCTTGCTACGAAACTCGTTTTTTTCTCCCTGACGTTCTCTTGCGAAATACTCGTCAAGCGGATCGGATTCTTCACTTCCATCGGTTATATCAAAAGCTGAGAAGCGATTCTTTCCAGTCGCGTTTTTGTAGTTATAAATTGTATTGACGATCCCCACACCTATAAAAACGATGCCAAAAATGGCAAAAAAACCCGGTGCACCCATGGACATGGCAGCAAAAGTCCAGACTATCCCAAATACAACAGCGACTGCGGAGCCAAAGGCTCCCATCATGGAAGGACCTCTCCCGGGTTTAATGCTTTTCATTCGAATGGTCATCCTTTCTGCTCTTAGCTCCTGTAGCTTACCTTGATAACAGCACTTTGATCATGAACTTGGGCAATGCAATTATCCTCTTGTATCTGGAAGGTTGCTGCGCGAAGCGATACGCCCATTCCAGGCCGTGCTTCCTGTAGAATTCCGGCGCGCGCTTGACCGTTCCTGCCCACACATCCAGGCTGCCGCCAACCCCTATGGCAGCCTTCACACCAAGTTCTTCCCGATAACGGGCGATAAACTTCTCCTGTTTCGGAGATCCCAATGCAACGCACAGAAAGTCAGCACCGGAGCTATTGATATCTCTAACGATGTCCTGCTCTTCCTCTTCTTTATAATAGCCGTGGTGTGTCCCTGCTACCTTCAGCCCAGGGAAAGCCTCCTTCATCCTATAGGCTGCAATCTCAGCTACGCTTAGAGATCCTTCTGCCTCCGGCCTGCTTCCCAGCAGGTAGATGGACTTCCCGTCTTTCTCAAGCAGGTCCAGGACCCAGTTTAGAAAATCGATTCCCGTTACTCTCTCCTTGAGAGGGTTTCCTAACAGCCTGGAGGCATACACAAGACCGATCCCGTCGGGAATGACCAGATCCGCGGAGCGTATGATCTCCATCAGCTCCGGATCTTTTCCCGCATTGACAATGATCTCTGAGTTGGGTGTTACAATGAGGCTGCAGCCCGGGGTTTTCATAAGCTCTGCCAGCCTCTCCGCTGCCATCTCCATATCAATCATATCCACAGGAACATTCAATATCTCAATTCGCTTTGCTTCATTCAACATCATTGACCTCCCCGGTATCCTCTTCTATCGACTTTGCGTTCCATAATTCGCCGATTGCGTCTGTTTCCAGATATTTTTCTGACGCGGCAACCAAAGCGGCAGATCTGACCGAAAGGCTCTTGAGCCCCGCAAGGGAAACTTCTTCTCCCGTATCCGTGGACCAGGCTTTTCCGTTTTCAAAAACACTATCGCCTGACATGAAAAATATAATGCCGTCTGTAATGAAGGAACCCCGTGGGGCATAGCGATTCTGGGCCACAAAACCAGTGTCTGCCGTGAGCAGATTCTGTCCCAAGTATATGGTATCAAGATCTTCAAGACCCATCAAGTAAGCGATCGTAGGCAGAAAATCGATCTGCCCGCCTGCTATAGTCAGTGTCTCATTGATCTCCTTCCCAGGAATGTGGATGATCAGCGGTATATTAGCCATCTCATCAAACCGATAGGGCTTGCCCAGGAAATCCGTTAAGAGTTCCTCATTGTTCTCATCCCTCTGAGCCAGACCGAAATGGTCCCCATAGAGTGCAATAACCGAATTTTCGTAGAGGCCCGCTTCCTTCAATGCCTCGATCAGGACTCCAATGGCATAGTCGGAATAAGCCGTGCTGTTCAGGTAGTTGCCAAACCGGGTCCCTTTATGCTTCTCGGCTAATTTCAGTCTTTGATACTGTTCATCCATAACAAAAGGAGTATGGTTGGACAGAGATATCATAAAGTTGTAAAAAGGCTGAGGCTGTTCCTTTAAGTAATCAACCGACTGCGGGTAAAACTCCTCGTCCAGTATACCCCAACCATGGATCACCGAAGGTTTGTAACCCTCATCGTCGATAAAAGTATCGAAACCCTGAGCGGGATACATATCATCCCGGCTCCAGAAGCTTCCCTCATAGCCATGCATTACAATTGTGGAGTAACCTATCTCCCTTAGAAGAACCGGCAACCCACGAAAGGTGTTCTCTTTGTACAGTTCATAGGTGTAGCTCTTTTCCGTTCCGTAAAGA
>DCUA01000103.1 GCA_002329675.1 Firmicutes bacterium UBA1426 | reverse complement strand
CGTAAGTGCTTAATACGGGGGCGCATGGTCAGGAGTTGCCGAGTATGAAATAATATCTCCATAAATTTAAATGGAGGTATTCGATTATGCTGAAATACGAAAATTGGAGAGAGCTAGCCAGGAGCTGCCAGGAAAGTGGAATGTCGGTAAACGGCTGGAGCAAGAGAAACAATATTCCGACAACCACATGCCGGCAATGGCTGGTGAGACTGAAGAAAGAAGATCAGGCTTTGCAAAATGCAGATCATGGTACCGAATTAAGGGTTTGGGGCAAAGTTGACCTGAAACAGTCTGGGGGAACAGCATCCCCAGACCTCGGTCTGCTCCCATCATCAATCCGGCTTTCCTATCATGACTGGAACATAGAAGTTAAAGAGAATTTTAATCCAATCCTGCTTTCGCAGATCATAAAGGTGGTAGACACGATATGCTGAAATGCCTGGAACATCTCGATGCCATCTATGTGGCCTGCGGTCCGACTGACTTGAGGAAAAACGTGGACGGTCTTTCGATCCTGGTGAAGCAGTCATTCGGTCTTGATCCTTTCAGCAGATCCTTGTTTCTTTTCTGCAACGGTTCAAGAAACCGTTTGAAGGGATTGGTTTGGGACCGGAATGGATTTATCCTGCTGTACAAGAGGCTGGATGCTGCAGGGGCAAGATTTGTGTGGCCAGATGATCCGGTCCAAGTCAGGAATATTTCCAGGCAGCAAATGGACCAGCTTCTGAACGGGTTCTCCATTGATCCGCCAAAGGGATTTTCAGAGATAACAGCCAGAGACATTTACTGAAAAAACACGCGGAAATCCTGCAAAAAATCCATAAGAAAAGTGGAAAAAGTCCAGTAAAAAATCCGGCGCAAGCGTTGGAAATACTGGACATTTTTGCATTTTTATGGTATGCTCTAATTATGGAAAAGATGATGAATGATCTCACAAAAGAGGAACTAATAGAAACAATCATAAGGCTTGAGAAAGAGGCAGAACAAAAGCAGGCGGAATACGAAAAGCTGCAAAAGGAGAATCTCCGGTTAAGTGAGAACTTCGAAAAACTCCGCCGTATGCTCTTTGGTCAGTCCAGTGAAAAACGCCGGTTTATCGAGGATGCCGATCAGCTTTCCTTTATGGCGCGGATCATAAATGAAGCGGAAGTGTTTGCAAAGGATGCAGGTAAGGAAGAGCTGCAGGAGGTCCAGATCCCAGGTCACACCAGAAAGCCGAAGCGGACCAGGGAGGAACTGCTTGCATCCCTTCCCGCCATCGAGGTTTTGCTTGATACGGAGGAAGATGCCCGTATCTGTGATGCCTGCGGAAGTAAAACCCGTTATCTCGGTAAAGAACACGTTCGTGATGAGATTGAGGTCATTCCCCAGAGGATGTATATTAAAAGGTATTTCAGAGCCAATTATGTCTGTGATGAATGCCATAAGGAAGAAACCCAGGCACGGATCATCAAATCAAACGTTCCGGAGCCTGTGATAAAGCATAGTCTTGCCTCTCCGTCGGCGGTAGCCCATGTGATGTACCAAAGATATGTCAATGCAATGCCCCTTGCCCGCCAGGAAAAAGACTGGTGCTATCAGGGAGTCCGGATAGGCAGGGCAACTCTGGGCAACTGGATACTGAAATCCGCAAAAGAGCATCTGTTTCCCCTTTATGAGAGGATGAAGGAAGAGCTTCTGAAAGGTGACGTGATTGCAGCGGATGAGACAGAAATCCAGGTGTTGAAGGAGAACGATCGACTGCCTTCGGCCAAGTCTAGGATGTGGGTTTATCGCAGCATCAGCCGGAAAGTCGATGAGAAAGGGCCCCCGCCGATCATTCTTTTCGAGTACCAGCCCGGAAGGTCCGGTGAGTATGCGAAAAACTACCTCAAGGGATTTAAGGGATATTTGATGACCGACGCGTATCAGGGGTATAATGCGGTCCCGGATGTAACCCACTGCTATTGCTGGTCGCATATGCGCCGGTATTGGCACCGGGCGCTGCCGAAAAATCCAAAAGGATCAAAGGCAAAGATTGGTCTGGCCTTCTGCGATAAGCTCTTCGAGTTGGAGCGACAGTTGAAGGAGCTGCCCTCAGGGGAACGATATATGAAACGGAATCAGCATGCAAAATTCATTTTGCATGCACAGATTGTAGACAAATCCCATCAGCAAGCGAGTACAACTGATGGGATTTTCTTTTTTATCACGAATATTAATTCACAAATAAAATTTCGAAGATTAGCGTCGGCCGGACCGGTTAACAGGCCCAGCCTTTTCTTCATCTTAGCCAGTTTTTTAAGATTTATGCAAGCAAAGGTAAGCCCTACCTTCATTTCCATCAGGGCTTTTCCTATGTATCTTGTGTACCTCATCCCGTGATATTCCTTGGCTGTGCCGAAGACTCTTTCTATGGTCTGCTTTCGCCTGTCATACCATTCTTTCATCCCACGTGTGTGGCGGATATCTTCACAGGTTTCTATGTAATCTTCCCATATATGCCTGGTCACAAGCTTTACGTGATTTTTGCTTTCAGTGCATTTTGAAAGATGCGGACACCCGGAACAGATGCTTCCGTTGCTTTTGTATTCCCTGTACCCGTTACGGTTCGTGGTTGAATACTTCAATATCTGATTGTTCGGACAGATGTAGCAGTCGTAATATTCATCATATACATATTCATATTTCTTGAAGAATCCTTTTTTAGTCGCCGGCCGTTTGTAGGGAAACAACGGGTTTATGCGGTCCTTGATAAGCATCCTTGCAATGGCAGGCGTCTTGTAGGCTGCGTCCATTACGAGCATATCGGGTTCATATGGTTTAATTTCTTCATAGATATTCTTGAAGGTCCTGCTGTCATGCTCATTGCCGGGGTGAATGGTATATCCAAGTATCCAGCCATTTTTGTCGCAGGCGGTCTGGGAGACGTATGCGAATTCCCGTTTGTGCTCTCCCTTATGAAACATCCCCGCTTCGGGATCGGTAGTGCTCTGATCAATCTCTTTCTTCTCTCCACCACCCCATTTCCCTCCGCCATCACCGTCATTATTTTCATCTTCGTCATCGACATCATCCTCTCCGCCTTCCAGAGGCTTCTTTCCGTGCTTCACTCTGTCTTCATTGATCTCTCTGAAAAGTTCAGCCTCATAATGAAGAGCCTGCGCCTCGGCAAGGATTTTAATAGTCTTCTTTTTATTGGCACTGGCTTTGATATGCGTTGCATCCACGAAAATTACAGACGGGT
Source organism: Firmicutes bacterium UBA1426 (assembly GCA_002329675.1). Lineage (GTDB taxonomy): Bacteria > Bacillota > Clostridia > Peptostreptococcales > Anaerovoracaceae > UBA1426. The sequence continues at coordinate 467 of DCUA01000103.1, read as the reverse complement.
CAACAAGGCCGCAGTTGAAGCATTCTTCAAGGATTTTTTTAAATATCTGCTCGAAAAGGTCTGTACCCTTGAATCTTCTTGTGTAGTTCTTTCCGAAGGTGCTGAAATGAGGTACCGGCTCCGTTAAATCCAGTCCTAAAAACCAGCGATATGCTGCATTGACCTCAATATCCCTGATGGTCTGACGCATGCTTGTAATTCCGTACAGATACTGGATTAAGGGGATTTTAATCAGAGTGACAGGGTCGAGGCTTGGACGGCCCTGGTCTTTTGAATATTTATCTTCCACAAGCTCATAGATAAAGGAAAAGTCAATTGCCCTTTCAATTTCACGTAAAAGATGGTTTTCCGGGACTAAAGAAGAAGCGGAAACAAACTGGATCTGGTCCCTTTTATCCTTTGTATCCTTCATCAGCATACCTGTTCACCTCGAAAAAATGTTTATGACTTATTATACCATAAAAACC
>DCUA01000053.1:1498-5925 GCA_002329675.1 Firmicutes bacterium UBA1426 | reverse complement strand
ATGTGGCGAAATGATTATTTTAGTCACAACTCTCCGGTATATGGGACGCCTTTTGATATGATCAAAGAGTTCGGTATCACCTATTGTGCCGCCGGCGAAAATATTGCCTACAACTACAGAACACCCCAAGAAGTGATAAACGGGTGGATGAATTCGAAAGGCCATAAGGAAAACCTTCTCCGCAAAGAATTCACGGATGTAGCTTTCGGATATTTCGATGCAGGATCATCGGGGGTTTATTGGGTGCAGTTATTTATTAAACCGTAAAGGTCGCCGGTTCATACCTATACGCCAATTAAAAAACCCTCTCTTGGAGGGTTTTTTGGAGCTACTGGCCGGATTCGAACCGGCGACCGCTGGTTGTTCGTAAGGTAGTATAAATATCATTTTCCTGAGATCAGGAAAACGATAAAAGAAATCTGCAAGTGGCACCTGCAGATTCATCCTACTTTTGAGGCTGGTCGGAAGGCACAACAGCCAGCGTATATCCTAACGGCTGCAGGATTTTAAATAACGTATCTATCTGCGGTGTCGCTTTCATGCTTTCAAGTCTTGCTATGGCAGGCTGCTTTAAGCCTGCAAGTTCAGCAAGCTCCTTTTGGGACAACCCTTTGGATTCTCTGGCTTCAATCAGCTTCCCAATCAGAGCTACCTCAAAATCAATCTTGGCTTTCTGTGTCGGGTCAATGAATTTCGGGTCGTTCCAGAGCTTATTAAAATTAGTTCCCATATCTATTTGCTCCTTTCAAGGTGATCGGTCTGATTTCTTTTTGCCTGTTCAATCTCTCTGCGCGGAGTCTTCTTTGTCTTCTTCAGAAAATGATGAAGCAGTACAAAAGTGTTATCTCTGAAGTAGAAGAAGAATATCCTGTCATCCAAAGGGCGTAACTCCCAGATATCATCTTCGATGTGTTTGACATAAGGTTCACCGGCTCTTGTTCCGTATTTCTGCAGCACTCTGATGTAGGTCAGGATTTTTTCGCTGCGGATGCGGTCATTTTTACTTGTTTGCCCTTTTGCCTGCAAGTCTACAATGAAGTCCTTAATGGGTTCGTTGCCGCTTCGGTCTTCATAAAATTCAACTTCGAACATTCTTTAGGGTTCCCTTCTGCTGTAATATTATAATAACACATTCGTTATTAAGTTACAATAACAAATTTGTTATTGCTTCGAATTCGAGGCAATTATATTTGACCATTTTTCTGGCACCAACAAACTGGTCTAAATAGACCAATTATAATCTTTTAATAATTCACAACCGTTCCAGAAATCAAGTGTTCTGGAATTTTCACATCCTTCGCTAAAGGATGATTAGCAAAAAACAACCTTATAGCCCTGATTGCTGTATAAGTATCATTAATTAAATAAAACTGCTTCTGGTATAGTGTGACATCATATTGATTGGATATTAATTCATGCGCTGGCTTTTGTCGAATAGTTCGTATGTTTCTTAATGGCTTAATAATCAAATCCGTGAGATTTTCTTGGGTTCGGATGTTTTTACTTAGGCATTCTTCAAGCATCCCGAGGCTTCCCTTATCTTTACCTGATTCATATTTGCGATCAATGCCACGTATATGTGGAGTGTATTCTTGAAATGTTTTATAAGAATGTATACAGCACTTCTTGTATTTCTTGCCGCTGCCGCAAGGACAAGGATCATTTCTGCCAACTTTTCTGTGATATTGGCGACGAAAGCTTTCTATTCTGCTTTTTGTGATTTCGACACTCAATACTTTTATCGGTCAATCTCTCCAGTCGGAATGTCACAATAATTGCATTGTTTTCCTTTTGCATTCCGCAGTTTTCTGTCTTTATCATAGTCAAGGTCTATCCACATGATTGGCATTGATTCATCAATCATCAGCTTTAATCAATCTTTGCTTTTTATGTTTCTTTTTGCTCATGACGCAAGTTCTCGTTTCAACAATGGGATACAACCTCTCTAAACCGAGGGACATAAATGTTTAATTATTCTGTTATTTCGATTTATTGTAACAAATATTTCCTTTATTTACAATCCTTATTTTGAATTAGAGGTATAGTCATATGTTATAGCAACATCTCCACACCCTTGTAATCGCGATATCATAGAATTGGAAGTAACATTGATAACCAAATAAAACGATTAGTTAAATGATGACATCTATCGTGTCGGCGAAAATACCTTTTGAAATTGTGTCAAAGGAAGCAAGGCAACGATGCAAAAGCTCAGCAATGGCTTCATGCAGTGTGATTTTGAAGGAGAGCTAGGTTCACGAAGAGTATTTTGTCCTTTTTGTCACACTGTTTCCATATAACTAAATCCATATGAAAAGACATCATTTTATCAACAAGGACTAAATAAGGACCAAAAAAATATACGACAACTCCACTCAAGAGGCAAAGAACCCTGTAATTATTACAATTACAGGGTTCTTATGGAGCTACTGAGCGGATTCGAACCGCTGACCTGCTGATTACGAATCAGCTGCTCTACCGACTGAGCCACAGTAGCATGTACGGGTCGCTGTGTTGTTCAGCGACCACTATTTTACCACATCATAGGAGCAGCCGTCAAAGGATAATTCAAAATTGCAGATGCTTTTGTAATCACAGTATTTGCAGGCAGTTTCATACTTTGTCTTTTTGGGTTGAAGGCGGATCACTCCGGAGGCCAGCGAACTGCAAAGCTGTGTTATCACTTCATCCATGGAAGCGCGGAGATCTCGGAATTCATCCTCTGTCAACAGCTTGCTGTCAGTGGTTCCTGACACGCTCCCGTCCTTATTTTTCCGCACTGGCAGGATTTCGGAATGTCCGCTGAATTCACCGGCGATGCTATCGATGACTGCCGGATCATCCAGTACTATGCCATCCAGCTTATAGATGCGCTGCAGCTCTGCCTCCAGCTTGTCTCGCAACATCTGTTCATTGTATTCGCTTGCGTCGATCATAGGGTCGGCAATTTCAAAGTAGAAGACTCCCGCCGGTTTTGCGGGACGGTTAAGTGCCTCCATGCCGTCTGTTGCCGCCTTTAGGTATAGCATCAACTGGAGTCGCCAGCCGCCTAAGGCCTCTTTGACATCGAACTTTTCCTTCCCCGATTTGTAGTCAATGACCTTCACAAAACCATCCGGAAGCACGTCGATCCGGTCGATCTTGCCCTCTATTAGAAGCTCTTTCTCCCCTACAGCCACGCGTATGGGCGGAAACAGCTTGTCTTCACCGATACCAAAGGCTTCTTCAAAATAGATCTCATTGATCTGTCCCTGTTTCACATGCCGGACTAACGCCCAGGCCGCCCTTTGACAGACCTCCTGCATTCTGGTAGTACGATATCGCTCCTCTTCGCCCGCTACCAGCACACCTTCCCTGTATTCTGCGGCCACTTCCTCCATCAGGGCGGCCACCTTTTCTGAGCACTCTTCTTCCGTTATGCGCATCCAGGGGGATTCTTCATGAGTCAGGGGTACGCCTTTGACAGTGAGACTCTCTGCAAGCCGCATGAGACAATGGTGATAGACATCGCCCACTTCACGGCCAGCCACTTCAAAGACGCGACGCTCTTTCGGAGACAGGCCGTAATGAACAAAGTGAGCAAAAGGACACCGGGAAAATCTCTCGAGACGCGATGGGCTGACCCGAAGCTCCCGCCGACCTTCTCTTCCAAAGAGTTTTTCCACTAGTTTGGTCTCCAGGTTCTCCACCCGGTTGGTGAAGCGGATCCCTTGACCTACTATTTCAAGTCCTCTGTCATCCTTCTCCTTGTACCAGTTGAAAGTCGCCTTCCACACGGGATCCAGCTGTTCTTCCCCACTGCCCGCTTTGTTCAAAGCCTCTGCAAGGAACTTAAGACTGCTTTCGGGTCCTGCAAGGAGCTCCATGGGATCTTCCCTGTTTCGCAGGTCCTTTTCCAAAGGAACATCGGGATACAGCTTTCGCAGCTTATCAAATATAATAGAAGGACGCAGTTCCTTGCCTTCCATATCCGCAGCGGAATATCCGATCCACAGATATTTTTCAGGCCTTGAAAGCTGCTTGTAAATCGCAAGCCTCTCCTCCATGCTGCGCAGGTCATCATCTTTGCAGATCAAAATATCCTGTTGCTGCAACAGAGCTCTTTCGTCCTGATTGAGCAGATCATCCTCGTTTGCTGCCGCGGGAAGGATGCCGTCATTTGCTCCCATAACCACCAGTGCCTTGATCTGCCCTACTCTGGTCCTCTGCATAGTGCCTACCACCACCTGGTCGATGGTGGTGGGGATCAACCCAAGCTCAATAGAATCAAATCCGGCTTGAAGCATTGAAGAATAGTCTTCTCCGCTGATGGCCTCCTCTCCGATGAGCTCCACCAATTGGTCTAAAAGGCCTTGGATACTTTCCCATATCTGCTGCATTTCCATAGCAGCCTCAAGCTCTCCGGCCTCATCCAGATCCCGGCAAAA
>DCUA01000053.1:0-1415 GCA_002329675.1 Firmicutes bacterium UBA1426 | reverse complement strand
CGGTTTTCGTTAAGCTTTTGAAATTCCTCTTCCTCGTATTCTTTTTTTCCATATATGAAATCTTTCTTCCACTTTGAACCTCTTATCCGATAGCGGATGGCGTAATTTTCCAGCTCCTCTGCTTCATCCGGGTCAATAGGGCAAAAGCCTGTCTTCACCAGGCGGAAGACATCCTCGTAAGCCCATCCCGACTGGATCACATCCAATAGTGAAGATATAAAGACAATTGCCGGATTGTGCAGGGCACGGCGCTTCTGGTCCATAAAAAAGCTGATGCCGTATTCATCGAAGACCCGCTTTATGATAGCTCCTCTGCCATCCATGTCGTTGCAGATAACGGCAATGTCCCGGAAGCGGAGCCCATGGTCCCGCACAAGGCTTATGATATAGGCCGCCGCGGTTTCAGCTTCGCTATAGAAATTGGCTGCTCTGCAAAAGAGCAAGGATTCGTCCCCGCCGGTAAAGGGCTGGTAGGGGTGGGCAAATATCTGTTTCTCCAGATGTCTTATAGCGGAATCCCGCTGGGCATCAGGGCTATCCACCCGCTGTTTTTCTGTCAAACCTGANNCCGCATTGTCGGAGGTGAGCATCATGTTTACGCCATGGCTGTGAAGAGTCAATTCTTCAATGATCTTAATAGATTTCGGAGTAAAAGAGTCAAATCCCGACACCCAGAATTCTGCATTCCTAACCAGGTCTGATTGGCCGATTTTCGATAAGAAAAGGTTGAGATGGTCTTCTGTATCTATGTATTTTTCACTGATCATTTCTTCATAGTTTCCGAAGATAAGGGCTATATCACTGAGTTTGCGTCTCAGCAGGCTGTCCTCTTTCATTTCGCCGATGATTCTCACTATTTCTTCCGGCGTGCTGTTGTATTGCTTCATTTCCGAGATGAGGTTGTTTGCCATATCGAGAAAGGAGTGGGAACTGCTCATGCCTCGAAAGACTAACAGATCCTCTTCACAGTCTTTCATTATTTTTGCCAGAAGCATATGGCGGCCGTGTTTATCAATGGGGGTTCGTCTGCTGCCCCCCGTTTCATTCAGAACACGCCCCGCCAGCCTGGAAAAGGACAGTACTTCAAGGTCCATAAGGCCTTTCACCTTAAGATGAGAGATGGCATTCCGCTCTGCCTGCAGAGTGTATTGGTCCGGAACAACCAGAATAATCCTCCCGGATGCCCCTGCTGATCCGAGGCGTGACAAGGACCGGCTGATTTGATCATACATGATCCGGTCTTTATCTACACTTTCTCTTCCATAATAGAGTCTTAGCATAGGGAGCTCCTTTCTAACGGATTGTGCTACTTTATTATATCAAAAGTGCACCCCTAAGGGTGCATTCATCTGCTATTTAAGTCCATTTAGAGAATAGAAAACAGGTCCTCTGGTCTTTCTATGAAAAAGTCAGGT
>DCUA01000167.1 GCA_002329675.1 Firmicutes bacterium UBA1426 | reverse complement strand
AATGGTTCCCCGGTGCAACAGAACTCTATGCCTGGTCCACTCAGGATTGTATGCCTCTAGACGGGATACCCTATATCGGACAGTATTCTCCCGACCATCCCAACTGGTACATTGCCACAGGATTTCAAAAGTGGGGCATGACCAGTTCTATGATTGCTGCGGATATCATTTCTTCCATGATTGCACAGAAGCCTTACGAGATTGCCGCAGAGGGCGCAGAGGTCTTTGCACCTCACCGGTTTACAAAACCCACATCCTCTTTCGAACTATGGGACGATGTGAAAACCATCGGAAGCGGTCTTCTGCGGGAAATTTTCTCAATGCCGGAAGAGGAAGCGGTTGCAGTTAAACCGGGTCATGGAGGCGTTGTGGAATACAAAGGAGAGAAAGCAGGCGTGTTCCGGGACGAGCAGAGTTCGCTGCACGTGGTATCGACAAAATGTCAGCACATGGGTTGCCAGCTTGCCTGGAACCCCGAGGAACGAAGCTGGGATTGTCCATGTCACGGTTCCCGGTTCGATATCGACGGCGAAGTGATCAGTGGTCCTGCTGTAAAGCCTCTGGACAACCATTAGGGGTTGCGTAAACAGGAAAATAATAGTATTATTAACTTAGACAAGCACCTTCGGATTTCCCCGGAGGTGTGGGCATCTGTGAACTTTCACAATAGGCGCGGCAAATATTACATATAATTGATGAGGATTATATGAAGAAATACTCCATTATAGGCGTCCTTATTTTTGCAGACATTATTCTTATTAACCTGACATTTATCTTCGCTCTGCTGCTCCGGTTTGACTTCGCGGTACATTCCAATGAGTTTGGGAAGTACTTAACTATCTACACAAATTGGGCTATTTTTATCACAGTGATAAAGATTGCTGTAAATGGAGCCATGGGCCTGTACAGCAGTCTATGGAGATATGCAGGGACCCATGAGGTCTCTCGGGTCTGCGTGGCGGCCACTATTGGTTTTGCATCTGTTGTACTGGTTATGTTGTACTTTGAGCAGATGCTTCCCAGGAGTGTATATCTGATAACCTTCGCATTCGATATTATATTTCTGGGCGGATCCAGGATCGCTTACCGGATGCTGCGGAGTTTTCACAATTCCGGTGGCATCAGGCGGCTGGCTACCTGGTTACTCCATGGAGGATCTTCTGCTAACAGACCTTCAAGAGTGCTCATAGTCGGTGCAGGGGATGCGGGAGCCAGTATGGTCAAAGAGATCCGTAATAACCCCCAGTCGAAAAAGCATGTTGTTGCGCTTGTGGATGATGATCCTGCAAAACTCGGAAACGGGATTGCCGGAAAGAAGGTTCTTGGCAACCGGGATGCCATTCCGTCCCTGGTGAAAAAATACAACATTGATGAGATCATTATAGCCATCCCTTCCGGCAGCAGGAAGGCCGTCCAGGCAATCGCCAATATTTGTGGGAAGACAGGCTGTAAGACCAACATCCTTCCTGCTTACATTGATCTGATCGATGGAAAAGTGAGCATCAGCAAGCTGAGAGGGATCAACATCGAGGACCTGCTGGGCCGGGAACCGGTATCGCTGGATATACGTGCGATCAGTAGTTACATAGGGGACAAGATAGTTCTTATAACGGGAGCCGGGGGGTCCATCGGTTCTGAGCTATGCAGACAGGTGTCAGCCATAGGGCCCCGAAAGCTGGTGGCAGTGGATATCTATGAAAATAACCTCTATGAATTGAGTGTGGAGCTGAAAAGATCCCATCCGGAGATAGAGTTCGTACCGGTAATTGCCTCCGTGCAGAGCAGAAAGTTCATGAACCGGGTCTTTCGGATGCATGAACCGCATGTGGTATTTCACGCTGCTGCCCACAAACACGTACCTCTGATGGAGATGAACCCCCGGGAGGCTTTGCTCAACAATGTTATCGGAACAAATAATGTGATCAACCTTTCAGATGAGTACGGAGTGGAGAAGTTTATTCTCATCTCTACGGATAAAGCCGTTAACCCGACGAACGTAATGGGTGCATCAAAGCGCATCGGGGAAATGCTGATGCAGGAAAAGAGCAAGACCTCAATGACCAGTTTTTCGGCTGTGCGATTTGGAAATGTATTAGGCAGCAACGGAAGCGTACTACCCCTGTTCCGCAAACAAATAGAGCAAGGGGGGCCTGTGACGGTGACTCATCGCGAGGTGACCCGTTATTTCATGACCATCCCCGAAGCGGTGCAGTTGGTGATACAGACCGGTGCCATGGCTGCAGGAGGAGAGATCTTTATTCTGGATATGGGAGAATCCATGAAGATCAAAGACCTGGCGGAAAATCTGATCCGGCTTTCCGGCTACACTCCCTACACAGACATCGATATTGTATTTACAGGGCTTCGGCCGGGAGAAAAGCTGTATGAGGAGCTTTTGCTGGATGAAGAAGGCTTGCAGAGTACGTCCCATGGAAGCATTTTTATCGGGCGCCCTGTACCGGCGACTCCTGCCCTTGCCGAGATCTTAAAAAGGGGTAGAGATGCGCTGGGAGACGAGATCATCCGTACATGCTATGGATCTGATGAAGATGTGAAAAACTGGATCCGTACCCTGGTTCCGAATTATAAAAACGGCTGTGGAGAAGAGTTAGATATCTTTCCCGATGCATAAAAAAATTGCGAGAGATAGAATTCTATTAGGCAAGGCTTGTGATCAGACAGGGCTTGTGAAAATGGGAGGAATGAAAATGCACATCTCTATAGATTTCAGCGCATCCTCATTGACCATGCAGCAACTAAACGGCAAGCAGAGGGAGTTGTC
>DCUA01000027.1:1677-5947 GCA_002329675.1 Firmicutes bacterium UBA1426 | reverse complement strand
ACTACTTTCTCGGGGATCACGTTGGAGCAGTTGGGTAGAACGTTGATTTTCCCTACCGTAGCTACTGTCGTTTCTTCCGGATCCGCACCTGCTATTTCCTCTGCTATCGCAATGCAAAGGGCTGCTGCGGCCAGAGCGTCCTGCCGATCCTCCATCGGAGTAGCTCCCGCATGGTTACCAACACCCTGAAGGGTGAATTCTGAAACCCGCATACCATAGACCACATCCACCACACCAACGGACAGGCCCTTTCGCTCCAACACCGGCCCCTGCTCAATGTGAAGCTCCAGCATGGCCTGTATCCGTTCGAAATCCCAGACCACTTCCTCCCTCTTATATCGTGGGAACCCCCATTGTTCTAACATCTGCCGCAGGGATGTGCCCCGGTCATTTTGGAGACGATCCAGTTCCTCCTCACCGTAAATGCCTGCGATGAATTTACTTCCTGTCATGGTGGACCCAAAGTTGGAACCTTCCTCTTCTGCAAAGATCACGAGTTCCACGTTCGGGTGCTCACTTGACTCATTCTGCATATTACTTTCGCTTTTCATACCGCTTTCGGACAAAGTACGCATAACCTCTAGTCCCGCGATAACGCCATAGACTCCATCCAGCCAACCGCCGTTTCTCACAGTATCGATGTGAGACCCTACCAGGATCTTCTTCAGAGCATTCTGAATGCTTCCAACACTTTCTTCGAGAGCATTTCCGGGACGAATGAACACATTTCCGACGGCATCGGTGCGAACTACAAAGCCGGCCTGTTCTGCGACCTGTTTTATATATGCCCTGGCTTCGCCATCCTTTTCACCGTAGGAGAAACGGGTCACACCGGCACCCGTAGTATCCGTAATGGTACGTATATGATGCAGATCCGCCAGCATCCTGTCACCATTGATCCTCATCTCACCCTCCGTATACATATCCGTAAGGTTTGCCCGGAATGAACCTGCCCTGGCCCTTTGTGCCTACATACTTACCATTGTCGACGATTTTGCTGCCACGAAGGAACACGGTCTCCGGTCTTCCTTTTTGTGCGAAGCCTTCAAAGGGACAGTAATCAACACCCTCCAGATTATTGGCAACGCTGATGATCCCTTCATAATTGGGATTGAAGATGACCAGATCTGCATCGTATCCGATTTCTATCTGGCCTTTTTTCTCAAGCCCGTTGATCTTGGCGGGCATGGTTGCAAAGAGATCCACCAAGCGGCTCCTGGAGATCCGACCCTCACATACGCCGTATGTCCATAAGATATTCAACCGGTTTTGAAGGCTGGGAGCACCGTTTGGAATGTCCGCAAAAGATTTGCCCGGACCGGCACCCATGTGCTTCTGATTTTCGTAATCAAATCCACAGTGATCGGAACTGATTGCGTTGATCCATTTGCGGTCAACCGCCTGCCACAAGGCATCCCGATGCTCTTTCGTCCGCAGCGCAGGAGAGCAGACGTATTTCGCGCCTTCGAAGCCGGGCTTCGCCAGATCCTCCCTGTCGAGGACCAGATAATGCGAACAGGTCTCCCCGTAGACAGCCTGCCCTCTGCCAAAGGCCTGCTTGATTTCTTCGATAGCTTCTATTGCAGACACGTGAACCACATAAAGCGGCGCCTCTGCCAGCTCAGCTAAATAAATCGCTCGCCTCGTGGCCTCTGCTTCCACCACGGGCGGCCTGGAAACCGCATGATAATAGGGAGCGGTTTTGCCTTCAGCAATGAGTTTTTTGGACAATACGTCGATCATCTCGGCATTCTCTGCGTGCACCATAACCGTGATGCCCGCCTCTTTCCCTTTATACAGGGCATTCAGGATCGCATCATCATCCGCATGGAAAAACATTCCTTTGTAGGCCATAAAGAGCTTCATGGTGGGATAGCCGGCATCAGCCAGTTTGGGAATCTCCTCTATGACCTCCGGCCGTGGGTCCGTCATGACACTGTGAAATGCATAGTCCACCATGGCGATCCCATCGGCATCCGTCTTGCGATAGTCGTCAATGGACTCCACCAATCCCTTGCCCTGAACCTGATTCACAAATTCGATAAGGGTAGTGGTTCCGCCGACCGCCGCTGCATTGGACGTCTCAAATCCCCTGACTTTACTTCCTTTATAGGTAAAGGAGAAATGAACATGCTGGTCAACACCACCGGGCAAAATGTATTTTCCCGTGGCATCCACCACTTCATCTGCCTGCATTTCCAACTCTTCACCAATGGCTTTTATGGACTCCCCTTCCACATAGATATCACCTGTGAACTCACTGTCTGCAGTAACGATGGTTCCGTTCTTGATCAACACTGACATGTCTTTACCTCCTTTTTGCTTGAACCTGCAAAATTCAAAATATTCTCTGTTTATTCTATTTCAATTTGGTAACTTTGTACAGGTCGCCGGTGGAATTTGCCCTCCTCCAAAGGAGTCCAGCTTTTGGCCCGCGCCCCCAGATGTGCAAAAAATCAAGTTGTGCAAGCTTTGCTGCTGAATTTGAACCTTTAGTGAGCAAAAAAACCGGTTGTACGTCGAATAAAGGGCGGTTATCCCAATTTACTTACGTACAAACGGAAAATTTGCACATATCGGGGCTCTCGATGAGTCAAATTCTCGTATAAGTTGAAATTTTGCACACAGAAGGCTGTATTGGCCATGGCTGACCAAAGAGCCCATGTCTTTATATAGATTTTTTCTAATATTTTTCGGGAATCTGTAAATACTAACAGCAAACAAAACAGGAGGTCAAATTATGGATAAAACAAATTACAACCACAGCATTAAATGCTCAGTAACCCAATGCACCCACCATGCGCGGGGTGATGATTACTGCGCTTTAAGCCAAATTAAAGTAGGAACACATGAAAAGGATCCTACAGACGTAAAATGCACAGACTGCGAATCCTTTGAAACCAGATAGCAGGTGTCACTCCTATCAAAAAAGCCAATCCGATAGATCTATGATTGGCTAATATGGTGCCCCTGACGGCGCCATTTATTGGTGTCAGACATTACCACCGGTGTCTGGCACCTTTTAATTCATGATCAGAACCCTAAATAGAACATATAAAATGCGATGAGCAGGACGCCTGTGCCCATTACATATTTCAATATCTTGCTGAGCAGACCGTATTTTCCGCTGGATGTGACTTTGTTTACAAATCCCACCGATGTGCCCGCTACCAAAACCAGAACGCTATGTCCCAACGAATAAAACAGCAGAAGCAACACGCCCCATGGAACGTTTCCGCTTCGTGCGACGATGCCGAGCAGGACAACCAGTACCGGAGTTGCGCAGGGGGAAGAGAAAATCCCTCCCAGAATACCAGTTGCCAACGCTCCTACATATCCTGTTTTTGAATTTTTATCTGTAAGGTAAGTTGAAGGTATAAAATTATAGATCTCGAAGATCTGGAGAGCCATCAACACCATTAAAACACCAAGAGCAATGTACCACCAACTGTTCGAGGATCCTATCAGTCTGCCCAGCAAGGAAGCGACGGTCCCCAAAGCGGTGAAAGTGATTGCCATCCCCAAAGCAAAGGTGAGCGACAACAGAAAAGAGCGCTTCGTATCATTATGTCCCGCGCCTCCCACATAGCCGATCACAAGGGGTACGCTGGATAGCGCACAGGGTGTAAAGGATGTGAGCACACCTGCCAGTAAAGCTAGCAACGGTGCGATCCAAAAGCTACCTTGTATGAGCTCTGATAATATCTGAAGCCATTGATCGATCATTCTTCCATCCCCATTTCAACAAGGACCGCAAGAATCTGGGTCTCCGCCATGACACCTTCCCAGGCTGTAAAAACATGTTCACCTGTGCCTTTGGTACTGTACATGATCATCCGGGTCTTTTGCGGGTCCGGCGGAGAGTAGGGATTTCCGTCCTTGTCAAAAAACAACAGAGTCGGGATCACACTGATGGGGTAGCCTTCCGCCAGCTCTGGGGATTCCCAGACATCCATATATTTAATAATGGCTTTCCCTTGCAAATCACGGTTTAGCTTTTCTATCGTTGGCGCCAGCTCCATACAAGCCGGACAGTCTTCGGACCCGAAGTCCAGGATGATAGGAATGCCATAGGACTTTAATTGTTCAAGATCCAGTGGTTCCGTTACATTAAGAGCAAAGTCCGGATTATCGGGGGGCGGCTGATTTTCGTCGTCGTTAGTTTGCGAGTTTTTTACGAACCAGATGCCCACAATAACCAGTACGATTAAAATGGGGACCAGGATCCTCGCCGCCGTCTTACTCTTATTCATTTCCCGGTATTCATTTT
>DCUA01000027.1:445-1607 GCA_002329675.1 Firmicutes bacterium UBA1426 | reverse complement strand
AGATACAGCTTAACGGGTAAACTATTAATAATATGTGATTAAGTCACATAGAAAGATTTCATTTATGCTAAAATGGGATTGTTATATTTTATGTAACTCTTGGTCCCGGGATTTATTCCGAGCGGAGGAAGGAGATAGTATGAAACGAGTTTTGCTCAGTACCTTGGCAGGAGCACTGATTGGCTTTCTATATTATAGATTTATCGGCTGCTATTCCGGAACCTGCTCTATTACTTCCGATCCCTTTGCGTCGACTTTTTACTTTGCGATCATAGGATTGCTGTTTGGTTTTATAATTAAAAAAGAAACAAAAGAGGAAACGAGGAAAGCGCAATGAAGAATGTAATTTTATTCTCTACAAAGACCTGACCACACTGCAGAACAGCGAAGGAGTTCCTGTCGCAAAACAGAATCCACTATATAGAAAAAGATATTAATGTGGATGCTCAAGCCAGATCCGAGCTGATGAGAAGGGGAATAACAGGCGTTCCGTCCTTTTTGATCGGCGATGACATGGTTGTGGGTCTGGATCGATCGCGCATCCTGGCTTTGGTCGACCATCGTGTAGTGGCCTGTGAGAAATGCGGCACAAAGATGCGCATACCTACGAACAAGGGCACTATAAAAGCCACCTGCCCGAAGTGTGGGAATAGGTTTACAGTGACCCCACGATAAATCTTCCTTAAGGTTCCGAATCGATACCCTGAGCGAAGTCAATGATTTCCGAGGTCGATAACTCAAATCCGTTATCCATCGTTTCAACGCCATCATCAGGGAATCCATCAAAAGGCACTGTTTTTGTATAGGGCCTTACATGTTCCTGTTGTGAGGGATCAATAAAAAACTCACCATTCTTTCCGACTATGCGATCGCTTGAAAACGGGGTTTTCATACCTTTTTGCAAATTGTACTTCTCGATAAATTCCTGATCAATGGGCACATTGCCCTTTGGTGTTTCAATAAACAGCTCTTCCATACTGCCTCCATATAAATATCCTCCCTATTAATTTATCTAAATTTCGTATTTTAATACACAACCACGGGGACAGACCCTGTGGCTACTTTTTACTTACAAATTTGCAATCTGCAAGGATACTACCTTAGTTCCACCAGCAACCTCCTGCCGTCCCACTTCTTTGAATCCAAACTTTTCGTGGAACTT
>DCUA01000027.1:0-354 GCA_002329675.1 Firmicutes bacterium UBA1426 | reverse complement strand
TAATGGCTGGCAAACCATAAATAATTCACGCTGTCATAGTCTGCGCCTTCCCGAAAAACAAGGCAAAAGGCCAGGATCTGACCCTGGCTGATAACCACTTTGCAGAGCTCTGCCTCTTTATACATACGCTCCAACTTTTCTCGTGACATAGGCGAGAGGAAATGTACAGATTCTTCATTAAGTCTCAGAATCTCAACAAAATCTTCCGGTTCTGCACACCGGACTGTTGCACCTGCCATGCTGTTTTTTTCGTTAATACTGCTATTTTCCAAAACAATTCCTCCTTTATCGAATCAAGGGATATATTTGTAGGGGTATCCTAAAGGTGTGTCCCCATGGGTTCAAAAGCAGCCA
>DCUA01000205.1 GCA_002329675.1 Firmicutes bacterium UBA1426 | reverse complement strand
ATGCTGATCTGTTTTCCTCCTTCATAGAAAGAATATCCAACAGGGTCAACCGCATCGTGACATACCCGGAATGAATTTACCCGAATATTCCCGATATTAAACGACTCCCCTGTTGTAAAGCTCTGCCTTCTGACAGGATCGATCTCCTTGCCGATGGCTTCCCAGGTTCTTTCGTTTGCGTAGGCTGAGAGCCCCTTCAGTTTTTTCATCAACGCAGGCAGACTTCTGACGTGATCACTGTGCTCATGAGTCAGCAACAGGGCTGCAACCTGTTCTTCGCTTGTATCAGTATGTGATAGACCGTTGAGGATCTTTCTCGCACTGATACCAGCATCCACCAGAATGGCTGTTGTATCGGATTTTACTAAATAGCTGTTTCCACTGCTGCCGCTCGAAAAAGAGCAAAAACTCAATGCCATATTAAAGCCTTTCTATCATTGATTATCCTGCATAAATGTGTTCATTTTGTGAATTTCCTGTAAAGTTGTGATGATTTTTTTCGTCAGTCATTGTATGCAGGGACATGCTTTATCTGCCCACCGTTATATGTTACCTTCCATGCCGGGAGCGTTGTATCTGAAATAGCAGTTTCTCCTTCATAATCGGAAGGATTCAGCCAATAAACCATTTCCATATTCTCTACGAGGATGGTAGAACGCTCATTTTTACTCCTCATGAGATCGATAAGGGCGGCAGAAGCAGAGATCGTAGCCTTTTTTGATTTACCAAAACCTACAGGCCTCAGCCAAAGCCGGTCGATCTCTGTGACCACACCGTCCTCCACAGTACAGATTATATAGCTATCCTCTACGGGAATTCCTTCATATTCGTTGCGATAATAAACTTTGGTCACGTTTTCTTCCTGCTCGATTTTATTCAGAACTACGTTTGGACCCCATAGATCGCAACTCTTAAGAAAGGCTTCTGTCATTTTCAATATACCTGCCCGGGATCCGTGCTCTCCGTCCATAGGTGTCTGATCCGACAACTTCTGCCGGAGGACATCCGGGTCGAGGCGGTCGTATTCTACCATCAGAACCGGCATTTTATCATGTTGCGTAGGAAGGCTTCCTTTTATATAAATCTGTTTCTGTTCAAGCAAAGCTAAGGTCTCTGCCTGGAGCTCCTCGTCCGTCGGCCCATCATCGGCTTTTACCACGGTGTAAGTTGCCAGAAGAAACAAATTGGTTATCAATAGCGCTACAATTAAGATCGTCTTTGCCTTTGTCCAGTCCATCTTTAATACCTCAGGATTCCAATAGACCTGTATGTCCAAGAGGCTCAGCGTCATACAAATCAAAGTATATCATCACATTATCAGTTTTTACGATCCATGCGGGGATCAGAACATTGTCCCCTTCCTCTCCGTGATCCGGTTTCATGTAACCTGTTGAAACGGAGATGATCAGATCGGAGATGGCGTCAAAAAGGGCTTCTCCCGTTAAACTGCTGAAATCATATCCTTTTTCCGATAAAACCGATGCTATATACGGATAGTTCTGAGCAATCATATTGATCGCGGAGAAGGCTTGCCTCTCAACGCCGTCAGTCTGTTCACGGAATTCCTCTTCTTCGATCTCTATCATATCACGTAAATACTGTGTTACCTGTCCATGGATCACTTCAACCATGATGGAATGACTTCTTTCCAGATATAGCGGTTCTTCAAGCAGCTGCATACCGAATACGAAGCGGTAGCCCTTTCGCTTTTCGCTTTCAACGGCCCGGGAATATTGGACAACGGGAGACATTTCCATACCGTCACCCGTCTGCCACCCCCCATGGGCCGCTACAAATTGCAGTGCCGAATCCAGAGCATCGAAATAATTCTGCTGACTCCCTTGAGGAGTCTCTTTGTTTTTGTACTCTACTCTTCCTTCTGCAGTGATCGTTAAAACCTTTTCCCCATAACCGTACATGTAAATATGAGTCCCTTTGCTCTCTTCGATCTTTCGAACAAAGTCAAAGCTTTCTCCAAAGAAGGTTTGCGCAAAGGCCTTGACCTCGGCAGTATTAAGGTTTTCAAATTCCTGCGAATAAGCCACTTCCTCGAGTGATGTACTTAGATCGAGAGGAACAAGAGTCCGGTTGTCATCTCTGCCGACCAGAGTTCCAATGCGGAAGTAACTTACATTTACCATATCTTCAACCGTGGAAAGAAGCTCCTCCATGGATGCATGGGGTTGATCATAAACGATTCGATAGTATTTGTCTTTTCCCCTGCTGTAAATAAAGAGGCTTTCCGGACTTCCCGAAGAAAATCCGATCAGAGAAAAGTCTCCCACCTCATTTGCTCCCGGAATCTCCTGCAGTTCATATTTTTTCAGAAAGGTATCCAAAGGCATTTCATAATGAAAGCGGTAGAGAATAGATCGGAATTCCATAATTCTGTCAAATTGCTCAGCGGTGATCTCCTCCAGAGCCCTGACTCCTTCCGGGTCCAGGCCTCGTAAAAGCTGCAGGCACTTTTCCCACGCGTCAATATCCTGCTCTTCAAGTACCGTATAGTTGCCTTCACCAAAGTGCACATCGATCCTTGCAGGCTGTGTGACTTCCCGATAAGAGGGGATTTCCGAAGGCTCTTCACCAATGATGTCAGAGATACGGAAGCTGTCTGCCATGGGGGACCCCCAAAAAAAATACAAAAGCAGCATTGTCGTTACAAACAATACTACTAGTATTATATTTTTTGCAGACTCTATATACTGCTTTGGCTTACCCATGGCAATCCGCCGCCCTAGTTTTTAAAGATGCTTTTTATCAGATTCTGCACCCATTGGAAAGCCCCTGTTTGCTGCGACTCGAATATTTCGCTGCCGCTGGCCGCCTCGCTGTCCTTTGGCATCACAACAGTACGCTGTGTAGATGTGGCTGTAACAACATTGTTCGAATCGAGGACTTCCACCTTTACACGATAAAGTCCCGGTGAAACGTCGTTGATCTGTTTGTTGTAAAATTGCAGGCTTCCGCTGCCCTGAAACGTTTCCGGTGTGATGACGGATACACTGAAGAGAGTTTTCGATGAAAAGTTTTCATCTGATACTGTGGTTGGATCAATGGATACCAAAGTGTCGCCGACTTTTTCCTTTTCTTCATATACAGAGACCTTTATGGTCTTCGGTGCAGTCATTTTAACGGAAACGAGGAGATTGGTGCCGCTTATGGTCTGCGATGGGCTTACAATGGTTACGGCCGGATCGGATGTAGCAAAAGAAAACATAGTGCTGCACAGCAACACTGCTACAAGTACCAGCATCATAACTGTTTTTTTCATACAAGCTCCTCCTTTCTTTATTCGCTTATTTTTTTATGAGTTACACAAATCTGCGATCTATGTGCTAATATATGTCTTAAGAAGCTCAATTGCAAATACCGCTCCTAAAGCAAGTTCAGTATAAACCATTAATATTACAAACATATTACGCAGGATTTAAGATCGCTTTACATTTCCCCGGAGCTAACGCATAATGTTTACGGAGGACTCAATGAAAACCATCAACATCTATACAGACGGTGCTTGTTCCGGAAATCAAAATGATACAAATTTGGGCGGCTGGGGCGCTCTTCTTGAGTATGGGGATCACAGCAAGGAACTCTTTGGCGGAGAAGAAAATACCACCAATAACCGCATGGAGATGATGGCTCTGCTGAATGCTCTGAAAGCCTTAAAAAAAACAGGTCAAACTATTTCTGTTTTTTCCGACAGCTCCTATCTGGTTAACTGCTTCCGCGAAAAGTGGTATGAAAACTGGCAACGTAACGGTTGGCGAACCTCTAAAAAGACGGATGTCGAAAACCGGGATCTTTGGGAAGCTCTCTTTCAACTGATCAATCAGCATCAAATATCCTTCTACCGTGTCAAGGGTCATGTCAATCTTCAAAGTCCGAAGACCGATAAACAGTCCTTATACGACAAATTTATTCAGTGGAATGGACCGCATTTTACGATGGATGACTTTATTTCCATAACAGAGAAAAACAATCGTGCAGATCATTTAGCCAACAAAGGGATAGATACACTCAGAGAACAATCTCTATAATAATTCAAGCAGTAAAACTGCCATATCGTCCATAGGTGAGCCTCCGGCAAATTTCTTCGCTTCTTCAATTATACCATCAACCAGAGCTTTACCATCATTTGTACCCAATTTATGAATAACCTTCTTCAGACCAGAAAGTCCGAATTCCCGGTTTTTCTCCTTATTAAACGATTCCGTAATACCGTCGGTATAAAGAAGGATTTTATCACCCTTTTCCATCTGAAATCTCTTCATTTCGTGGTTTGGGAAAGAGAGCAGACTGCAGATAGGCATCCCCTTCAGTTCTATTTCTGTTATTTTGGAATTATCCGTCTTTCCATTTTCCAATATGATCGGCATGCAGTTGTGACCTGCGTTAACGAGAGACAACCCTCTGGTCTTTTTATTGTATACACCATATAGAAGGGACACAAACTGCTCTTTGTCCAAATTGAGCTGGTGATAACCTTCGATGAGTGAACTCAGTACAGCGACATGATCCGCCGCTGCCGCTTTCATTCCCCGAATCGCCTGGCGAAGATACATTGTCAGCAGAGAAGAGCGAACCCCGTGACCGGATACATCGGCTATGTAAAACAGGCAGTTATCATCATCCACTGTTACGATATCGAATAGATCTCCACTGAGGTCTTCGCTGGCTGCGTAAGCAGAATAAGTTCGTATGGCATTCCAATAGACCTTGTCCTCAGGAAGAGCCTTCCGTTGTATTTGTTTCGCAAACTCAATGTCGCCTTTCAGCTTCTCATAGTGCTTAAGATTTTGCTCTTCAAGCTTTCTCTGCTCCGTTATATCCTGAAATATTTCTATAGAATACTTACTTTCGCCCATATCGGTGGCAGGAGAAGCCATGATCCGATACAGTCTGTCCCCTAAGTGCAATTCCTTCATCTCGGCATGACCGCTTTCTATGGATACTGCACTGATACACCTTTGACATTTGTCATCATGGCACAGCATTGTATGACATTTTTTCCCAGTGAAGTCTCCAAAGGCCTCTTTCATCCTTTTATTCATGTACAGGATGTTGTTGTCACTGTCCATAATGCGAACCATACCAGTCATATTCTCTATGACCTGATACATCAGATTCTTGTTATTAATAATAGGCATACCAATACTCCTTCTTGTATTAATGATACGCCTCTTTCGTCAGTTTGTAAATAGCATCGACCCCTCTTACAATATCTCTGCGGGTATTGAAAGGTCCCACACTAAGTCTCACCGCGCCGATTTCCCACGTTCCGATGGTGCGATGAGCCGGGCCCGCACAATGAAATCCGCCTCTCACTGCTATCCGGAATTCTTCCCAGAGGCGGGAAGCTACTTCTTCACAGCCCATGTTATCGATGTTTATTGTTACAATGGAGCATCTGTGCCGAAAGTCCTCCGGACCATATAAGCGAACTCTTTTCATATTTCGCAAGTCTTCGTACAGATGTTTTATAAGACCTTGCTCATGCTGCGAAATATTTTCGACTCCCATTTGGCTTATCCATTTAACAGAAGAACCTAATCCGACAATACCGGGTGTATTGAGAGTGCCGGGCTCATACCCTTCTGGAAATTCTATAGGTTGTTTACGGCTTTTTGAGTCTGTTCCGGTTCCCCCTTCTTTGAAATGACTAAAAGGGATTCCGGGCCGGACATAAAGAAACCCTGTACCCTGGGGACCTAAAAGTCCCTTATGCCCCGGAACAGCAAGAAGATCGATCCCCAGTTTTTCTACATTAATGTCCAGGGATCCGGCACTCTGCGCTCCATCTACCATAAACAGAATACCCCTTCTCTTTGCGATCCTTCCGATCTCACCGATTGGCATGATAGTACCTGTTACATTAGAAGCATGAGTACATATGATCAATCGCGTATTTGGCATAATTGCGGATTCAACAGAGGCCGTATCGAGCATTCCCTGTGAATCACAGTTCAGAATGCTGGTTCTTATCCCCAAAGGTTCAAGAGCTTTAAGTGGTCTAAGCACGGAATTGTGCTCC